>JAEXMB010000012.1 GCA_023444705.1 Pseudomonadota bacterium | reverse complement strand
GTTCGCGCGCGAAGATGCCGCCAAGGCTGTGGCCGACGAGGGCGACTTTCTGCCCGCCGCTTTGCTCGTAAATGTCGCGCAGGCGCTTGACCAGATGTTCGGCCGTCGCGGGGTTGAAGCCGGTATTGACGCCGCCTTCCCATGCGTGGACGTCATAGCCCTTGTCACCCAGGCGCGCACGCAGGGGGGCTGTCATGGTGTCACTGCCGGTAAACCCGGGCAGGACCAGCACGGGTTTGCCCTTGCCATTGGGGGTATTGGCATTAAGCCACGGCCAGCAGGCGTACAGCGCGCTCAGCTCGGCGGGGCCGCGCACGGCTTCGGCGGCGCTGTTAAATGCCTTCATCAGCTTGTCGAACATGGCTGTTACTCCCGTGGCGCGGCGGTGTGAGGTGATCGGGAATCAGTATATCGGCTGGCGAAGGCGGGGCAATCGCTGTGACATAAAAATATACGGACAGCGCCTTGTTTGTATCTTTCCGCCGAATTGACGCACTTAAATGACATTAAATTATAATAATGTTCCAATTTGCTGCGCTGCACACAGCGGTGACGGTGCGCACCACTGGTTAACGTGCAAATAAAGCCCAAATGAATGGGTAACCAAACGGTTTTTGATGCGTTTGCACGGGAAATTAACACTTCTGTGGCACGCTTGAATCAATAGGTGGCACAGGATTTTCGCCACCACTGACGGATTTCCGGAAGGGAGACTGCACCACGTGACGCAAACCTTTCACTCTCGCAAACATCGCGCACGCGCCGTTGCCGTTGCCCATGATGCCCGTCAGAACCAGACGACCCTTCATTTCACCTTTGCCCTGATGCTGTTCACCCTGATCGCGCTGCTGTGCCTTGCGGGTGTTGCGCGCGCGCAAGAGCCCCGCACGGCGGGCGAACAGCTGCCGCTGGCGCAACTGGCGCAGGACCCTTCGTTTGCTTTCCTCGACCAGCCGTTGCCCATCAGCCATACGTTGTCGGGCAACTACCTTGCCGGACGTTTTGCGCAACGCCATCAGGACTGGACGGCCGCGCATACCTATATCGGCGAAGTCGCCCTGCGTGATAACGCCAATACCGCCATGCTGCAGCGTGCCTTCCTGCTCTCGCTGGGGGCTGGCAAATTCACGCAGGCCGAACGCCTGGCGCGCAATATCGACACGCAGGATCCCGCCGCCGATGTGGCGCGCATTTTTCTTGCCGGTGTTGCGCTCAAGCAGGGCGACGCGGCCACGGCCCTTGCGCAGCTTGACCGCCTGCCCGATGACGGCTTTGGCGATTTCACCAAGCCGTTGCTGAGCGCATGGGCGCTGGCGGCACAGGGTAAATATGACGATGCGATGGTCAGGATCGATGCCGCCGACAAAGTCGGGGCAGAGGCGACCTTTGCTTTTCACCGCGGCATGATTGCTGATCTGGCTGGCAACGACAAAGCCGCTGTTGACAGCTACATGACCTCGATGCGCGAAGGGCTCTCGCTGCACAGCGCGCTGGTGATCGCCTCCTATTTCGACCACCACAACGCGCCGCAGGTCAGCGCCAAGATCTATGAAGGTATCGACAGGTTGTTTGACGCGGCCCCCACGCTGGGTGCGGCGCCGCACGCCGCGCAGATCAGCCGCAAGCCCGATGCGACCGATGGCGCCGCGCTGGCGCTGTTCGACGTTGCTTCGATGCTCTATGACCGCCGCGCGCATGACAGCGCGCAGATCTACGCCAACCTGACCCAGATGCTGTCGCCCGATATGCCTTTCGCCAGCCTGATGCTTGGCGATATTGCGGCCCTTGCGGGGCAATACGACACCGCACTTGGCCACTACAATACCATCGGCGATGCGTCGCCGCTGTACTGGCTGTCGCGCCTGCGCGTGGCCGAGGTTTACGAGGTCAGCGGCGATCTTGCCAGTGCGGCGAACGTGCTGGGCGTGCTGGCGCAGGAAAAGCGCACCCAGTTGCCCTCGCTGGTGGCGCTTGGCGATATCTATCGCCGCCAGAATGACCTGCCCAATGCGCGCAAGGCCTATGACGCGGCGATCGCCGCCGCACCCGACAAGGCCGAGATCAAGGCGCCCATCCTGTTCTCGCGCGGGATGACCTCAAGCCGCATGGGCGAGTGGAGCGCTGCGGAGCAAGACCTGCTGGCCGCGCTCAAGCTGCAGCCTGAAAACGCGACCTTGCTCAACTTCATCGGCTATAGCTGGATGGAGCGCGGCGAAAAGCAGGATCAGGCGTTTGACTACATCCGCCGCGCGATGGCGCTCAGGCCTGACGACGGCTATATCCTTGACAGTTACGGCTGGGCGCTGCACCGCCGCGGCGACACCAAGGCGGCGATCCAGTGGCTGGAAAAAGCCGTGGCCGCCGTGCCGGGAGATGCGACGATCCTTGACCACCTCGGCGATGCCTACTGGTTTTCCGGCCGCGTGACCGAGGCGCAGTTCCAGTGGCAGCGCGCACGCGACCTGACGCAGGATCATGCCTTCCGCAACGGTGTCGATGCCAAGCTGCGCGACGGCCTGACGCAGGCGCCCAAGGCGCAGATCGTCATGCAACGCGACGCCAAGATCTAGGCGCGTTTTTATCTGCCTGATGCCCCTTGACCTGTCATGGCGCTATGCCATGCTGTGGGCATGACAGTTTCTGCGACATCGCTGCAGACCTTTACCCTTCTGGCGCCCGCCAAGATCAACCTGTTTTTGCACATCACGGGCAAGCGGGATGACGGTTTTCACCTGTTGCAAAGTCTGATGGTTTTTGTCGATGTCGGCGACGAGCTGACCTTTGCGCCCTATGACGGGCTGTTTCTTGATATCGATGGGCCTTTCGCAGCCGACCTCAACGTCGCGCCGCACGACAACCTGATCTACAAGGCCGCGCGCCTGCTGGCCGACGAATACGGCGTACCCGCCAAGGCGCGCGTATCTTTGCGCAAGAACCTGCCGGTGGCATCGGGTGTGGCGGGCGGATCGTCGGACGCGGCGACGGCGCTGCGCGGGCTGGTGCGCCTGTGGCGCCTGCCCGAAGAAAGCGAGCGCCTGCAAAAACTCGCGCGCCAGCTTGGCGCCGATGTGCCCGCCTGCATTGCGCACAAGCCCGTCTGGGCCGAAGGCATCGGCGAGAAGATGACATGGATGCCGCATCTGCCGCAACTGCATATGGTGATGGTCAATCCCATCGTGCCCACGCCCACGCCCGAGGTTTTTCGCCGTTTTGGCACGCGTTTCAGCGCGCCGCTGCAATACAGCGGGCGGCGCAAGTCGATGGATGAGTGGATCGCCGATCTCAGCCGTTACCGCAATGATCTGACCGATGCGGCACTGGCCGTCACGCCGCAGATCGCCGAGGTCTTGCGCGCGATCGAGGCGACGCCGAGCTGCCATTTCGCGCGCCTGTCGGGCAGTGGCGCGACCTGCTTTGGCGTTTATGACAGCCCGGCCGCCGTGCAGGCGGCGGTCAACAAGCTGCGCGCCAGCCATCCCGACTGGTGGGTATCTGCCGCCAGTATTCTGCCGTAAGACAAGATAAAAAAGAAAATCAGCGCGTCGTGCTGTTGATCTGGCCCAGCAGGGTCAGCGAGGGAATGCCGTCGACGGGCAGGTTGTTGTCACGCTGGAAGGCGCGGATGGCGTCTTCGGTGCGTGCATCAAGAACGCCGTTGGCGGCGCTGGCGGGCAGCAGGCTGCGGCCGATCAGCGCGCGCTGGATCTTGCCGACGAGGTCATTTTTGTAAACGGCGCTTTTTTTTTGAGCCGTGGCCTTGGGGGCTGCTTCGATGGGGGCGCTGTCGTCGCTGGCGGTGCTGTCGCCTGCTGCGGGTTCGACCATGTCGGCGGCGGTCAGGCTGGCGGGCGCGGTGCTTTGGCCCAGTTGCTTGTCAAGGCGCGCCAGTGCTTCGCGCGCTTCGGTATGGCCTTGCTTGCTGGCGCTTTCATACCATGTGCGCGCGCTGGCAAGGTCGATGGGGCCGGCAAAGCCGCTTTCGTAGAGAACGCCGAGGTTATAGCCGGCCTGCGCCACGCCTGCCTTCGACGCTTTCTGGAAGTATTCGATGCCGCGGTCGACGTTGCGGGTCGCGCCCACGCCTTCGATATAGGCGATGCCCAGATTATACATCGCCTCGGGATGGCCGAGGTCGGCGGCTTTTTTGTACCAGTCGAGCGCCTTGGCAGCGTCTTTACGCAGGCCAAGCCCCTGCTGGAACATGACGCCAAGGTTGTAATGCGCGTTGGCGATGCCGCCCTCGGCCGCTTGCGCGAACCAATAGGCCGCGCGCTTGTAATCCTGTTTGGTTTGCTTGCCGGCGGCATAGATGGTGGCAAGGTCATGCTGGGCGGCGGCAACGCCTTCCATCGCGCGGGTTTCCACGCTGATCAGCTCGGCGGGCAGGGTGGTATCGCGGCCAATATCAAGACCGGCTGTCAGCGGCGGTGCGGATTGGCTTTTTTCGTCCGTTGCCTTGACGGGGGCGGGTTTTTCAACCGGTGTTGCTGGCGCGGCCTGTGCGGGGGCTTTGCTCTCTGCTTTGATATCGGGTTTGGTTTCGGCCGGTGTCTGCACAGGCGCAGGTGCGGGTGTCAGCGCGACGGGTGCGTCTTCCGCGGCCTGTGCGGGGGCTTCGCTGGCGGGTGCGGCAATGCTTTGTTCAACGGGCAGAGTGTCTTGCTGTTCGGCAGGCGCTTCGCGCAGGGCGGCATTGTCTTGCGGGATCGGCGTCATGGCGCTGTCAGCGGGTGTGTCGGTCAGAATGCCTTCAACGGGGCTTGATTGCAGCGCAGGGGTTTCGGCCTGTTGTTCAGGTACTGCATCATAGTGCAGTTCGTCCTGCGGCGGTGCGCTTGCATCCAGTGCGTCTTGCGCCGCGCTTTCTGTGGCCAGTTGCGGTTGTGCCTGGTCGACGGGCTGCCAGCTGTCATCGCTTGCCGTGCCCGACAGTGGTGCAGTCAGCGCACCCATGCGGGTTTGCGCCAGCGCGTCGAGAATGGCGATCTGCTCGGCTGTCAGTGTCTGCGGCACGGGGCGCAGGGCCACAAGCGCAAGGGCTGCGATGGCAATGGCGGTCGACAGCAATGTGGTGACGACCATCCAGCGCGGCACGGTGACAGTGGCGGGCGGGGCGGGCAGTGCGGGGGCGCCCATGCCTTCGGCCACGACTGGCAGGTAAAGCTTGCCGGTTTTTTCATCGACACTGGCGGCGGATTCGATCAGCGCCAGACGGCGGGTGAGGTGTTCGCGCTCGTCAAAGGCACGGTCGATCTTGCGGCCCAGAATTTCCATCGCCTTGAACATTTCGGCGTTGACGCGCTCCTGATGGCTGGCCACGGGCAGCTTGGCCGCATCGGCGATCGGCGTGCTGCCGTCGTCGGCATTGGCGGCGGCAGCCTTGGCGCGCGCAATCGCTTCGCGGTCGCGCTGGTCGGCAATGGATTTGAATGTGCCAAAGGTTTGCGCCATCGGGCGGGCCTGTCAATTCCGGTCAAGGGGATGTTATGCAATCTGCGAACAGTATCAGATTCTGCCTGCCTTCAATAGCGTTAAAGTGTTAACCATGCGTTAACAAAAGGCTTTTCGGTGGCAAGATGGCTTTGGGCTGTAAATATTCATAATAAAATCAATCAATTGGCAAAGTGATGGCGAGAGCCTTGCGGAATCGGAATTTTTTATCTAATGTGCCGGAACTTGACCTGTTGGGGTATCGCCAAGCGGTAAGGCATCGGTTTTTGGTACCGACATTCCTAGGTTCGAATCCTAGTACCCCAACCACTTCTTCCCGACATTGCTGACATGCTCTGCCAACGCTGCGCCGCCACGGCCATTGGCGCGTAAAAACCGTTGCATCCGGCACCGAGTTAGCGCAAATATTCGAGCGCGCGCAGATGTGCAGATGCCCGGGGGGAGCATTGAACGTCCTGCGTACATCCCCCTTCTTACTTTGTGTGAACCATCGCTCCCATGCTCGTTACTCCTCCTATGGCCGTCAGGTCTGCCAAGCGTGAAGCCGCGCTGGCCATTTTGTGTCTTGTCATCACGCTGACCCTTTATGGCTTGCTGTTCGACCGTTCGATCCACAAGGTTTACGACAGTTTCTTTTTTCCAAACCTCGGGCCCTTTTACGGCGGGCTGATCTTTCTGGTCGCGCTGTTTCTCGTCCTTTATGCGGCGCTGCTGTATAACGTCTGTCTGATCGGCAACTATATGCGCCAGATGCGCGAGCGCATTCCCGACAGGGCCGAGGTCGAAACCATTTTCGACCAACCCGCACCGGCGCTGACCGTGCTGATCCCGTCCTACAAGGAAGAGCGCGTGGTGATCTGGCAGACGATGTTGTCGGCCGCCGTGTCGGAATATCCGGCCAAGCGCGTGGTGCTGCTGATCGACAACCCGCCCAATCCCAATAATGCGCAAGACCGCGAGCAACTGGCGCAGACGCGCGCACTGCCTGCCGAGCTACAGGCGCAGTTTACTGCCCAGGCGGATATTTACCGCAGCGCGCAGGCAGGCTTTGAACAACGCCTTGGCGCTGGTGAAATCGACGCCGCACAGGAAAGCGAGCGCATCGCCGCACTCTATGAAAGTGTCGCCGCGTGGTTTGATGGCGAGGCGCGCAAGATCATGGGCGAGGCCCCCCTTGAACAGCTGGCGTTTGACCTGCGCTTCTTTGTCGAGACTATTTTGCTGGCGCCGGCGCAACGCCACCGCATGCGCGCGCAGGCCTGCCGCGACGCCACAGATGCCACGCCCGCGCAACTGGCCCATCATTATGCGGTGCTGGCCGGGTTGTTTAACGTCGAATTCGACAGCTTCGAGCGCAAGAAGTACGTCAACCTCTCCCACGACGCCAACAAGGCGATGAACCTCAACAGCTATATGCAGTTGATCGGCTATTCGTGGAAGGAAGTCGACACGCCGCAAGGTCTGGCACTGTTCCAGTGCGCGCCCGAAGATGCGACGTTTTCAGTTCCCGCCACCGATTACATCAACACCATCGACGCCGACAGCCTGATGACGTGCGATTACGTATCGCGCCTTGTCTACTTCCTGCAACAGCCTGAAAACGCCAAGGTGGCGGTGGCGCAGGCGCCGTGTTCGTCCATCCCCGGCAGCCGCGTGCCGATCGAGCGCGTAGCAGGTGCCGTGATCGACGTGCAATACCACACGCACCAGGGGTATACGCACTGGTATGCCAGCTTCTGGGTCGGGGCCAATGCGATGTTGCGCATGACCGCGCTCAACGCAATCAAGGAAGTCGTCAACGTCAGCGGTAAGACGGTGACGATCTTTATTCAGGACCGCACGGTGATCGAGGATACCGAATCCACCATCGACCTCGTGCAAAAGGGCTGGAAGCTTTACAACTATCCCTCGCGCATGACGTTCAGCGCCACGCCCGCCGACTTCGGCTCGCTGCTGATCCAGCGCCGCCGCTGGGCCAACGGCGGCCTGATCATTCTGCCCAAGCTCATCCGCTATGCGTGGCAGGCGCCCAAGAACCTGCGCCTGCTCAAAGAGCTGTTCATGCGTTTCAACTATCTGGCCATGACGACGCTGAGCATCGCGGTCATGTATCTATTCGCGTTCTATAGTTTCAGCCCGCGCCTCAGCACGCCGTTGCTGATCTATGCCAATATTCCTCTGTTGTTGCTCTATGCGCGCGACCTCAAGGTCTGCGGCTACCGCTATAGCGATGTGTTTCGCGTTATTGCGCTGAACCTGATGTTGCTGCCCATCATCACGGCGGGCGTTCTCAAGCAACTCCAGCAGATCCTCACCGGCCAGAAGGTCCCCTTTGCGCGCACCCCCAAGGTCAAGGACCGCACCGGCGCGCCCGCCATGTATTACCTGATGGAGCTGGCGATGATCAGCTACTGCATCTATATGGCCGTAACGCATATTTTGCTGGAGGAATGGTCGCCTGTGATCTATGCGGTGATGAACCTTGTCATGCTGCTTTATGCGCTGTTCGTCTATATCGGCGTGCGTGCGATGTGCGAGGATTTGTGGGCGGCGTGGCTTGGTGTGTGGCGCCGCGTGACTGATAGAAAATCCCAAGCGGCCTAGAACGTGGCGCTATCCTTCCACTTGGTAAAGTTGCGTGCCTTGTTGAGGCGCTTGCCGTCAGTCGTGAAAATGCCCTGTCCGCAGTAATGCAGGGTTTGCGGCTGTTTTGGCGCGGTCGCCACAAGGGCGCGCGTGACCTCGAAAATGAAAAAATTGTAGTCCTTGACCAGCCGCGCGTCGTGCAACGTGCATTCGAAATGGGCAAAGCATGCACCGATCAGTGGTGCTTTCACCGTTTTGGCCTTTTGGGCCGTCAGACTGAACTGCGTGAATTTGTTTGTTTCGCCCCCGCTGCAATTGCCGATGGCGACAACGGTATCGACCAGCGATGCGTCGGGTACGTTGATGACGCATTCCTTGCTTTTGCGGATGAGATCAAAGCTGTGGTTGCTTTCGGCGATGATGCACCCGACCAGCGAGGGTGAAAATTCCATCACCGTATGCCAGCCCATCGTCATGATATTGCGCGCGCCATTGTGCGCGCTGGATACCAGCACGATCGGCCCGGGCTCGAGAATGCGGCGCGCGTGTTCGACAGGATAATCGCGTTTATTGCGCGGTTGCATGGCACGCTCCGTAAAAGAAAAGCCAGTGAACGCCATATGGGACAACGCGCCTGTAGCGAGCAGCGTTCCGCTGGCGCGCTATTTAAGCTGTCGGATGGAACTTTATTTGTTCGGGTGCTTTTGTTGCCGATAGTGCGCTGATGTGGTGTGACGGCGACCCCGAGCGGCAAGAGGTAGAGATCATGCGCAGGGTCGGTTGCCTTTCTGCGCCAGACAATATCGACATCCTGCGCGCAACTCGCGATACGGAGATGACGCATGCCTATTACGGCCAATACCAGAAGGCGGGCGTGCTTGGGATATTGGATAACGCGACGACTTTGCGCTTTAGCGCATAGAACCTTATGCAGTCAGCAGGGGCGGCAAATCTTTCCAGTCGTCAAACACGGCGCGGCATCCGGCCTCGATCAGGTTCGTGCGTGCACTGTCTTTGTCTTCGGCAAAGCCTGTAAAGCCAAACGTAACGATGCCTGCCGCCACGCCCGCGCGCGTGCCGGTGACGCTGTCCTCGATGACGGCGCAATCTTGCGGAGCCGCGCACAGTTGTGCCATTGCACGCAGATAGGCATCGGGCAGGGGTTTTTGCCTGTCGCCGGCCTCAAACAGGCGCGTGCCGAGCAAGGCAGCGAGCGCATCGCCCTGCCCGTTGGCGGCGTAGCGCATGGCGCAGAGGGCGCGCTGCACCGGATTGTTGGACACAAGCGCGGCAGTGATGCCGTGCGCCGTACGCAGGCCGTCGAGCGTTTCGACAAGGTGCGGCGCCATTGCGATACCGCCCGCGACGTCTTGCAGATGCTGCATCATGATCCATTCGCGGTCGGCATAGAGTGCCGCACAATCAACCTCGATGCTGAAATAAGACGAAAGACTGGCGCACAGCACCCCGCGCGCCTGCCCGTGGAAATGCTGCTTGAAGGTTTCAAGGGTCAGCGGCGCGGCGATCTCGGCACTATAAAGGTGATTAAAGCGCGCGATCAGGCTCGGCAGGGCGTATTGCTCCGTCGCCATCATGGTATTGTCGAAGTCGATGAGGAGGAAGGCGGGCATGGCGTCTTTTCTGTTAAATCTATTCATCTGTGCAGTGGCGCAATTATAGCGTAAATTTCTAAAGCGGCACGGGCTTTCTCGGCCCTGGCGCGCGCATTCACCACCACGCCAGCATCGGAACGGGTTGCAATGATCGAGGTCACCACCGCACAACTGATTACCGCCTTTTCGGTGACGGCCGCCGCCGGCCTTGCGACGGTGCTGGGCAGTGTGCTGGTGCTGTTCGCCAAGGCGCCAAGTCCGCGCCTGCTGGCCTTTGGCCTTGCCTTTGCAGGTGGCGCGATGGTCTATGTGTCGCTGTCGGAAATCCTCAACAAGTCGATCCTATCATTCTCCCACGCTTATGACGACCGCATGGCCTTCACCGCCGCGACGCTGTCGTTCATGACAGGGGTGATCCTGATCGCGATGATCGACTATCTGGTGTCAAACCCCCACCAGAGCCTTGAAGCCAAAGGCAGCGATTTCGCCGAGGTCGAGCATAACGAGGTCAAGCGCATCGGCCTGATGGCGGCACTGGCCATCACCGCGCATAACTTTCCCGAAGGGCTGGCGACATTTTTCGCCACGCTCGACAACCCGCAGGTGGGTCTTGCGCTGGCATCCGCCATCGCCATCCACAATATCCCCGAGGGTATTTCCATCGCCGTGCCCATCTATGTCGCCACCAACAGCCGCATGTATGCGTTGCTGGCCTGCCTGCTGTCGGGGCTGGCAGAGCCGATTGGTGCCGCCATCGGCTATGTGGTGCTGGCGCCTTATTTGTCGGATGCGGTGTTTGGCGCTGTTTTTGGCCTGATTGCCGGCGTCATGGTGTTTTTGGCCCTTGACGAATTGCTCCCTGCGGCGAAAAAATACGCGCGCGGTCATGAAACCGTCTATGGCCTCGTGCTGGGCATGGGCGTGCTGGCCGCAAGCCTTGTCCTGTTCAAGTGGTAAAATTTAAGGAGAACTGCCCATGTCCGCGCTCACCGTTTCGCAGGCGATTGAAAACGTCTATAGCTCGCTCGCCGACGACAACCGCGACATCGACACGCATATCGCGGCGCTGAAAGACGCACTGAAGGCCGAAGGGCAGAAAGAGGCCGTCGTCACGCCATCGCGTCTAGCGCAAAATAACCGTCAGGGCCGCAAAATGATGCAGGCTTATTTCAAAAAGCGCGGCGTGACCGTAACTTTTGCCGACGAATAACTATGCTGTAACGCCCGCCAGCACCGTTGCGCGATGTTCCAGCGCGGCGGCGGCGGCCATACTGCTCCAGCCCTGCAACAGCGACCCGCGCCCGTAAGGCGGGCTGTAGTATTCGACCGGCGATGTCCAGCCCTGCGACAGGCCGTAGTCCCACCAGTGCAACAGCGGATATTGCCAGCCGTCAAGCCCCGCGCGCAGGCGCGTGCGCGCGTAGAGCCCATCCAGCCACGGCCAGTCCGCCCCGTTATGATAGCGGTAGGCAAAGGTCGTCTTGCCGCGCAGGTCGCTGCGGCGGCGATAGGGCGGCCAGGCGCACATGACGCCCCAGTCGCCATGCGCTTGTTGCGCATTGTTGCGTGTCTCAAGCAGGCTTTGCACATGGCCGAGGATGGCGCGGTTTTGTGGCGCGTCAAAAGCGCCGCCATCAAGCAGCGTGAGGCAATCAAGGGATAAATGGTCCTCGCTGAAACCATCTGTATCGTCGCGGTAATTGCAGGGCCAGCCCTGTGCTGTCATCAGCAGGCGTGCTGCGGCGGTGCGCCCTTGCGTGTGCAGGGCTGCGGCGTCTGCGGCAAGGGCGCTATCGCTGGTGGCCGCACGGCGGGCGATGGCGGCAAGCGCGCCCAGCCACAGGCCGCTGATATAGCTGACATGGCCGCTGCGAAACACATTATCGGCCCAGTCGCGGTCATGACGCGGTTTGCGCGGCAGGCCGCCACCACTTTCGGCCATGTTTTTATAGCGGTTATGAATGGCGCGGACCTGCGGCAGATAATGTGTCAACAGGGCATCGTCCCCGCAGGTGCGGCAATAGTCATCGAGCGCAAGGATGAAAAAGAGCGGGCTGTCGGTATGATCGCTCCACCATTCGCCCGCACGCGCATGTGCCAGCGTTTCCTGCGGGTGTGACTGGCGGAAATCTTCCCACACGCGCAGCTGTGTCTTGTCTGCGGTAATGACGGCGCTTGGTGCCTCGCCGTCGGCGCGAATGCCCTGTGCCAGCAGGTCGATCTGTGCCGCGACGCTGGCGGGGTCGGCATGCAGCAATGCCTGCAACGTCCAATAACCATCGCGGTAATAGGTGCGCGAAGGCGCGGTATAGTTCATGCCTGCGGCCAGCCCGCCAAAGCGTCCGTCGGCAAGGCGACGGCGGCTGGCTAGCGCGGTATGGATGCCCGCCAGCACCATGCTGCGGAGCAAGGGCGTGGCTGCGGGCATTTTGTCACATTGACCCGCGTAAGCCTGGGCTTCGCTGATAATACCGTCGCTGGTCAGATCAAGGGCCTGTGCGCATTCCTGCGCATCATGGCCAGCGGCCAGCGCAAGATCGTTGCCGCGCTGTTGCAACCGCACAACCCCCCACGGCAGGTGGTAGCTGGTGTCGCCTTCTGCGTGTTTTTCAACACTGGCTGTGGCGGGCATGGATGTGGCCCAGCGTGCCGCCGTGCGTGCAGGCGTGACACGCCGCGCCTGCGCGCCCCGCAGTAAAATAACGGGGCGCGATTGCGCAACCCACAGGCCGCCGCCACGGCAGGTCAGGATATTTGGCCCGTAAGCAAAGGGTGCCTGCCAGTGATGCGCTACGATCAGGCGTGCCAGATCACCGCCGCCCCACAGCGACAGCGAAAGTGCGTTGCCTTCCAGCGTGGCTTGCAGGCGCGGCGCCATGACGGCGAACGGCAAAAGCGCTTGGCTTTCAATCCAGCCATCGGGGCGTGGTGAAAGGGCGGGTGCGCTTAAAAATCCCATTGCGCGCGCAGGTGGTAGACATCGGGGGAGTCGTCCGGCACCACGGCATTGGCATCACTGTCCACGTGCGTGTAGTTGAGCATCATGCGCACGTTGTCGAGCATGTACCAGTTCAGGCCAAGGCCGTACTGGTCGACCGCACCGCCAAGAATGCCAGCACCTGCATCGTTGAGCGACAGTGTGTCATAGCGCGCCAGAACTTCAAACGCGCCCCAGTCGCCGTTTTTGAGGCTCAGCGGGTTCTTGGGCTTGACGCGTCCAAAGACACCGGTGCTGCCGTCATAGGGGCGGCGCTCGCCCGTCAGCAACCAGCCGGTCTGTGCATACCAGCCGTCAAAGCGCGCGGAGGGCGCGCCGCTGCGGGTAACGTCGGCGATCATATATTCGCTTTGCAGCGACCACGGGCCGAAGACCGCACCAAGCTCTGCACCATAAAGCAGCGCGTTATCGACATCGGCGATGGCGCCGGTGCTGACGATGCTCAAGGGCCCCGTGCCCGCAGGGGCTGCGGCAAAGGTCATGCTGTTGGTGGCGGAATTGGGCTTGCGCCAGCTGCCGCCGGCACCCACGTGCAACACGTTGTCGCTGTCCCGCAGCAGGTCGGTGGTCAGGCGCGCGTCAAACGATACGGCTTCATCGTCGGTACCGTTATTGACGCGGGCGTCTTCGTTATAGATGCCGGTGCGCAAGGACCAGTTCTTGCCGCCGCTGGTGACCGTGCCGCCCAGGATATGGCCGCGGGTGAAGGCGTTTGACACCGCAGCGCGCTCGACCATCAGCAGGTCGTTTGAGCTGGTCAGCTGCTCGAAACCAAAGGCGGGCTTCATGTTGCCAAGATGCAGGTCGGCGAATTCAAGGCCGCTATAGGTCAGGAAGGCATCGCGGATGTTGGTGTCTTCGTTGCCGAAGTCCATTTCCATGCGATAGGCGAAGTCCTCGCCAAGCTTGCCGCGAAAGCCAAGGCGCGCGCGGCGCACAGCGGCGTTATTGGCGCGGTCAAGCTGGTCATCGTTGAACATGGTGACGTCGAAGTTGGCGCGGCCATAGGGTTCGAAAGAATAAAGCCCGTCGGCGGATTCGATCTTGAGGCGCTGGCCCATCGTCAGCCTGACAGGCGTTTTACCGCCGCTGACCACAGGCGGGGCGCTGGCCACGGCCTGCGCATCCCATGCCTGTGCGGCTGTTGCGGCGGGGGCGGCGATGACAGGCGCGGCTTTTTGCGTGGCGATTTGCTGTTGCTGGTGTTCGATGGTGGCGTTTTGCGCCTCGACCTTGGCATTGAGGGCCTGTACTTGCTCGCTCAGCGCCTTGAGCTGCGCCTGCAGCGCGGCAAGGGTGGCGGCATCGTCGGCGCGGGCGGTCAACGGTGCGGCTGTCAGGCTGAAAACGAGCGTGCCAGCTGCGAGAAAGGAGGTCATTTTCATGACGACGATCATAAAGATTGCCCTGCACGGTGCAAGTCTGCACGCGGGCGCGGTCACAAAAAACCCCGCCGGTCGCAGGGACGGGCGGGGTTTTATGAGAAGGAGGTCGTCGTTTACGCGCGCGGCGCCGGACCGTTGCCGCGTTTGGGCAGGGGGGCGCTTGCGGTCTGCTGGTCGTCGTTTGACGGTGCGGGCTGCGGTGCGGCGGGGGCCGGTGCGGCCGTATCCGTCGCAGGCGTTGCCGGCGTGTCGTTTTCGTCGTCTGCAGACGGCGGGGTGACCGGTTCGGTTGCGGGGGGGATGTCTTCATCACGCGCGGTGACGGGGGCGGCCACAGGGGTCGCCGGTGCTTCGTCGCGTTGCGGTGCGGGCGAAGACGGCGCAGCAGGCGTGCTGGCGGTGCCAAACGCCGCTGTTACATCGGGTGCGGACGGTGCCGGAGCCACCGGAGCCACCGGAGCATTGATCTGTGCTTCGGGGGTGGGCAGGGTGCGCGGATCGATGCGCGGGG
>JAEXMB010000007.1 GCA_023444705.1 Pseudomonadota bacterium | reverse complement strand
GCGTGGAGTTGCACAGCATGGTCAGATCCATGCCCGCCTCCAGCGTCTGGCGCACCTTGGCGGCCAGCGTGCCGGCCAGTGCCTTCATCGACACGTCATCGGCGATCAATACGCCGTCAAAGCCCATGTGCCCGCGCACGATGGCGTCGGTAACAACGGGCGACACGGTGGCCGCAGAATCAGGGTCGATGTCAGAATATACGACATGCGCACCCATCGCCCAAAGTGCAGACTTCATATCCGACATGCCAAGGCGTTGAAATGGCACAAAATCCGTGTTTTCAAGCTCTTTTCTGGGGGTATCGACCACCGGAAGCCCCAGATGGCTGTCGACCACGGCGCGGCCATGACCGGGAATATGCTTTAAAATCGGCGTCACACCGCCCGCCAGCAGGCCGCAGCACACCGCCCCGCCCAGCGCCGATACGCTATCGGCATCGCGGCCATAAGTGCGGCTGCCCGACAAAAACTGGTGGCAGTCGGGCGAAGGCACATCCACAACCGGCGCGCAGTTGACGGTGATACCCATAGCGGCAAGATCGCGCGCCATCAGCAGGCTGTTCAGTTCCGCCGCACGCAGGGCGGCATCTTTATCCTGTACGTAAAGGTCAGCGAAGGCTTGCGCCGGTGGATATTCGCGGAAATTCGGCGCGCGCAGGCGCGCCACGCTGCCGCCTTCCTGATCGATCAACACCGGCACGTCGTCGCGCCCGACTGTCTGGCGCAGGTCGGCCACAAGGGCAGCGATCTGTGCGCGGTCGACGCAGCTGCGCTGGAACAGGATGAAACCGGCAGGTTTTTCACGCGCATAAAGATCGCGCTCCTCCTGCGTCAGCACGGGGCCGAGCGGATCGACGATGATCGCCTTGAGTTCTGACCATGCGCGCATGATATTCTTTCCTTACAGCTTGCGCACGATGCAACCCGCACCGTCGGCTTTCAGGCTGGCGCAAATGGCGCGTGCCTTGCTTTCAGCGACAGGCCCCGCATGCAGGCGATACCATGTTCCCTTGGCGCCAAGGTCGGCTTTCTCTATCCGCTTTGACAGCCCCTCCAGCGAAGAAGGGAATTTCTTTTGCAGTTTGCTCCATTCCGCATCGACCTTGGCGGTGTCGCGGAATGCGCCAAGCTGCATGTAAAAGCCGCTGGCGGTCGTCGTGGCGGTTTCTTTCTTGTCCTCGGCTTTCGGTGTGGCCTTGGCTTCTTCTTTTTCAGCAGGTTTGGTTTCTGCCGGCTTTTCGGCTGTTTTCTCGTCAGTCTTGGCCGGTGGCGTATCCTGCGTTTTGGCCGTGGCAAGCTCGGTCAACGTCGGTGACTTGGGTGCTGTGGTATCGACGACTTTTTCAGCACCGGCGCCGCCGTCCTCGGGCGCGGGCTCAAGGTTCAGTCCCGCCTTCTCCGCTTTTTTCAGCGCGGGCGCGGTATCGCCTGCCTGAATGGCGTCTTGCTTGTTTAGCGGTTCTTCCGGCTTGGGCAACAGGCGCTCCACACTGTCAGTGGGCTTTTTGACCAGCGGGTTGAAGACGGTTGAATCCTGATGGCGTACTTCCATGCCGCCCGGATCGTCGGGGGTGAATTTATAGGCGGCGGTGTCGGCCTTGATCACCGGTACATCGGCAGCATCATAGTTGTCGCTGCTTTCGGGATAGGCGTACCAGAGGATGCCTGCGAAAGCGACGATGACAATGGTCGCCAAAAGCCCGCGCGGCAAGACGCGTTCGTTTTCAGGCGGCGGTTGCATGCGCCCCATGTAGAAGGAACCAAGGGTTTCCTCGTCCTTGTCGGGACCGTTCGCGTTGCCTTCAAATTTCCTGCTCATGCGTGCAACTCCTCCAGCGGTTCAACCCCCATGACGGCAAGACCGGAGGCGATAGTGGTCGCCACCGCCTTGACAAGCGCAAGGCGCGCCATGCTCAAGGGTTTATTGTCTTCATGCAAAAAGCGCAGGGTCGCATCGTCGCGCCCCTTGTTCCAGAAACTGTGAAAGGCCGAGGCCGTATCGTGCAGATAGCCGGTAACGCGGTGCGCCTCGCGCGCCTCTGCCGCCAGTTCGACCGCACGCGGCCAGCTGGCAAGCTGGCGGATGATCTGCACCTCGTCGTCGCTGGCCAGCAACGACAGGTCGACGTTTTGCAACGTCGCGTCGCTGACGGCATCAGCACCGAACATCTCCCGCGCGTTGCGCAGGACGGAATGGCAGCGCGCGTGCGCGTACTGCACGTAGAACACGGGGTTGTCCTTGGATTGCTCCACCACCTTGGTGAAGTCGAAATCCATTTCGGTATCGGGCGTGCGGGTCATCATGTAAAAACGCACGACGCCGGGGCCGACTTCCTCGACGATCTCGCGCAGGGTGATGATATTGCCCGAACGTTTGGACAGCTTCACCGGCTCGCCGTTCTTGAACAGCTTGACCATGCCGCAGAACATGACGTCGATGGTTGCTTTGCCGTCGCTGAGCGCGGAAAGAGCGGGACGCATTTTATCAAGATAATTGCCATGATCCTTGCCCAGCACGTTGATCATGGTGTTGAAGCCGCGCTTCATCTTGTCGTAGTGGTATGCGATATCGGGCATGATATAGGCCCAGGTGCCGTCGCGCTTTTTCAGCGGGCGGTCGGAACTGTCGCCAAAGCGCGATGAGCGGAACAGCGTCAGCTCCGCCGGCTCCCAGTCTTCCATTTCCTTGCCCTTGGGCGGCGGCAACGTGCCCTGATAAATCAGGTCCATGTCGGTCAGAGTCTTGAAGACGGTATCGAGCGTGCCGTTTTCAACGATCTCGCGCTCGTTGGTGAAAACGTCGTGCTTGATGCCGATCAGCTCAAGGTCTTGCTTGATCACTTCGATCATACGCGCGCAGGCGAATGCACGCATGGGCGCAAGCCAGTCCGCTTCGGGGCGGTTCAGCCACTTGTCGCCGTCGCGCTTGGCCAGCGCCGCACCGACTTCTTTCAGATACTCGCCAGGATAGAGGCCCTCGGGGATCTCGCCGATGTCCTCGCCCAGCGCCTCGCGGTAACGCAGATAGGTCGTGCGGCCAAGTACGTCGATCTGCGCCCCCGCATCGTTGAAGTAATATTCGCGCGTGACGTCATAGCCCGCTTTTTGCAGCAGGCCCGCCAGCACGTCGCCAATCACGGCACCGCGCATGTGGCCCGCGTGCATGGGGCCGGTCGGGTTGGCTGAAACGTATTCGATGTTCACTTTCTCGCCATGACCAAGGTCGCAATCGCCATATGACGTGCCTTCCTCAAGGATCGCCTTGACGACTTTCTGCCACGCTGCGGGCGTCAGGCGAAAGTTCACGAAACCCGGGCCAGCCAGCGACACTTCGCGCACGCCGTCTGCCGTGCGCAGCTTTTCGGCAATCGCCTCGCCCAGCTGGCGCGGATTTTTGCCGGCGGGTTTGGCCAGCACCATCGCGGCGTTGGTCGACATGTCGCCGTGGCTTGGGTCCTTGGGCGGTTCGACCTTGACGCGGCTAAGGTCAAGATCGGTCGGCAAATCGCCCGAAACGATCATGGCGGCAAGGATGGCATCAACAACGGATTTGTAGTGTTCGAAGATATTCATGACGGTTAGCGCATTTCCTGTGACAGGTCGTAAATCTGGCGGTGTTCGATAAGGGCCTTGCGGTCGGTCATGCTGGCGATGTAGTCGGCGACCACGCGGGCATGCCAGTTCTTTTCGCTAAAGCCCTTGGGCACGTCTTCCACGCGCGCCAGCCATTCCGGCGGCAGGCAGCGGCGGTTGTCCATGAAGCAGGCGAACAGGTCCTGCACGCAGGCGAAGATTTTCACGCGCATGCGGCTGACGGCGGTGGAGCGGTAGAAGTTGCTCCACAGGAAGTCGCGCAGCACGCGGTCCTTCTTGCGCATATCGTCTGACATCACCACCATCTGGTGCTTGGCGTTGCGGATGTCGTCGGCGTCCTTGGGGTTCAGCTCGACCAGATGGTTGCGCGTATTGCCCAGCACGTCGAGGACATAGGTACCCATGACGTCGCGGATGGTTTCCTGCTCCAGCACGCGTTGCGCGATGCCGGGATAGGCTTTGCGCTTGGCATGAATAATCTGGCCGACCCACGGCACCTGCTGTTCAAGATCGTCGAGTGTGAAGATGCCCGAGGTCAGACCGTCGTCGATGTCATGGCTGTTATAGGCGATGTCGTCGGCAATGCCCGCCACTTGCGCCTCAAGCGACGCATAGGTGTGCAGCATCATGTCCCATTGCTTGTTCAGCTCGCCCAGCGTGATTTCAAGCTTCTTGGGCTTTTGGCCTTTCTTGACCACGGGGCCGTTGTGCTTGACAAGACCTTCAAGGCTTTCCCACGTCAGGTTCAGGCCAGGGAAGTCAGGGTATTTTTGCTCAAGGCGCGTGACGACGCGCAGCGTCTGGTCGTTGTGGTCGAAACCGCCAAAGGGCTCCATGCATTCCTTGAGCGCGTCCTCGCCCACGTGGGCGAAAGGCGTATGGCCAAGGTCATGCGCCAGCGCGCAGACTTCGGCAAGGTCTTCGTCGATCTTGAGCAAACGCGCGAGCGAGCGCGCGACCTGCGCGACCTCGATCGAATGCGACAGGCGCGTGCGGTAATGGTCGCCTTCGTGATAGACGAATACTTGCGTCTTGAATTTCAGGCGGCGGAATGCGGTGCAGTGGATAATGCGGTCGCGGTCACGCTCGAAATCGCCGCGCGTCTTGCTGGGCGCTTCGTCATAGAAGCGGCCGCGGCTGCTTTCGTCGCGGCTGGCATAGATCGCCTTGCCGTCCTTGCCAAGCGGCATATCGGCATTGGCGGCGCGCGCGCCGCGCGCGGATGCGGCCTTGCCTGCCGGTTTGGAACGGGTCTTCTTGACGGCTTTGCTCATGATGCGCGCCTTTCGCTCGAAATACCTTTGATTTAGAAGGAATTTAAACCATATCCGGGGCATAAAAGAAACAGCTTTGCCCCTGCTTTTTTGCCCTTGGCGCACCATATTTTTGTGGAACGGGGTATTATTTACCATAGACAGCAAAAAAGCTTCAAAAAGCCCCTGCCAAACGCCGCCCCTGTGCTAAAACAGGTGAACAACGACAGTTAAAGGATACCCGCCGCCATGACCACTGCGACCACCGCCAGCACCGCCCCCACCACCTGCCTGATGCCTGAACGCGCGGGCGGCATGACCGTCAACCTGACGGACAGCGCCGTGGCGCGCATCAAGCAGCTGGCACAGCAGGAAGGCAAAGCCAACCTCAAGTTGCGCGTATGCATCAACGGTGGCGGCTGCTCGGGCTTTCAATACGGCATCGCCCTTGTCGACACGGTCGCCGACGACGAAGTGACGTTTGAAAAAGACGGCGCGGTGCTGGTCACCGATCTGACCTCCCTGCCCTTCATCAACGGCGCCACCGTCGATTTCGAGCGCACGATGGTCAAATCCGCATTTAAAATCCACAATCCCAATGCGGCCTCGGGCTGCGGTTGCGGCAAGTCGTTCAGCGTGTAATGAAAATCGTCACCTGGAACGTCAACTCCATCAACCAACGCCTGCCCTTGCTGTTGCAATGGCTTGAAGTGCATCGTCCCGACGTGGTGATGCTGCAGGAACTCAAGTGCATGGATGAAAAATTCCCGCGCACGGAGATCGAAGCCGCGGGATATACTTGCGAGGTCTTTGGCCAGAAAAGCTGGAACGGCGTTGCCATCCTTTCGCGCCACGCGGTCAACGACGTCATGCGCGGCCTGCCCGGCGATGACAGCGACGAGCAATCGCGCTATATCGAAGCCACGGTGAACGGCGTGCGCGTTGGCTGTCTTTACCTGCCCAATGGCAATCCGGTCGACAGTGAAAAATACCCCTATAAACTGCGCTGGATGGACCGCCTTGCCGCGCATGCGCAAAAGCTGCTGGGGCAGGAAATTCCCTTTGTACTGGGCGGGGATTACAACATCATCCCCGAAGCGCGCGATTGCCACGATCCCGCCGCCTGGGCCGACGACGCGTTGTTTCGCCTTGAAAGCCGCAAAAAATTCCGCGCCCTGATTAACCTCGGGCTGACCGAGGCATTGCGCGCCGTCAACGACAATGCGGGCGAGTATACCTTTTGGGATTATCAGGCGGGTGCGTGGCCGCGCAACAACGGTATCCGCATCGATCACTTTCTATTGTCACCGCAAGCGGCGGACAGGCTGAAGGGCTGCACGATCGACCGTGATCCGCGCGGATGGGACAAGGCATCGGACCACGTCCCCGTCATTCTTGAGCTGAATTAGGTTTTTACTTCCGTCGCACGTGCATCGGCGTTGACCATCAGGATGCGCACGGTTTCCAGCGCATCGACCATGCGCGACTGTTCGTCATCGCTCATCAGCCGCAAGACCGACAGCACATTGTCCTGTGCGATTTTCGACCATGCCTCGTAGGTCTTGCGCCCTTTGGGCGTGATGCTCAGCACGCGCTGGCGCTTGTCGTGCAACGCGCTTTTGCGCGCGATATAGCCGGCGGTGGCGAATTTCGCCAGCACGCGGCTGAGATAGCCACCGTCGATGGCGATCAGCTCGACGATTTCCGTCGCCGTCACGCTCTGGCGGATGTAAATCTCATGCATGACGCGCGCCTCGGTCAGCGACAGCATGCTGGTCCACTTGCGGTCGAGAAAACCTACTCTTGAGACATAAAAGCGGTGAAAGTCGCGGATGGTGGCGACACGCTGCAAAAGAATATCGTCTGAATTGGGCATAAAGCAAAATGCCTGTCTGAAAAGTGGATCAATAAGGCCCCAATCTTATGGGATCAGTTGACACATTGCAACAAAACTTTGCCAAATCAATGAAATGGACACTTAAATCACAATTTTGCCATCGCAGCCAAGGCCTTGACCGCCCATGACTGCGCGGCTTTTTCAAACAGGAAGGGTTTGACGTTGGGGCTTTCCTCGACGTCGCCGATCAGGCTGCGGCGCAGGACGCGATAGACCCCGCCGTGGCAGACGAACAGCACGGCCTGCTCCGGCGTGGCATGCAATTCGTCGTTGATCGCCTGCATGATGCGGGCCTGAAAATCGCCATAAGTCTCGCCACCGGGTGGGCATGGATAGCCGTTTTCCTCGACCGGCAGGCCCGTCGCCATCATCTCCACACGCATGCGGGTGATCTCATCCTTGCTTTTGCCTTCAAAGGCGCCGAAGTGCCGCTCGCGGATGCCGTCATGAAAGCTGACCGGCTTGTTTAGCGCCGCGTTGATGATCGCCGCCGTTTCACGTGCGCGCGACAGCGGGCTGCAGACGATGCGGTCGACCGGATGGTCGCGCAATACTGCGATAGCGGCATGCGCCTGCGCGCGGCCGGTGTCGTTGAGCGGAATGTCGTTAAAGCCCTGCAAAATGCCGTCGCGGTTCCAGTCGGTTTCACCGTGGCGCACGAACAGGAAGGAGCGAGGAAGCATGGAAGCGGTCAACCATCCCACAATATACAAAAGCGGGAAAAATGGTGCTGTTGAGCAGGGTTGAACTGCCGACCTCTCCATTACCAATGGAGTGCTCTACCACTGAGCTACGGCAG
>JAEXMB010000038.1 GCA_023444705.1 Pseudomonadota bacterium | reverse complement strand
GGTATGAAGACATCATCGGCAAGCTCGGCGCCGTCGGTGCGCAGATGGAGCGCCTGAAGGACGAAGAAGCCGCCTGATGACCGCACGCCTTCTCCATCACGATCCCGACCACGGCCCGTTGCACGACGTGGCGCTGGGCGATGTCGGCGCGCTTGATGCCCGTGTCGAGGCCGAAATCGGCCAGCTGATGCAGGAACTGCGCGACAGCCGCACGCTGGCCCCCGTTTCACCCGCCGCAGGGTCTGGGCCGTGGCGGCTTGAAATCTCCGCCGCTTCGGCGCAGGAGCTGACCCTTGGCTTTACCTGCACAACCGGCGGCCAGTACAGCGCGGTTTCCCTGCCCTTATCGCCCTTCAAGCGCCATCTGGCCGACTATTCCCTGATCTGCGAAAGTTTCTATAACGCCGCAAAATCCGGAGATATCCACAGGCTGGAGGCCATCGATGCGGGCCGCCGCGGGGTGCATGACGATGCCGCCGCCGACCTGGCCGATATGACCGAGGGCAAGTTGCGACTGGACAAACCTGCCGCGCGGCGGCTATTTAGTTTACTCTACATTCTGTCCAAACGTCAGACGGCCCTGATCTAAGGGCCTGGATTGCAAGTGATCTGTAAGGAGGATCATGTCGGAAAAAGAAGATTTGATGAGCTTTGAAGGTCTCGTTGAGGAGTTGCTCCCCAACGCCATGTTCCGCGTCAAGCTCGATAACGGTCACATCATTCTCGCCCACAGCTCGGGCAAGATGCGCAAGAACAAGATCCGCATTCTCGAAGGCGATCGCGTGACTGTCGAGATGACCCCCTACGACCTGACCAAGGGCCGTATCACCTTCCGCCACAAATAACAGGACGGGTGTCCCATGCCGTCACCCAAACTTGTTCTGGCCTCTGCATCGCCGCGCCGCCTTGACCTGCTGGCGCAATGCGGCATCTCGCCCGCGCGCGTATTGCCCGCCGATGTCGACGAAACGCCGCTGGCGCGCGAAAAGCCGCTTGATTACGCGCGCCGCATCTCGCGCGCCAAGGCTGAAAAAATCGCAAGCGCCTGCCCCGATGATTTTGTTCTCGCCGCCGATACCGTCGTCATATGTGGCCAGCGCATTCTGGGCAAAGCCGAAAACCCCAAACAGGCGCGCGAATTCCTGACCCTGATGTCGGGCCGCCGCCACCGCGTCACCACATCGGTCAGCCTGATCCCGCCCAAGGCCAGCAAGAAAAAGGCCAAGCATTTCACCGTCACCTCGATCGTCAAGTTCAAGCGCCTGACCAAGAGCGAGATCGACGCCTATCTGGCCACCAACGATTGGGTCGGCAAGGCCGGTGCCTATGGCATTCAGGGGCCTGCAGGTGCGTTCATCACTTTCATGAGCGGCTCCTACACCACCATTGTCGGCCTGCCGCTCTATGAAACGGTCAAGGCGCTGACGGACGCCGGCTATGGGCAATAAAGGGCTCGAGCTTCTGATCGACGAGCGCAACGGCCGCCTGCATTGCGCCGTGGTGCGCAAGACCACCATGATCGACCTGTTCCTTGACAGCGACGACACCACCATCGCTGCCTGGGGGTCGATCTATGTCGGCCGCGTGGCCAAGATCGACCGCGCGCTTGACGCCGCCATCATCGAGCTGGGCGACGGCCTAACAGGCCTTTTGCCCGCCAAGCATGCACAACCCGTGGCCAAGAACAGCGCCGCGCGCAAGAAACCCATTGGCGAGGCGCTCAGCCCCGGACAATCGCTGATCGTTCAGGTGAAATCCGAACCCAAGCGCGGCACGCGCCACGAGCAGCTGAAAATGCCGCGCCTGACAACAAAAATCGTCATCATGGGCCAGTACAGCCATCACACCCCGATGACCAATACGGTGTTGATGTCGCGCAAGATCACCTCGCCCGCGGTGATGGATCTGGTCGCAGAAATGAAACAAGGCGATGCGGGCTTTCTGGTACAGGCCACAGCGGACCTTGCGCCGTCGGCAGGCGACATCAAGGCCGAGGCGGTGGAACTGGCCAAGATCTGGCAACAGCTCAAGGCGCAGATCGACGCGGGCGGCGAAAAGCCCCGCCTAATCGCGCGCGGCCCGAATGCGCTGGCGCGCGCGATGCTTGATTACAGCGCCGGTGCGTTCGAGCATATCTATGTCGCGGACAAGAATATCCTCAGCCGCATGCAGGAGTGGTGCGCAATCCACGCCCCTGCGCTTGCAACCTCCAAGCGCCTGCGCCTGTTCAAGCCTGAAAAGATCGGCCAAAAGCTGTTTGACTTCTACGACGTCGAAGGCGCCATCGCCGACCTTAACGAAACGCAGGTGTTCCTGCCCGGCGGTGGCGGCATCATCATCGATTATGCCCATGCAATGGTCGTGGTCGACGTCAACCAGGGCAGCGCGCCGTCCATCGTCGATGCCAATATCGAAGCCGCGCGCGAGGTCGCCAAACAGATGCGCCTGCGCAACCTCAGCGGCGCGATCATCGTCGATTTCATCAACATGACACAGCGCACCGAACGCGCCTTGGTGCTGGATGCGCTGGAAAAAGCGCTGGCCAGCGACACGGCCGCGCCGCTGGTACATGGCTTCACGCGGATCGGGATTGTCGAAATCACCCGCAAGCGCAGAACCGCCATGCACATCGAAAAACGTATCACCGCAAGCGACCCCGCCGCCTCGGCATTCAATAAAAACGCTTAGAAATTATACACTTAAGCAAATAGCGCCTTTTCCACATCAGGGCTTGCCAGCGCTTGCGTTTTTGATTATAAACATACCACTTTACGGCATGCCGTAGGCCCGAATAGCTCAGTTGGTAGAGCAGCGGATTGAAAATCCGCGTGTCGCTGGTTCAAATCCGGCTTCGGGCACCACTTTTTCCCTGCCCCTCACTGTCCGTTAATTCTTACCGCGCTATATTCGCGTCTGCACCGCCGTATCCGGCGTGCATCTTTCTGCATTCATTTTATTCATGATGGAGCCACAGCGATGCCCACCCTGACCTATGCCGCGCAAGACGCGCATGCCAAGCTTGCCCCCTTTACCATCGAACGCCGCGCGCTCAACGCCGATGACGTCGCCATCGACATCCTGTTCTGCGGCGTCTGCCATTCCGACCTGCACATGGCGCGCAACGAATGGGGCATCGCGCGCTATCCCGTCGTGCCCGGCCATGAAATCGTGGGCCGCGTGACCAAGGTCGGCAGCGACGTCAGCGCATTCAAGGCGGGCGACATCGTGGGTGTGGGCTGCATGGTCGACAGCTGCGGCACCTGCGCATCGTGCCAGCATGACCTTGAGCAGTTCTGCGAGAACGGCTTTACCATGACCTATGGCGGCAAGACCACCGGCGCGGGCGAAAACACCTATGGCGGCTATGCGGGCGACATCGTGGTGAAAGAATCCTTCGTACTCAAGATCACTCACGCCGAAAAAGACCTCGCCGCCGTGGCCCCGCTGCTCTGCGCAGGCATCACCACGTGGTCGCCGCTGCGCCACTGGAACGCCGGGCCTGGCAAAAAGGTCGGCATCGTCGGCATCGGCGGTCTTGGCCATATGGGCATCAAGCTGGCACGCGCGCTCGGCGCGCATGTCGTGGCCTTTACGACCTCGGAAAGCAAGCGCGACGAGGCGCTGAAGCTTGGCGCGCACGAAGTCGTCGTGTCGCGCAATACCGGTGAAATGGCCGCCCATGCCAACAGCTTTGACCTGATCGTCAATACGGTGGCGGCACAGCATGACCTCAACCCTTTCATGGCGCTGCTCAAGGTCGACGGCAATATGACTCTGCTGGGCGCACCGGCAGAGCCGCACCCCCCGCTCAATGTCATGGGCATGCTGTTCAAACGCAACAGCCTGTCGGGTTCGCTGATCGGCGGCATCAAAGAAACGCAGGAGATGCTGGACTTCTGCGCCAAGCATAACATCGTCTCCGACATCGAGATGATCCGTATGCAGGAGATCGAAACGGCTTATGAGCGCATGCTGAAAAACGACGTGCGTTATCGCTTCGTGATCGACATGGATACGCTCAAAGCGGCCTGACGGCGCCCTAGCTGTTGCGCACGGTCAGCAGGAAACGACCCATCGCCTGTTGCAACTGCGTCGCCTGTTCCGACAGCTTGGCCGAAGCCGCCTGCACCTGATCGGACGCGCGGCCCGTTTCCTGCGTTGCCTGCGTCACCTCGCCAATATTGCCCGCGACTTCGCGCGTGCCGGCGTAGGCTTGTTGCACGTTACGCGCGATTTCACCTGTCGCCGCGCCTTGTTCCTCGACAGCAGCAGCGACAGAGGCCGTGATCCCGCTCATGCGGTCAATGGTCGCCGTGATGTCGCTAATTGCATTGGCGGCCGACAGGGTTGCGTCCTGAATGGCCTTGATCTGCGCGCCGATCTGGCCTGTCGCGCTGGCGGTTTGGTTGGCCAGCGACTTGACCTCGCTTGCGACGACGGCAAACCCCTTGCCCGCCTCGCCCGCGCGCGCGGCTTCGATCGTCGCATTGAGCGCCAGCAGGTTGGTCTGCTCGGCGATGTCGGAGATCAAATTCACCACCACGCCGATCTTTTCCGCGGCGCTGACCAGCCCCTTGACCTGACGGTTGCTGTCGTCGGCCTTTTGCTTGGCCTGCTGGGCGATGACCGATGAATGATTGACCTGCTCTGAAATCTCGCGGATGGAGGCGGACAACTCTTCCGCGGCACTCGCCACCGCCTGCACGTTGGCGGAGGCTTGCTCTGACGCCGCCGCAACTGTCGACGATTTGGCGTTGGTGTTATCGACCAGCCGGGTCAGCAACGCAGCGGTGTCCTGCATGTCGTCGGCAGCATGCGCCACGCTATTGACAATCGCCCCCACTTCGCCCTGAAAGCTGTCAGCAAGGCCGTGCAGCATCTCGCGGCGCTGGCGCTGGCTGCCCTCTTCGGTCGCGCGCTGCTGTTCACGCAGGCGTTCGGTTTCAATCGCGTTGTTCTTGAAGACGGCGATGGCACGCGCCATCGCCCCGATTTCCGATTTCGCCTCGGCGTAGCCGACATCGATGTCGAGGTCGTTGCGCGACAGCCTTTCCATGCCGCCGATCAGCGCCGACAGCGGTCGGGTAAGGCTGTAGATCACCATCCCATAAGCAGCCAGCGAGACCAGCAGGCCAAGGGCCGAGATCAACAGAACATTCATTTGCTGGGCGCGGAATGCCGCGATGCGGATATCCAGCAGGGCGTCAAGTTCGGTCAGGCTGACATCCCAGAAAATATAGGATGCCTCCTTGGCGGTCTGGAACACGCGCACAAAGGCGTCGCGGCTGACGCTCTCGCCCGCGGCGAGCTGGTCAAGCGTTGTCACCAGCTTGCGGTTGGCTTCGCGGTAGTCGTTGAAAGGGCCGACGATGGCGCGCTCATACGTCGGGCTGCGACCATAGAAATTGGCATCTTCCTTTTGCGACGTATCCATGTCTGCCAGAACGCGCGCAAGATCGCTTTCCTCCAGCAGGCGCGAGAATACGGCAGTTTCGATGCGGCGTTCACCCGTAATGCCGATGCCTTGCCAGCCATAGACTTTACTGGCCAGCGCCGACATGCGGTCAAACGTCTGCGGCATCACCAGCAAGGTGATGTCCATCAGGTAATAACTGTCAAGATCGGGGTCGAGAATGAGGTTCGACGTATCGCCCGCATGCGCGATCATGCCACGGATATCGGCGATGAACGACGCCACGTCGGCATCATGGTCTTGTGCCGGCATGGATTGCGCGGCCGCCGACAGGCGTTTCCATTTTTCCGCGACCTTGTCAAAGGCCAGTGCCTCGCGCCCGCGGCTGGCCAGCCCCGCGTCAGTGAACTGCAAAGCACCGCCGACTTCGCCATATGCGCGCGCCACGTCGTCCATATGGCGGTTAATGGTGGTCACAATGGTCGCCAGCGGGTCGGTGACGGGGCGGCCGTCTCGTGCCATCGCAAGAGTGACGCGCAGGTCTGCCACGTCGTTGAGAACCCCCGCCAGCGGGCGGATCAGCTGGTTGCCCTTGCGCTCGGCCACGGCGAAATCGACGTTGGCCTGTATTCCCATCCAGGCCTGCGCCAAAGCCACCAGCAGGGTCAGAACCAGCGTCACGATGCTCAATTGCATGCGCGCGCGCACAGAGAGATTATTGAGAAACGCCAACATCGCTCCCCACCTTTCGTCCATCGGACTTTTGCGCCGTACGGAAAAGACAGCGCGGGTTCATAACGCTTAGTTGAACGAGCGGCTTACCGTGAAAATCGCCGTCGCATCACACAGGTCATTGCAGCGCCTGTCGCTAATGTTGGTGTCGGTATACTTCAGGCCCAGATCAAAGCCATAAAGGTCATAACTGACGCCAACCGACCAGTCCGCGTAATCGGGCGAGCCGAATGCCGTTTCGTCGTCGATCCACTGATACCCTGCATGGCCCTGCACGCTAAAGCCCGTATCCATGACCGGCGCGTCAGCGCCAAACGACGCGTAGAGCGCATCGCCACTGCCGCCGAAGTAATCAGGACTATAGTTCAGACCTGCGGTGGTATTGACCTTGCCCACGCTGCGGCTGACAGCCAGCTTCCCTTCATAGAAATCATAGTCGCGGCTGTCCGCAGCACCCGGATAGAAATAGCCGATGGCGCCGACGTCAATATTGTAGGGGCCGTAATCAAAGGCATAGCCGCCGTAAAGGTCGACTTCGACGTCCGCATCGGTGAAGTCGACGTTGGAAGCCCAGGTGCCCAGATAGACGCCGCTGTCATGCGTCCAGTCAAGACTGCCCTGCAGTGCGGGGCCTTCGTCGGTCTGGCTGATCCCGCGGAAGCGATAGTCGCTGACCACGCCGATAGAAGCGCCAAGATCGCCCCAGCCAGGCGGCAACAGGCCCTTGTCCTGTTCTTGCTGCGCAAAGGCAGGCATGGCGGTGGATGCAAGAATGGTGGCTGCAAGCAGCAGCGTGCGGTTCAAGCGCATGGTAAAAATCCCCTGAAAAGTGTACTCACCGGGGGCATCGCCGCCCAAATCGGCGCTACACCCCAGTATCCCCTTGTTCAGATTGCGCTTTTTCGCATATCAAGGCAACAGAAAAATTAACTTTTCGTTAACTATTTTCACGCCCGCGCCGCGATCATGCCTGCCTGCGGCGGCAAGACCCGCACCTGCGCGATCTGATTGCGCTGGCGCTTGAGAATTTCAAAGCGGAAGTCAAAAAACGTATAGCTTTGCCCCACCAGCGGAATGCGCTGGCTTTCAAACAACAGCAGACCCGCAAGGGTGGAATATTCGTCGTCGGGCAGCCCCCAGTCGAATTCGCGGTTGAGGTCGCGGATGGTCACCTTGCCGTCGATGATAAAGCTGCCGTCGGGCTGGGGGCGCACGCCCGATACCGCCACGTCGTGTTCGTCGTCGATCTGCCCGACGATTTCCTCGAGAATATCCTCGAGCGTCACAACGCCGCGCAGGGCGCCGTATTCGTCGACAACCACGGCGAAATGCTCGCGCCGCTTGCGGAATTCCTGCAACTGGTCAAACAGCGTGGTGGATTCAGGAATGAACCACGGCTCCATCATGGCGTTGCGGATGTTCACGCGCCCGACATCGCCATTGCAATTGCGGATTTCCTGCAACAACAGCTTGGTATGGATGATGCCAATGATATTGTCGTTGTTCTCGTGCCACACCGGCAGACGCGTAAAGGCGCTGTGCAAAACCTCGTCAACAATGCGCACCGACGGCATGCCCGCATCGATGGTGCGCACGTTGCGGCGGTGGATCATGATCTCGGCCACCTGCACGTCGGCAAGATCAAGGATCGAGCGCAGCATCGCCTTGGTTTCCTGCGTCGTCGCGCGCACTTCCTGCCCGTCAAGATCGGCGGGCATGATCTCGCTGCCCATCAGCTCGATGGCACCGCGCAGTTCTTCCTCGTAAAGACCGCCGGTATGGCCATCCATGCTGACACCGATCACGCGGAAGAAAAAGCGGACAAATTTGTTCACAGCGTTACTGACCGGCGCAAAAACCGTAACGATCACCGCAACCAGCGGCGCAACGGCGAGCGCCAGACGGTCGGGATGGATCAGCGCCATCGTCTTGGGCATCACTTCGGAAAAAATCAGCAGCAGGATGGTCACCGCAACCGTGGCATAGGCCACCCCCGCCTCGCCGAACATCTTGATCAGCACCGAGGTCGCCAGCGCCGAGGCCGAAATATTGACGAGGTTATTGCCCAGCAACAGGCTGCCGATCAGGCGGTCCTTGTCCACGCGCAACTTGTTGACCAGCCGCGCGCGTTTATTGCCGTCGTTTTCCAGCGTATGCATGCGCGCACGCGATGCCGCCGTCATCGCCGTTTCCGAACCCGAAAAAAACGCCGACCCCACCATCAGCGCAAGGAACAGCAGCAATTCCGCAAAGAAATCGCCCGTTCCGCCTGCCTGCGTCACCGCGATCACCTTCATGGGGCCGTCGGTCATCGTCGCTGCATCCATATTTATTCTCCCTGTCCGGCGACACCCGCCAGAAAATCTTCGACTTCGCGCGCAGGCACGTCGCGGGCCACGAAGGCATCGCCGATCGCGCGCGGCAGGATCAGCGTAATGCCACCCGCAGCACTGTTCTTCTTGTCGCCCGTCATATAGTCAAGCACCTGTTGCGCCGTCACCTCAAAGGGCGGGCGCGCCATCAGCTCCAGCTTGTCCATATGCGCATGGACCAGCGCCGCATCGCCTGCAGGGCACAGCCCTGCCCGTACAGCGTAATCAAAGGCCCAGCGCATACCGATGGCCACCGCCTCGCCATGCAGCAGGCGTCCGTCATAACCCCCGATCGCCTCGAGCGCATGGCCGAAGGTGTGACCGAGGTTGAGCAGCGCACGCCGCCCGTGACGCTCGAACGGGTCGGCCATCACCACTTCGGCCTTGGCGTTGCAGCTGACGGCCACGGCGTAGCGGCGCGCGGCCATATCGCCCGCCAGTACCGCCCAGCCGTTATCCTGCAGCCAGCCAAAAAATCCGCGCTCACCGATCAGGGCGTATTTCAGCACCTCGGCATAGCCGGCCTTGACCTCGCGCAGGGGCAAGGTATCAAGCACCCCCGTATCCGCCAGCACCAGTGCGGGATGGTGGAAAGCCCCCACAAGGTTCTTGCCTTGCGCCGTATTGATGCCGGTCTTGCCGCCGACGGAGCTGTCGACCTGCGCCAGCAAGCTGGTGGGGATTTGCACGAGGCGCACGCCGCGCAGCACTGTTGCCGCCGCAAAGCCTGCCAGATCGCCAATGACCCCGCCGCCCAGTGCCACGACCACGCTGTCGCGCCTGATTTTATGGGCCAGCAAATGCGCGATCAGGTTTTCGTAAACCCCAAAGCTTTTACTGCCCTCGCCTGACGGCACGGTAAAGGGCGCGGCCAGCGCCAGCCGCGCCTGCGTCAGGCTCTCTTGCAGCGGCGCAAGGTAGCGCACGGCCACGGCTTCATCAGCGACAATAAATATCTGCGTGCCATGCGGCAGCGCCAGTTCATCCGCAACCAGTTGCCCCGCCGATGCCAGCAAGCCCTCCCCGATCAAAATCGGATAGGCATGGCCTTCAAGGCTGACCGTTTGCCGGACCATCTCTGACATCGCGCTCATGCCTGCACTTCCTTTTCAATATGCGCGCGCAGGATGTCGACCAAATGTTTGGCCATGTCCTGCGGCGACTGCGCGCCGCTATCCACCGTGATATCGGCCTGCGCATAGACAGGATAGCGCATGTCCACAAGACGCTGCAAAACCGCGCGGGGATCGTCCGTTTGCAGCAAAGGGCGGCGGCCGCTGTGCGCAGTGCGCTCCAGCAGCACATCAACATCCGCGCGCAGCCATATAGAAATCGCGTCTTTTTTTACCAGCGCGCGTGTCTCCTCGTTCATGAAGGCACCCCCGCCGGTGGCAATCACCTGCACCTGCCCGCGCAACAGCCGCGCGATCACCTTGGCCTCGCAATCGCGAAAGGCGCTTTCGCCATACAGCTCGAACACGTCCGACACAGCCATACCTGCCACGCGCTCGACCTCGAGGTCAGAATCAACGAAGGGAATCTGCAGCAGACGGGCCAGCACCCCGCCGACGCGGGTCTTACCCGCCCCCATCAGGCCGACCAGCACCACCGGACGGCCCAAAGGCAGCACGGGAGAGGCAGTTGTCGAATATGGCGGGTCGCAGGGGCGCACTTAATTTTTCCCTTGTTTACAGTGTGTTAGCCTTGCAATTCCCCCGCTAAAAAGCAAGGGAAATGCCGCATGGGACTTTTTTAACGTTTATGAAAAAATAATATTGACCCTGCATAATGATTATGTAATAACTGTTTCCAGTTTTATGGTATCTCGATTGCGCCCGCCCGGCCTGCTTATGCACCTGCATATATAGCCGCGCCAGTACAGTAAGTATCAAAAAACGAGGTGCCACCGGCTTTGACAGAGAAAAGCCACAACACCGCACCCAACCGCTTGCCGTTGCAGGCGGCGAATCAACCCCCGCCATAGGGTGAATTTGCCGATTGCAGGGACAGGTTAAAACTTCACTAAACGTCTCAAAAGAAAGGTTTTTGAGGGGTTTAATGGAAAGGCTGGGCCGCACTGCAAAAGGCAAAGAAAATGTTTGTTTTCTATGACTTTCCACTGTTTTCTTATGAACAGCGTTAAGTATCTGGAATACAAAAAATAAATTTTCACATATTGCCACTTGCAATTCCCCTAAGGATGCGGCTTTATGTCTTGGAAGTTTACTTGTTACGGAGGCGTACGTCCGTCAAACAACTTACGTTGTACCTGCCGGGCGTATTTATAAACTTTATAAACAGGAGTAATTCTTATGGCACGTCCAGGTCGTCCAAGAATGCCGAAAGCACCCCTTCCGGGCTCAGTGGAGGCATTCCTCGATATGCTGATCGCCGAACGCGGTGCAGCTATGAATACCCGTCACGCATATGAACGCGATCTCGCAGATGTCTGCGCTTTCCTCAAAAAGCAAGGCAAAGAGATCGAAGTCGCTGATACCAACGATCTCAAAGCTTACCTCGCAGAACTGGGTGAGCGCGAGAACGCCAAGAGCAAAGGCGGCGGCAAGACCGCTGTCCGCACCATCGCACGCCGCATCTCGGCACTGCGCCAGTTCTTCGGCTTCCTCGTTTCCGAAGGCAAGCGTTCGGAAGACCCCACCACCAACATCGAAAGCCCCAAGCAGACCCGCACCCTGCCCAAGGTTCTGAGCGAAGATGAAGTTACTCTCCTCATCACCACCGCACAGAAACAAGGCGGCCCGGAAAGCGTTCGTCTCGTAGCCCTGCTCGAGATCCTCTACGCAACCGGCCTGCGCGTATCTGAACTGGTTGGCCTGCCCCTCACCGCAATCGGTCCCGAAAGCCGCTACCTGACGGTAGAAGGCAAAGGCGGCCGCGAGCGTATGGCGCCGCTGTCCGAACCCGCACAAAAAGCAATGCGCGGCTACATGGACATCCGCACCAAGTTCCTGATGGCAGACCGCAACGAGGCGCAGAGCAAGTGGCTCTTCCCCTCGCGCACGTCTGAATCGGGCCACCTGACCCGTCAGCGTTTCGCACAGCTCCTGAAAGAGCTGGCACGCAACGCCAACATCGACCCCGAGCGCGTTAGCCCGCACGTTCTGCGCCACGCTTTCGCAACCCACCTGCTCAAGCACGGTGCGGATCTTCGCTCGGTCCAGAAAATGCTCGGCCACGCCGACATCGCAACGACCCAGATCTACACCCAAGTGGTTGGCGATCAGGTCAAAGCGGCTGCCGACAAGCATCCTCTGGCAAAAACCGGCAGCAACTAATCGCTTCGGTTTGACCTGACTTAAAAAAGGCGTCACTTACGGGTGGCGCCTTTTTTATTACCCTTAATCCACTGATAAACATAGGTGTTTTGAGTTTCCGGCAAATTGTGCTACACCTGTCGCCTGTACCAACCAGAGGTTTTTTTACCCTTGCAGCGCACCGTCATACTCGACATCGAGACGACAGACCTTTTCGTGGATGCTGGCGAACGCCTGATCTCCGTCGGCATCGTCGAACTCGTCAATGACGCGCCGACGGGCAAAACCCTGCACCTCATCGTCAACCCGCAACGCGACAGCCATCCCGCCGCCCTGGCCGCGCACCGCATGACACCGGAATTCCTTTCACAGTTTCCGCCGATGGGCACAGCACAGGCACAGGCCATCCGCGACTTCATCGGCGATGCGGCCATCGTCATCACCTGCCGCACGGTCGAGCGCAACGGCCAGCCCTATACGCTCGACGAAGCCTTCATCACCGCCGAGCTGGCGCGTCAGGGCGTTACGCCCCCGCCCGCCAGCCAGTGGGTGAACGTGCGCCGCTGGGCCGAGGCTCTCTATGGCCCCGATCAGGCCCGCCTTGACCATATCCTTGACCGCTACGGCATCGACCGCAGCACCCGCGACGCGCAGGGCCACGGCGCGTTGCTCGATGCCGAGCTGCTGGCCAGCGCCTATCCGCGCCTCAAGGCTGAATATGCCGCCCTGAAGACACCGCACACGGCACCCAAGCTGCCCGTGCGCAAACCCTAACCATTGTTTTCACTTCCCTTACAAGAAGAAGCCACATGACTTATCACCTCGAGTTTGAAAAACCGCTGATCGAACTGGAAACCAAGCTGAGCGAACTGACCAGCATGGAAGCCTCCATGCCCAAGGGCGGCGTCAGCATGGGCGACGAGATCACCCGCATCCGCGAGAAAACCCACCGCATGCTGGTACAAACCTATGCCAAGCTCGCACCCGAGCAAAAAGTGCAGGTCGCGCGCCACCCCGAACGCCCGCACTTCGTCGATTACGTCAGCCGCCTGATTCAGGATTTCACCCCCCTTGCGGGCGACCGTTTCTATGGCGAAGACCATGCGCTGGTCGGCGGCCTTGGCCGTTTCCGCGGCCAGTCGGTCGTTGTCATGGGCCAGGAAAAGGGCCACGACACCACCAGCCGCATCAAGCATAACTTCGGCATGACCAAGCCCGAAGGCTACCGCAAGGCGCAACGCCTGATCGAAATGGCGAGCCACTTCAACCTGCCCGTTATCACGCTGGTCGATACCGCCGGCGCCTATCCGGGTGTCGAGGCCGAAGAACGCGGCCAGTCCGAAGCCATCGCCAAATCGATCGAATCCTGCTTCCGCGCCGAAGTGCCCATCGTGTCGACCATTATCGGCGAAGGCGGCTCGGGCGGGGCCATCGCCATCGCCACGGCTGACCGCGTGCTGATGCTCGAACATTCGATCTACAGCGTCATCAGCCCCGAGGGCTGCGCCTCCATCCTGTGGCGCTCGGCTGAATTCTCCAAGGACGCCGCGCGCGCTCTCAAACTGACCGCGCAGGATCTCAAGGAACTGGGCGTCATCGACACCATCGTGGCCGAGCCCGTGGGTGGTGCGCACCGTCACCCCGATCAGGCGATCGACACCGTTGGCGACGAGATCGAAAAGGCGCTGGCCGAACTGCACGGCAT
>JAEXMB010000016.1 GCA_023444705.1 Pseudomonadota bacterium | reverse complement strand
GCCTGTACCCGTCGATGCGGATTTTGTGCCCGCCGCCAGCCCCGCCGTGATTGCCCCCACGCCCGCCGCCGCTCCTGTTGCATCTGCGCCACCTGCGCCCGCAACGATGGCCGCAGCACCAAAAGCTCCCGCCGCCACGGCAGCGCCTGCTGCCGATGACAGTGTGAAATCCCTGCGCGTCAGCGTCGACGTGCTGGAAAACCTGATGACGATGGTCAGCGAGCTGGTGCTGACGCGCAACCAGTTGCTGCAGATCATGCGCCAGCAAACCGACAGCGCCTTTACCGCACCCTTGCAGCGTCTCAACCATGTGGTGTCGGATTTGCAGGAGGGCGTCATGCAAACCCGCATGCAGCCGATCAGCAATGCCTGGGGCAAGCTGCCGCGCATCGTGCGCGATATCAGCGTTGATCTGGGCAAGCGCATCAACCTTGACATGCGCGGTGCCGAAACCGAACTTGACCGTCAGGTGCTTGACCTTATCAAAGATCCTTTGACGCATATGGTGCGCAACTCCGCCGATCACGGCATCGAAACGCCGTCAGACCGCGCCATGCAGGGCAAGCCCGAGGAAGGCACTATCCTGCTCAACGCCTTTCACGAAGGCGGGCATATCATCATCGAAATCTCCGATGACGGCAAAGGTCTCGACAGCGATAAAATCCGCGCCAAGGCGGTTGAAAAAGGCGTCATCAGCGAAGATCAGGCGCGCGGCATGACTGAACAGCAGGTGCAGCAACTCATCTTTGCCGCCGGTTTTTCCACTGCCGAGAAAGTCACCGCGATTTCAGGCCGCGGCGTGGGCATGGACGTGGTGCGCAATAATATCGAGAAAATCGGCGGCACCATCGAAATGCGCAGCGTGCTGGGCAAGGGCACGACCTTTACCATCAAGATCCCGCTGACGCTGGCGATTGTTTCCGCCCTGATCGTCGAGGTCGCGGGCGAGCGCTACGCCGTGCCACAACTGAGCGTGCGCGAACTGGTGCGCCTGTCAAACGGCAGCGACGCGCGTCTTGAAGATATCCACGGCACGCCCATCATGCGCCTGCGCGACAGCCTGCTGCCGCTGGTATCGCTGCGCAAGATCCTCAAGCTGGGCGAGGATGACAGCGCACAGGCGCAAAACCGCCAGGTGATCGTCGCACAGGTCGGCGCCTATCAATTCGGCATCATCGTCGACCGCGTCTTTGATACCGAGGAAATTGTCGTCAAGCCGGTATCGCCCATTCTGCGCAATTTGCGCATCTTTTCGGGCAATACCATTCTTGGCGATGGCAGCGTCATCATGATCCTTGACCCCAATGGCGTGGCCAATGCGGTGGGCGAGGTATCGGGCATGGCCAAGGCGCAACAGGCGCTTGAACAAACCGCCACCGATAATGCGCGCAAGACGCCTTTGCTGGTCTTCCGCGCTGGCAACGGCGCGCCCCGTGCGGTGCCGCTGTCACTGGTGTCGCGCCTTGAGGAAATCGAGGTCGGCAAGATCGAAAGCTCGGGCCTGCGCCGCGTGGTGCAATACCGCGGCAAGCTGATGCCGCTGCTGCCCTTCAGCGATACGATGGAGCTGCGTAAATCCGGCGCGCAACCCGTGCTGGTCTTTGCCGAGCGCGAACGCGTCATGGGCCTGATGGTCGACGAGATCGTCGACATCGTCGAAGAACACATCGACGTGCAGCTGGGCAGCGAAGGCGCCTTTGGCCTGCTGGGCAGTGCCATCATCCACGGGCAGGCGATGGACGTCATCGACGTTGGCCATTTCCTGTCGATCGCGCATCCCGACTGGTTTGGCAGCCGCGCGCCGATGGCGGTCGATACGGCCAAAGCTGGCATGTCCAAGCGCATCCTGCTGGTTGACGACAGCCCGTTCTTCCGCAACATGCTGGCACCGATGCTGAATGTGGCGGGATACGAGGTGCAAGCCGTTAACGACGCGCGCGAGGCGCTCAAGCTCAGCCAGGGCGACGCGCATTTCGACCTTATCATCAGCGATATCGAAATGCCCGACATGGACGGCTTTGAATTCGCGCGCCACGTCAAGGCGGACAGCAGCCGCTGGAAGCGCACGCCTTTGCTGGCGCTGTCCAGCCATGCAACGGCACAGGATATGGACCGCGGCCGTGATGTGGGCTTTGACGACTATATCGCTAAATTCGACCGCGAAGCCCTGTTGCGCTCCATCGAGCGCATCGGCAACAAGCACGAGGTGGCCTGATGTCTTTTACCTCCAACACGCCCGCCCCTAAAACCGTCGGTGGCAGTACGCGCGAGTTTCTGACTTTTAACGTCGACGGCCAGTTGCTGGGCATTCCGGTGCTGCAGGTGCAGGACGTTCTGGCGCGCCAGAAAGTCACGCGCGTGCCGCTGGCGCCGCCCGAAGTCGAAGGCTCGCTGAACCTGCGCGGGCGCATTGTTACCGCGATCAACCTGCGCCGGCGCCTTGGCATCGAAGGCGATCAGCCTGCCAAGACCATGAGCATTGTCGTCGAACACCGCGGCGATCTCTATAGTCTGACGGTCGATAGTGTGGGCGACGTGCTGGGCCTGTCCGTGGCGGCTGCCGAAGCACCGCCGGCAACGCTCGAGCCGCTGTGGCGCAAGCATGCGAGCGAGATTTACCGCCTGCAGGAGCGCCTGCTGGTGATCCTTGATATTACCGGTATGCTCGACGAGCTGAGCGTCAAGGATGAAGAAGAGGGGCACGCGGCATGAAAACGTGCCTGATTGTCGATGACAGCAGGGTTGTGCGCAAAGTGGCACGCCGCATTTTCGAGGACCTCGGCTTTGCCTGTAGCGAGGCTGAAGACGGCCAGCAGGCCTATGACGCTTGCATGGCGGGTATGCCGGAAATCATTCTGCTTGACTGGAATATGCCGGTCATGAACGGGATCGAATTCCTGCGCAAGCTGCGCGCCAGCGCGGGCGGGGACGCGCCCAAGGTCATGTTCTGCACGACCGAAAACGAGATGTCCTTCATTCAGGAGGCACTGGGGGCGGGGGCTAACGAATACATCATGAAGCCTTTTGACAGCGAGATCATTCAGGGAAAGCTTGCCCAGATCGAGGGCACGTAAGCCTGTGACACTTGCGCCCCCGACACCACCGGCAAGAAAAGACGACAGCACGGTCCGCGTGATGGTTGTGGACGACTCTGCCGTCATCCGCGGTTTTTTGACGCGCTACATCGACGCGGCGGGCGATCTCAAGGTGACAGCTTCGGCACCCAACGGCCAAATGGCGCTCGGCACGCTTGACCGCCAGCAGATTGACGTTGTGGTGCTTGATATCGAAATGCCGGTGATGGACGGCATCACCGCATTGCCGCAGATTTTGCAACGCGACCCGCATATTGCTGTCATCATGGCGTCGACGCTGACCAAGGAAAATGCGGCCATTTCCCTGCGTTGCCTGCAAATGGGGGCGACCGAATGCCTTGCCAAGCCGACGTCTTCGGAGATGTCGGGGTCGACAGCGTTTCAGGATGCGCTGGTCGAAAAAGTGCGCGCCATCGGGCGTGCCGTGCATCAACGCCGCGCGCAGGCTGGTATCGCGCATGCAACGGCCCCCGCAGGTGCGGCACCTGCCTTGCAAGCCGCCATGCCCGCACCGACCGCAGCCGAGCGGAAAATCCAGCTGCGCAGCCTGCCGCTTGGCTGGCGCGCGCCTGATGCCATCGCGATTGGATCATCGACCGGCGGGCCGCAGGCGCTGACACAGTTTTTCAGCGAGTTGAAAGGCCCCCTCAAACAACCGGTTTTCGTTACCCAGCATATGCCGCCGATGTTCACCGCCATTCTGGCCGACAATATCGCGCGCCATAGCGGCATGGCCTGCCGCGAAGCCGTACAGGGCGAGAAAGTCGAGGCTGGCACCGTTTATGTGGCACCCGGCAATTACCACATGACGGTGCATAAAGATGCGGGTGGTGCGCGTATCGCGCTCAACCAGGAACCGCCGGAGAATTTCTGCCGTCCTTCCGTCGACCCCATGCTGCGCAGCATGGTCGGTGTGTATGGCGGGCGTATCCTGACGGTGATTTTTACCGGCATGGGGGCGGATGGCCTTAAAGGCAGCCAGAAGGTTGTCGAGGCGGGCGGTGTCATTTATGCGCAGGACGAGGCGACCTCTGTCGTCTGGGGCATGCCGGGTGCGGTTGCGATGGCGGGGTTATGCACGCAGGTGGTGCCGCTCGGGCTGATGGCGCGTGCGGTGCGTGACTGCGCCGATCCGCTTGCGGGGAGGCGCCCGTGAACGACGCCGATTACAAATTTTTCGAAGATCTGCTGCGGCGTGAATCCGGCCTTGTCATTACGCCCGAGAAAACCTACCTGCTGGAATCGCGCCTGTTGCCGCTGGCCGGCAAAAAGGGGCTGGCGGGGCTTGAGGGCATTGCCGCGCGCCTGCGCGGCGGTATGGATGCCGAACTGAAACGCGCCGTGGTCGAGGCGATGACCACGAATGAAACGTCGTTCTTTCGCGATACCACGCCGTTCCAGCGCCTGAAAAGTGATCTGATGCCGTTTTTTATCAAGAACCGCCCTAGCAAGACCCTGCGCATCTGGTCGGCGGCGTGTTCAAGCGGGCAGGAGCCCTATTCGATTGCCATGACGCTCAGGGAAATGGGGGTGCAGCTGGCCGGATGGAAGTTCGAGATCGTGGCGACCGACCTGTCCAACGATATTCTTGCGCAGGCCAAATCGGCGACCTATAGCCAGTTCGAGGTACAGCGCGGCCTGCCGATCCAGATGTTGGTCAAATATTTCAGCCAGCTTGACGACAACCGCTGGCAGCTCAAGCCCGAAATCCGCGAGATGGTAACTTTTCGCACCGCCAACCTGTTGCAGGACCTCTCCACGCTTGGCCAGTTCGATATCGTGTTTTGCCGCAACGTGCTGATCTATTTCGACGTGGCGACCAAGGGGCGCGTTCTGGCCGCGATCAGGGCGCAGATGAAGCCCGACAGTACGTTGTTGCTGGGCGGGGCGGAAACGGTTATCGGCATCACCGATCTTTTCAAGCCGGTGAGCGAAATGAAAGGCGTTTATGCGCGCACGGACGGCACATTCGCCCCCGTGGCGCCGCCTGTTGCGGGCTATGCGGCACCAACGGCTTTGCCATCGTCGGCCTGAGGGCGGAACCCCCAAGGCCATTCAGGCGTTGGGACATATCGGTATATAACGGGGAGGTAGGGATCATGAAGAAAATATATCCGGTCATGATCGGCGTTGCGATGGTGCTGGCATCCTGCGCGCCGGCGCGCACGACGCTGAAAAACCCGCAAACGGGGCTGGTGGTCATCTGCGACGCCAAGGATGAGAAATCCGAAGGTATGGTCGGCTATAAAACCGGCAAGACGCCCAGCCGCGAATGTGTCGAAGGATACATGGAGCAGGGCTACGACATCATTTCGACAGAGAGATAAAAAAAGAGCGGCCCGCGAAGGCCGCTCTTTTTTTATGACGGGTGTCCGTATTACTGGACGCTGGCTTTTTCCTTGCCGCCCTCGGCGTTGGGATCGCGCAGGACATAGCCACGGCCCCAGACGGTTTCGATGCAGCCACCGGCGGAATCCGACAGTTTTTCAAGTTTCTTGCGCAGCTTGCACACGAAGACGTCGATGATCTTGACCTCGGGTTCGTCCATGCCGCCGTAGAGATGGTTGAGGAACATTTCCTTGGTCAGGGTAGAGCCCTTGCGCAGGGACAAAAGCTCGATAATGCCGTATTCCTTGGAGGTCAGGTGCAGTTGCTTGTTGTCGACCTCGACGGTGCGCTGGTCAAGGTTGACCATGATCGGGCCGGTCTTGATGACGCTTTGTGCGTGGCCTTTGGAACGGCGCACGATTGCCTGGATACGCGCCATCAGTTCGCGCTTGTCAAAGGGCTTGGTCAGGTAGTCATCGGCGCCAAAACCAAGGCCTTTCAGCTTGCTGTCGAGTTCCGACAGGCCGGAGAGGATAAGGATAGGGGTTTCGACTTTTGCCGCGCGCAGGCGCTTGAGGACTTCATAGCCGTCAAGGTCGGGCAGCATCAGGTCGAGAATGATGATGTCGTATTCGTAAAGCTTGCCGATCTCAAGGCCGTCTTCGCCCATATCGGTGGTGTCGACGACATAGCCGTCGGATTTCAGCATCAGTTCGATGCTCTTTGCAGTGGATTGATCGTCCTCGATCAGCAAAACGCGCATGGTGTTATCCCCTCTGTGTCTCTCGTTACGGCCGTTGCCGCAGGTCGGGTTCCCTCAAACCCTGCTCCTTACAGTATAGCATGATTGTTAATAAAGATTAAAAAAACGAAAGGAAAGTTAACAGGGAGTGGATGCGTTTTTTATGCCCAACAGGTAAAAATTATGAGATAATTCAATAAGGTTAAGGGTTTCTTCCGCTGGCCGTGCGGGCGCAAGACTTTGCTAAAAATTTTGCACCGCCGCGCCATATAAAGGGCAGGCGACTCGGCCGGGACAGGGGCCGGCCATACGACAGGGACGGGGTTTGAAAACGTGACGACGCATCTGGGGCAGCAATATCTCGACAATCTTGAAAAGCAGGTCGCGGGCATGTCCGACCACCTGCTGTTCGGGCGCGTGGCGAAAATCCTTGGCATGCTGGTTGAAATCGGCGGGGTGGAGCGCGAGCTGTCTATTGGTGACCGCTGCAACCTCACGCCGCGCGGTGGCGAGGTCGTGCCATGTGAAATCGTCGGTTTTCGCGAAGGCCATGCGCTGGCCATGCCGTTCAAGCCGCTGGACCGCATCGGCCTTGGCTGCCGCGCCGAAGTGGCGGCCGCACAGCCCACCGTCTCGCCAGGCCCGTCATGGCTGGGCCGCGTTATCAACGCATTGGGCGAGCCGCTGGACGGCAAAGGCCCGTTGTTGCCCGGCGACGAGCCCGTACCCTTGCGCAACAAGGCACCATCCGCGCACGACCGCAAGCGCCTGGGGCCCAAGCTTGACCTTGGCGTGCGCGCGATCAATTCGTTTCTGTCGACCTGTCAGGGCCAGCGTATGGGCATCTTTGCGGGTTCGGGTGTTGGTAAATCGGTCTTGATGTCGATGCTGGCGCGCTATGCGGCGTCGGAAGTCAGCGTGATCGGCCTGATCGGCGAGCGCGGGCGCGAGGTGCAGGAATTTCTTGAAGACGACCTTGGTGAAGAAGGCCTCAAGCGCAGCGTCGTCATTGTTTCGACATCCGATGAATCGCCGCTGATGCGCCGTCAGGGTGCCTATATGACGCTGGCGGTGGCGGAATATTTCCGCGATCACGGCAAGCAGGTGCTGTGCATGATGGACAGCGTCACGCGCTTTGCGATGGCGCAGCGCGAGATTGGCCTGTCGGCGGGCGAACCGCCGACATCAAAGGGCTATCCGCCGACAACATTTTCCGAGCTGGCCAAGTTGCTCGAGCGCGCAGGCCCCGGCGCCAAGGCGATGGGCGACCGCGCCGCACAGGGCGACATCACGGGCTTTTTCTCTGTCCTTGTGGAGGGTGACGACCACAACGAGCCGATTGCCGACGCCGTGCGCGGGATCATCGACGGCCACGTGGTGCTGGAACGCGGCATTGCCGACCGCGGGCGCTATCCGGCCATCAACATCCTGCGTTCGATCTCGCGCTCGATGCCCAAGTGCCTGACACCCGAACAAGCCTTGCTGGTGCAGCAAGGGCGCGAGATCATGTCCACTTACGAGGACATGGCCGAGCTGATCCGCCTTGGTGCTTACAAGCGCGGGTCCGACCCCAAGGTCGACACCGCCATCGCGATCTATCCCTCGCTGGAAAAATTTCTGGCGCAGAAGCCGCGCGAGCATACGACGCTTGAAGAAGGCTACCAGCAGCTGGCCGCCGTGTTGGCGGGACATGCCGGTTGACGGAAAGGGTAGTTCTGCATGGCTGACCTTTCGGCGCTGATCCGCCTGCATAAATACGAACTGGATGAAAAACGTCGCGGCCTGACCGCGCTATATACTCAATTGGCAGAGCTTGAAAAGGAGCGTCAGCGCATCGAAGCGGAGCTGGCCGTTGAAACCGCCAGTGTGGATATGGAGGGCGGCGTCGCCTTTACTTATGCCAGCTATGCCGAGCGCATGCGCAAGACCCGCGAGGAGATCGAGCAAGCCGAAGCGCAGCTCGAAATGCGCATTCAAATCGCCAAAGACAGCATGATGGAAACCTTCGCCGAGCTGAAGAAATTCGAGATGACGCAGGCCGAGCGCGAACGGCTTGAAGAAGAAGAACGCGCCTTCAAGGAAAGCGCGATGCTCGACGAAATCGGGCTTGAAACCTTCCGCCGCCGTCTGGCGGAAGACGAAAAATCAAGCGGCAAGAAATAATCTAGACGCTGCGGCTGTCGGCGGTGCGGTGGTCGATGTCGACCCAGCCTTTTTTATTGGCCTGAAATTCCAGCGACCCCGTCATTTTGCTGTCCTTCAGCCCCGCCGCATAGGCGGTTTGCAAATCCTGCATGATGCCGGGGGCAAGGCGCATATCGGTGCGGATCACCATATCAAGGCGCTTGTCGATGCCCTTGGCGGGCAAGGCGTCGTGCATCAGGCCGTCCAGCTGCATGCCGCCAAGGCGGCTGAGGTTGAGATTGACGATAAAGCGCGTTGTTTTGCCGCCACTGGCGTTGTCACCGTCGTCGTCTTTGTTCTTGCGCACGAACATCTGCAGCTGGCTGAGCTGGCTATCATAAAGCAGGGG
>JAEXMB010000067.1 GCA_023444705.1 Pseudomonadota bacterium | reverse complement strand
CTTTCGGGGTCAAGAAACGTCAGCACGCGCTTTTTCTGGTAGTCATGCAGCAGCGACCAGATCACCGGCAACGCCCCCGCCACGCCTGCCAGCACAAGACCGAACATCCAGTAGCTCACGCCCGCCAGAAAAAACATCGCCCCGCCCGCCAGAATAACCTTGATCGCCGTGCCAAGGTCGGGCTGCACTGCGACCAGCGCCACGGGCAGCGCCACCAGCAACAGCGGGCGGATTAAAAACAGCGGATTGCGCACCTCGTCAATCGTCGCCGCATGAAAGAAACGCGCCAACGCCAAAACGATGGCGACCTTCATCAGCTCCGACGGCTGCAGCAAAATAAAACCAAGGTTGATCCAGCGCTGCGCCCCCATGCCGATATGCCCGGCAATATCGACATACAGCAGCATCAGCGCCACCACCGCATAGATCACATAGGCGAATTGCATCCAGATGCGGATGTCGATCAATGCCGCCACCAGCATGACGATCAGGCCAAGGCCAAAACGCATCATGTGCTGGCCGGCCCACGGCTCCATATGCCCGCCCGCGGCGGAATAAAGCGACAAAACGCCGACCCCCGCCACCATCGCCAGCAACAGCACGAAAGACCAGCGGATGGATACAAGCTTTTCAACCAGCGTCAGCCGGTCGCGGGCAAGCACGCGGTAACTCATGGCGTCTTTTTCCCTTTCTGCGGCGGCGCATCTTTTTTCTGTTCCTTGTGCTGGGCGGCAGAGACCGCGGCTTCAAGCTTTTCCGTCGCGGCATCGACCGTGCGGATGTGGCGCGGATCGCGCCTTTGCGCTGCCAGCAGAATATCACGCGCGATGGGTGCCGCGGCCTTGCTGCCGCCGACCCCGTGTTCCACCACCACCGCCGTCACATAGCGGGGGTCTTCTACCGGGCCATAGCCGACGAACAGCGCGTGGTGGCGCGAACGCCACGGCAGGTCTTCGTTCTTGATGCCCGCCGCGCGCTGGGCAGCGGTAATGCGCTGCACCTGCGCGGTACCGGTCTTGCCGGCCATTGAAAAGCCTTCCTCGCGGATCTTTGCACCGCCTGCCGTGCCGCGCCCGCCGTTGACCACGGCGTTCATGCCATCGCACACGACCTTGAGGTGCTGGGGGTTGAGCCCGATGCTCCCCCATTTGGGGATCTGGTTGCCGTCGTCTTCGATCGAGCGCACCAGCACGGGCTTGACCGCAAAGCCGCCGTTGACAAGGCGCGCTGTCATGGTGGCCAGCTGCAACGGCGTGGCCAGCACCTGCCCCTGACCGATGGCGACGTTGAGGGTTTCACCCTGATGCCATGTTTTTTCTTTTTGCGTGCGCGCTTTCCAGGCGCGGTCGGGCATCAGGCCCGGCCCCTCGCCGGGAATGTCGAAATCAAGCCGCGCACCCAGGCCAAGCTTGCGCGCCATTGCGGCGATGTTATCAACGCCGATGCGCCGGCCCATCTCGTAGAAATATGTATCGCACGACTGTTCCAGCGCCTGCACCATGTTCACATGCCCGTGCCCGCCCGGACGCCAGCAGTGAAACTTGATGCCGCCAAGCATGTAGTGGCCGGGGCAGTAAACGCGCGCATCCGGGCTGATGCCTTCTTCCTGCACAGCCATTGCCGTGACCATCTTGAACGTCGAGCCAGGCGGATATTGCCCTGACACGGCCTTGTTGGTCAGCGGATTGGTTTCGTTGGACAGCAGTTCTTCCCACAGATCGGCGGGAATGCCGCGCGAAAACAGGTTGGGGTCAAAGCTTGGGAAGGAACACAGCGCATAAACCTCGCCGGTTTTTGCGTCCATGACAACGGCAGAGGCGCTGCGCTCGCGCATCAGCATTTCCTGACACTGCATCTGCAGGTCCGCGTCAAGCGTCAGCGTCAGGCGCTTGCCCTTTTGCGGCGGTAGCTTTTCAAGCTCGCGGATTTCGCGGCCCACCACGTTGACCTCGGCGCTGATGCGCCCGGCCGTGCCGCGCAGCACGCGGTCGTATTTCTTTTCAACACCGGTCTTGCCGATGCGAAAACCGGGCTGGCGCATGGTGGGGTCCTTGCTGCCCTCCTGCTCGGCCTTGGCGATCTCGGCTTCGGAAATGCGGCCGACATAGCCGATGATATGTGCTGTCGCCTCGCCAAAGGGGTATGAGCGGATTTCGCCTTCGTCGACAGACACGCCGGGCAGGTCGGCGACGTTGTATTCAACCTTGGCCATGTCTTCGTAAGACAGGTTTTCTTTCACCAGGATCGGCGTGAAGGCGCGCTGCTTTGACACGTCGGCCAGAACATCGTCTTTTTCTTTCTGGCTGAGCGGGATCAACTGGCCAAGCGCATCAAGCGTGGCGCGCACGTTCTTGCTTTGCTCGGCCACGACGAAGGCACGGAAGTTCTGCGTATTGATGGCAAGGGGAACGCCAAAGCGGTCCATGATCTCGCCGCGGCCCGCGGTCACCAGACGGTGGCTGATGCGGTTTTCATCCGACAGCGTTTTGAATTTCTCCTGCTCGACCACCTGCAGGTAGCCAAGGCGTGCGGCCAGAACGGTGAACAGCGCCGTTTGCCCAAGCCCTACAAGAAAGGCGCGGCGGGTAAATTCGCGGTAGCGTTCCATGTCGCGGTTCATGGCTTTTTATCGCATAAAATAGCGGCTTTTAGAACAGGCTTTGAGAGCTGTCTTCAGCGGGTTTCGCGGTGAGCCAAGCGCCCGCGCCGGTTGTGCGCCCGCAAGGGCGAACAGAGGCGCCAGCTCATCTGAATATATCCCGGTTATCCATCGCGCGGTTGATCATGTAAAGCGGCAGGGCAATGGCGGGAAACAGCAATGTCGACACGGCGGCGCTGACAAGCACAGGCTTGAGCGCCGTCATCTGCCAGTTGACCAGCCCAAAGACCAGCCATTGCGCAAGGCCGCTGGCCAGCGCCACCAGCCCAAAACACGCCCACATGACGCCAAAACGCTGTGCCAGCATGAATTTCTGCTGCGTGCCCGTGACCAGCCGCACCACCAGCAAGACCAGCGCCTGCAGGCCAAGGGGCGTGCCCGTCAGCAGGTCAAGCGCAAGACCGGTCAAAAACGTGCCAAGGGGGGAGAGCATATAGGGACGATAGATCGCCCAGTAATAGACCGCCATCAGCACAAAGGCGGGGCGGATCTCGCCATAGCCCGCAAGGCCGAGCGGCAGGACAGACAGCAAGACCAGCACCGAAACGATCAACAGCGTCAGGCCGATGCGGCCAACGCTGTCGACAAAGGATTGCCGGAAATCATCCTGTGGGCGGTAAGCCATCGGCCTAGTTCAGCTTGCCGGTGGCAAGGCTCTGGTCGACGTCGGTATTGATGACCTGCACGTGGCTCAGGCTGTCGATATCCGCCAGCGGTTTGACCAGAATGCCGTCTTTGCCGATGGCGACGATGGTGCCGATGGGAATATCCGCGGGCAGATAGCCGCCGTCGCCCGACGTCACGATGCGCTGGCCCAGCGTCAGGCCGCTGTCGATGGGCAGGCGTTCAAGCTTGAGCAGCGGTTTGTTGCGTCCGCCTAAAATGGCGCGCGTGCGCGTGTTTTGCACGATAACAGGAATGCGCGAGTTCAGGTCGGTGATCAGCAGAACGCGGCTTGAATGGCGCCCCGCTTCCATCACACGGCCGATCAGGCCGCTGCCCGACATGACGGCACTGCCCTTGCTAACGTTGTCGCTTTCACCCACGGGCAACAAAACGCTTTTCACGAAAGACCCGCCGGGATCAGACACCACGCGCGTGGTGACGAAGCTCATTTCAGGATCAGCCTTGACGTTGAGCAGCTCGCGCAGGGATTTGTTTTCAGCCTGTAGTTTCAATGCCTGCTCGTACCATTCCTGCAGGCGCGCGTTTTCTTCGGACAGGCGGATGTTTTCAGCCTTGAGGTGGCGCAGCGACTGCACGCCTTCAAGGCTGTCGGCCGCCTTGGCAAACGGGGCGGTGATAAGGTTGAGCGCGGGGGTTGCGATGTCGGTCATGCTGGTGCGCAGGCCTTCAAGGGGCAGGGCTTCGCTGCGGTGCATGGCCAGCAGGGTGATCGCCAGCAGGATCAGCACCGCAGGTGTCGCGCGCCAGCCCACGCCGCGCAGCGACATGGTGGCAAAAAGCGGTGAACTGTTGCGGCGGCGCGCCACGGCTGAAATCCCCGAAGAAAAAATAATCCCTGACAATACCGGCCGTATGAAACGATTCCCCAACCCCAACACGCGGGCCCGATATTCTGGTAAATATTGTGTCGCAACAAAGGCTTATCGCAAACAACTTCACCTTAGTTCTTATTATATCAGAATTTTTTGGCCGCAAACAAAAAAAGAATCAGCCGCAATGAAAAACAGCCGCCCGGGATGCCCGCAGCGGCTGTTTTTTAGGTCCCGTAAGATCTGGGCTAATACATACTGACCAGCACACCTTTAAGGGCGTTGCGGTTTTCAAGCGCCTGACCCGAGCCAAGTGCCACGCACGACAGCGGGTCATCCGCAACGGTGACAGCCAGACCGGTCGCATAGCGCAGAACGTAATCAAGGTTGCTCAGCAGCGAGCCGCCGCCCGACATCACGATACCGCGGTCAACAATGTCAGCCGCAAGTTCGGGGGCCGTATGTTCAAGCGCGCCTTTGACAGCATCGATGATCGCGCCGACAGGTTCGGCCAGGGCCTCGGCAACCTGACGTTCGGAGATCACGAGTTCCTTGGGCACGCCGTTCATCAGGTCGCGGCCCTTGATTTCCATCAGGCGGCCTTCGCCGTCTTCGGGCGGGCAGGCAGAGCCGATTTCTTTCTTGATGCGTTCGGCCGTGCTTTCGCCGATCAGCAGGTTGTGCGTGCGGCGGATGTAGCTGATGATCGCTTCGTCCATCTTGTCGCCGCCAACGCGGACAGAGCGCGCATAGACGATACCGCCCAGCGAGATCACCGCAACTTCGGTCGTACCACCGCCGATATCGACGATCATCGAACCGGTCGGTTCGGTCACGGGCAGGCCCGCGCCGATTGCAGCCGCCATCGGCTCTTCGATCAGCTTGACTTCGCGCGCACCGGCGCTTTCGGCACTTTCCTGAATGGCGCGGCGTTCAACGGCGGTCGAACCCGACGGCACGCAGATGACCATGCGTGGGCTGGCGAAACTGCGGCGGTTGTGAACTTTGCTGATGAAGTGCTTGATCATGAATTCCGCAGCTTCGAAATCAGCGATCACACCGTCACGCAATGGGCGGATGGCCATGATGTGGCCGGGGGTGCGGCCCAGCATCATCTTGGCGTCTTCGCCGACAGCACGTGCGCGCTTGCGGCCTTCGACAAATTCCATCGCCACGACCGAAGGTTCGTTAAGCACGATGCCCTGCCCGCGAACGTAGACAAGGGTATTGGCCGTGCCGAGGTCGATCGCCATATCGGTGGACATGAGACCGAGGAGATTTGCGAACATCGAGAAGCTCCGGACTATGCGAGGAAGCGTATGGTGTAAGGAAACAATCGCGCGGTCAGCGCAAAGCAGAAATTACTGCTTTGCCTTCATGCGCGGGTTTTCCTTGTTGATGACGTAAAGGCGCATTTTGCCTTTGCCATCGCGGCGGCGAACCACCTTGTTGTTTTTGTCGCGCGATTTGAGCGACTTCAGCGAAGCTGTCTTTTTCATGACCGTAATTCCAATTCTGATCTGGGCCGTGACACAACAAAAAAACGACGGCCTGCACATGAGTGTGGCGGGCCGAGAATCCGTTGTCCACAGAGTTGTGCCGCACCCTACGGCGGCTTTGCGATATTGTCAATATTTGCAGCGAGAAAGCCGCCTTTCCTCGCGCGAATCTCGCGAAAACCCCTTTTGTTTACATAAATATATACTCACGACGTATATTACGCCTTGTCAAAAACCGGGTGGCATGTATAAATCACATCCTGATATTCATAATATTTGAGCAGGTGACCATGTTTTCTCCCACCGCCCAGAACAAGCTGGCGCTTGTCCTCAACGAAACCTTTGACCCTTATACGCTGGCTGGCCAGTTCAACGCCGTCGCCAAGGCGCTGGCCGGCGATGCCCCGCGCAGCGATCATCACGAAGCGTTGCTCAAGACCTACCGCGCTGTCCTCAACACCGTCGCGCAAAAGCAATACCAGTGCGCGCAGGCCGCCGCACGCAAGAACGCGACAGACAGCGGGGCCGCACATCAGGTCGAAGGCATTTTGGAATTTCTGCCCGCACCGCGCAGCTTTCACCGCGGGCGTGCCACGCCGCTCGTGCGCATCACCACCGCACAGGGTGTCATCACCGTGCATGTCGTGGGTGTTAAAAATATCGACCCGCGCCGCGCCGGTATCGAAAAGGCTTTTGCCAAACTGCACGGACAAAAGGTTTTTGCCCGCGGTTTTCTGTGGGCGAACGAGGACGGTGTCAACCTGACACTGGCCGACGCCAAAGACCTCAAGCGGTTTTCACCTGCCGCGAAAAAGACATCCATCCTGCGTAAAAAATAAAAAGGCGCGCATCATGTCAGATATCAAAAAAACTTTTAACGGCGTGGTCCGCCGCCAGCGCGTTGCCGTCGGTTCGAAAAGCGAACACACGGCTTTGGTGCTGGAAACTGCAAACAAGACGTTCGTTTTGCGCGTGCGCGGCGACTCCCCCTTCAGCGAGTGTGCCCCCGCGGCCCCATATGTCGACCGCGACGTGCGCATTCAGGGCATCGTACACAAGCATTACTTGTTTGTCGGCAATATCCAGGGATTGCCCAAACGCTAGAACCCGAAACGAAAAAAGCCCCGCATTGTCTGCGGGGCTTTTTTCTTGCCGCCTGTATCAGCGGTTTTTAACGACGAAGGTCGTGCGCTTGGATAGCTCTTTCAAACGCGATGCGCCAACATAGGTGCAGGCCGAACGTATCCCGCCGAGAATATCCTGCACCGTACCCGCAACATCGCCCTTGTACTGGATTTCCTGCACGCGGCCTTCGGCGGCGCGATGCTTGGCAATCCCGCCGGCATATTTGTTCATCGCCGCGGCAGACGACATGCCGTAGTACTCAAGCTTGGTATCGCCCGCCTTGATGCGATCAATCTCGTCCTGTGCAAGGCATTCAGTATGGCCGGCCAGCATGCCGCCCAGCATGACGAAGTCCGCGCCCGCTGCCAGCGCCTTGGCAACGTCGCCCGGTGTCTTGCAACCGCCGTCGCCGCAGATGTGGCCGCCAAGCCCATGCGCCGCATCGGCGCATTCGATAATGGCAGACAGCTGCGGAAAGCCCACGCCCGTCATGATGCGCGTCGTGCAGACCGATCCCGGACCGATGCCAACTTTGACGATATCCGCACCTGCCAGCAGCAGTGCCTCGGTCATGTCGGGGGTGACGACGTTGCCCGCCATGATGACCTTGTCGGGATGCGCCTCGCGCACGCGCTTGACGAAATCAAGGAATGATTCCGTGTAGCCGTTGGCAACGTCGAGGCAGATTTTATCCGCCGCCGCCGAAGACAGCACGACGTTCATTTTCTCGATGTCTTCGATGCCAAAGGTGATGAAGGCATAGTCGTGCGGCGGGCTGGCCTCGACCAGTTGCTGCAGGGTGTAGTGCTTGTGCAGGGCCGTGTACATGTGGTGTTCGCCAAGCGCGCGCGCCATTTTCAGCGTGCCGACCGTATCCATGTTGGCGGCGATAACCGGAACGCCGGTGATTTCGCGCGCCACGCCGCCGATCTTGGCGTTGAGCATCTTGAAGGTGCGGGTAATATCGACCTCGGCACGGCTTTTGAGTTTTGACCGCTTGGGGCGGATCAGCACATCGTCAAAATCAAACTTCGGTTCGGCATCAATACGCATTGAAAACTTCCTTGTGGGCGCGCGTCAATGCGCCGCAAAAGGGCGGCGCTGCCTTGAAACCAAGAATCGGGGGGAGGTTTCGTCTATTGATACACAGGATAATCCAGGCCGCCAAGCGCGTTGTTTGCTTGCCTTGGCGCGGCACTTTGGTATTCTGGTGGGAACAGGCGGGCACACAGGTGACCGCCTTTTTTATTTGCCGATGCAGAAATCGCGAAAGATACGGTCGAGCAAATCTTCCACATGCACGCGGCCCGTGATGCCGCCGATGGCGCGCAGAGAGAGACGCAGGTCTTCGGCCACCAGCTCGGGCAAGGGTGCGGACAGTGCGCGCTCCAGATGCAGGCGCGCATCGGCCAGTGCCGCGCGGTGGCGTTCGCGCGTGGGCATGGGGCGTTCACGCATACCAAAAAAACCGCCGACCGCAGTTGTCAGTACGCGCAGCAAGTCCTGCAACCCGTTCGCCGTTTTGGTGCTGGCACGCACGGTTGCGTGGTGTGGTGGCAAAGCCAGCGCCTGCGTATCGGCACGGCCGCCATCATCCTTGGTCAGCACGACGATGGTGCGCGCATCAACATGCGCCAGCGTCGGCGCATCGGGCGCGGTTGCATGATCAAACAGGGCCAGCTTGATATCGGCGTCTTCGGCGCGGCGGGCAGCACGGCGGATGCCTTCGGCCTCGATCACATCACCGGTGTCGCGCAGGCCTGCGGTATCCGACAGCACGACCGGATAGCCGCCGAGATCCATCGGCACTTCGATGACATCGCGCGTGGTGCCCGCGATGTCCGATACGATAGCGGCATCACGCGCCGCAAGCGCATTGAGCAAGCTTGATTTGCCTGCATTGGGCGCGCCGATGATGGCGACCTGCAGGCCGTCGCGCAAACGCTCCCCCCTGCGCGCATCGGCCAGATGGCCGTCGATGTCGTTGCGCAGGGCCACAATGTCGTCGCGCAGGGCCGCGCTGATGCCCTCGGGTAGGTCTTCGTCAGGGAACTCGATGTCGGCTTCGACGTGCGCGACGATTTTGGCGAGTGTATCGCTCCAGCCCGTATACAAACGCGCAAGCCCACCGCCCAGTTGGTCAAGTGCCTGCAGGCGCTGTGCCTCGGTTTCCGCCGCGATCAAATCGGCAACGGCTTCGGCTGCCGTCAGATCGAGCTTGCCGTTTTCAAAGGCACGGCGGGTGAACTCCCCCGGTTCGGCCATGCGCAGGCCATCGACATGCGCCAGCGCCGCCAGAACGCCATCAATCACAGCCTTGCCGCCGTGCAGGTGCAGTTCGGCCACATCTTCGCCGGTAAAGCTTGCAGGGGCCGCAAAGCGCACCACCAGCGCGTGATCGATCACCGCACCGCCGCTGCCATCGCGCAGTTTGCGCAGGCATGCCGTGCGCAAAGGGGGAATATCGTCAATACCAAGCGCAGTCAGCGCCGCCAGCACGCGGCTGCCCGATACGCGCACCACCGCAACCCCCGCACGTCCGGGGGCAGACGCCAGTGCGAAGATCGTGGGCGCTGCGGCTGTCGTCATTGTGCGGCCTTTTGTTCAGGGCGCAGCTCCGTCTGGTCGTTGCGCAGAACCAGACGCTCGACCACCTTGCCGCCGATCAGGTGGCTGTCGATGATCTCGTCGATGTCGGCGGTCGTTGCTGCTGTGTACCACACCC
>JAEXMB010000005.1 GCA_023444705.1 Pseudomonadota bacterium | reverse complement strand
CGCCAAGATTGAGCGCGCGCATGACGCTGGCGCGCGCGTCTTCGAGCATGCGCCGCGCGGTGCGGCCCGCCTTGTGGATGGCGCTGGCGTTGCCGGGCAGGTCCAGTGCCGCCATCATGGCTTCGCGCGCCGCGGGTTTGACGGGCGTCGTTGCGTTGTGGTCCAGATATATGCCGTCAAAAATGGCCATGTTTGTCTGTACGTTTGTCCCGAGTCTCGCGGGTGGTTTGCAGGTGAGGGGTTGTTCGTAAATATTTGATAATGAAAGCAAATTCAAGAATTTTCTTGCTTTCCGTATCCCATAATGTACATTCATGCCCTCTGCGAGTTCTAGCAGGGTTTTTACGGCCCTGCATCCATTAACACGAAACGCCAGTTGCGCGCGACCAGCCACCCCGGCCACGGCGCGCCACACAAAAGGCGAGGAGACTTTGAATGCCAGAAATCATGATCACCGGTCCTGCGGGTCGTCTCGAGGGTCGCTATAAACACGCGAAAGTCTCCGGCGCGCCGATCGCCCTGATCCTGCATCCCAACCCGCAACGCGGCGGCACGATGAACAACAAGATCGCCTATTCGTTGTTCCAGACCTTTGCCGACAAGGGTTTTTCGACCCTGCGCTTCAACTTCCGCGGCGTTGGCCGCAGCCAGGGTGAATTCAACCACGGCGAAGGCGAACTGTCCGATGCGGCAGCGGCGCTTGACTGGCTGCAAAGCGTCAACCCCGGCTCGAACAACGTCTGGGTCGCGGGCTTTTCGTTCGGTGCGTGGATCGGCATGCAATTGCTGATGCGCCGTCCCGAAATCTCGGGCTATGTCTCGATCTCGCCGCCCGCCAACCTCTATGACTTCAACTTCCTGGCGCCGTGCCCCAACGAGGGCCTGATCGTACAGGGCGACGCCGATCAGGTGGTTAACCTTGAATCGGTCAACAAGCTGGTCGACAAGCTGAAGGACCAGCGCGGCCCCAACGGCGTTGACTACAAAATCATCAACGGCGCCGGTCACTTCTTCAACAACCCCGGCGAGACCGAGCAGATGCTGAAATACGTCGGCGACTATATCGGTCAGGCGATTGCGCCACAAAAGATCGCCGCGTAAATTTTACGCGGTCACTTACAAAATCAATAGCCCCTGTCCATCGACAGGGGCTATTTTTATAAGTAAGTTCTTGAGTTGACGATGAATATCAAATTTTTAACCTTTTGCGCTATACTGGGTTTATGCGTAGCCTGCTTATCATTCTTGTTGTCACGCTCTTTTTCACCGGATTTGATGCCGCGCGGCACGTCTATGGTGAAACACTGCAAGATGGGCCGAAAACAATGGCAGGCATGGATTGTTGCCCTGACGATGGGACGCAAGGCAAGAGCCTGAATATGAAGTGCCATTATTGTTGCGCCGCTGTGATGGGAATGCAGTCAATGCATACAATGCGTAACGTTCAGATAAAAATTGCGGTTCATGTTCTGATGCCGCCAGCGCCGCCGGCGGGACCTGCGTATGCGCTGTTCCGCCCGCCGCGCGCTATATAAACAACATCTGAAAAAGCGCTATTCCGGCAAGGAATAGAAATCTTGATCCTAGAATGGAGAACAACAATGTCTCTTCTTAAAATCAGCCGTGTGAAACACATGGCATTCATACTGCCCGTCGTCTTTCTTTTGTCTGCTTGCGCCGGTACGCCGGGCACGTGGAATACAGCGACATCGAGCCAAAAACCCAGCTGTTGTGCGAAAATGGCGGGGAAAGAGGCTTGCCCGATGGTGAAGTCGTCGGATGAAAAGAAAAGCTGCTGCTGTTCGGGCGGCGTTAAGGACGGTGCATCCAAAGGAATGATGTGCAAGCCTTAACAGAGTGACGCCCCGCATTTTTTATGCGGGTATGTAAACGAAACAGCCCCTGCCGGTCCGGCAGGGGCTGTTTTTATGATTGGCTTGCGCGGCGAGGGGATCAGGGTTTCTTGGGCTGATCGTTGGCAATTTTTTTGACAGGTGCCGCGTTCAGATTCGCTTCCAGCGTGGCGATGTATTTATCGGCTTCAAGTGCGGCCATGCAGCCAAGACCCGCCGCGGTGACGGCCTGACGGAACACTTTGTCTTTCACATCGCCCGCCGCATAAACACCGGCAACATCGGTTTCGGTGCTGTCGGGCTTGGTGATGATATAGCCTTCGCTGTCCATCTTGACCTTGCCTTTGAAAACATCGGTCGACGGCTTGTGGCCGATGGCGATAAAGACGCCGTGCGCGGGCAGGTCGGTGGTTGCGCCGGTTTTGAGGTTTTTAACGCGCGCACCGGTCACGCCCATGTTGTCGCCGAGGATCTCGTCAATTGCGCTGTCCCAGATTACGGTGACCTTGGGGTTTTTAAACAGGCGGTCCTGCGCGATCTTTTCCGCACGCAGGCTGTCGCGGCGGTGGATCAACGTGACCTTGCTGGCGAAATGGGTGAGGTGGAGTGCTTCCTCGACCGCGCTGTTGCCGCCGCCGACGACGATGACTTCCTTGTTGCGGTAAAAAGGGGCATCGCAGGTGGCGCAGGCGGAAATGCCCTTGCCCTGAAAAGCTTGCTCCGACGGAATGCCAAGCCACTTGGCTTGCGCACCGGTGGCGATGATGACGGCATCGGCGGTATAAACGGTGCCGCTGTCGCCGACCAGCTTTTTCGGCGTGGTCGAAAAATCGACATCGACAATCATGTCGCTGACCATTTCGGTGCCGACATGTTCGGCCTGTTCTTTCATTTGCTCCATCAGCCAGGGGCCCTGAATGGGCTGGGCAAAGCCGGGATAGTTTTCGACGTCGGTGGTGATGGTCAGCTGCCCGCCCGGCTGCATGCCCGCGATCAGCATCGGCTTGAGGTTGGCGCGCGCGGCATAGATGGCGGCGGTATAGCCGGCAGGGCCGGAGCCGATAACGATAACTTTGCGGTGCTGTGTCTGTGCCATTTTATGCGCGTCCTTTGTGTCGTGTCTTCAAATCATCCAGAATCTTGTGGGCGACCCCCAGTGTATCATTGAGGGGCGGATATGACCATGTCTGCAACTGCCCGTCAAACACCCGCGTAAACCCTTGTTCTTGCAAAAGGCTGTGGAAAAGCGCGTGGCGGCGGCTGCTGCCCTCAAGGGCAATGGTCATCACGGGCTTGCCGGTCGACAGCGCCTCCGATGTCATCGAAACGCTGTCCTGCGTCACCAAGATATGGGTCGCGCTGGCCAGAAAGGCAAAGTAGGGGTTGGGGCCTTGCCCGTCCCAAAAGACGATATTGTCCCCGCGCAGGCCGTTGCGCAGGATGGCCTCGTTCTCCACACCCGTGCGGCGCGAGGCCGTGATCATCAGCCCAACATCCGCACGCGCGGCAAGGCTGGCCAGACGGTCGCACAGGCGTTGCGTGATGGCCGCTGTCATGGTGTGGCGCTTGCTGCTGCCGCCGATCAGCACGGCGACACGCACGGGGGGCAGGTGGTCGAACTGTCCTGTGAATTTGGCTGCTTCGGCGGCAAGCTTTTGCGGCGTGACGCGGTGCAGGGCCGTGCGCGTCAGCAACACATTGGGGCCGCGCGTGGGGTCATGTTGCGGTACGGCGACAAGGTCAAAGGCGGCAGGGTCGATGCGCGGGTCCTGAATGACGGCGACATAAGTCTTGCCGCCGCTTGCCTGCTTGATATGGCGCGCCATGCCAAGCGCCTTGCGGCCACTGGCGATCAGTACATCGGGATAGGGCGGATCGCATCTGTCACTGTCTTTTGCCAGCGCAAAGGAGTGCCCCCAGCGCAGCCAGGGCGACAGTTGCCTCCACGGCGCGCGCAACTTGATGCGTTTGACCACGGGTGCAAGCCCCAGTGCCTCGGCCACGCCGATGCACTGGTTTTCGGTTCCGGCGATGCCTTCGGTCATAACCCAGCATGTCAGCGGGGATGCGTTCATGTGCGCTGCACCATTCGCGGTTGTTGTTAAGATACTGTCATATAAAGGTTTTTCAGGAAGTTTGGCAAGATTGTTAAAATATTTTGGTGAATTATTACTCTTGTAACGAATTGATGCTAATATTATTACATTACAGAGTTTGATTCTAACCCATGTTCCAAAATTGACGAGTATCCCATGCCAAAAGTGAAGCTTGACCGTATTGACCGCAAAATCCTGCACGATCTGCAGGAAAACGGACGCATGACCAACGTCGAGCTGGCCGAGCGCGCCGGCATCTCCGCACCGCCCTGCCTGCGCCGCGTGCGCGCGCTTGAGGAAGCGGGCGTCATCAAAGGCTATCACGCCGACATCGACGCGCAGACACTGGGCTTTGGCATTACCGTTTTCGCGCAGGTCGGTCTCGACAACCAGGCGGAAAACGACCTGCAGAAATTCGAAGAGCTGGTCAAGCAATGGCCGCTGGTACGTGAATGCTATCTGGTTTCGGGCGAGGCGGATTATATCCTCAAAATCGTTGCCGAGGACTGGGACAGCTACCAGAAATTCCTCACCAGCCACCTGACCACGGCCCCCAACGTCAGCCACATCAAGTCGGCACTTGGCGTGCGTGTCGCCAAG
>JAEXMB010000018.1 GCA_023444705.1 Pseudomonadota bacterium | reverse complement strand
ATGTCGCATCCGCCGATGAACTCGCCCTTGATATACAATTGGGGGATGGTCGGCCAGTTGGTGAAATCCTTGATGCCCTGACGCAAAGCCGGATCGGACAGCACGTCGACATCGCGGTAAGTGACGTGCAAGTTGTCAAGCACCTGCACCACCGCGGCCGAAAACCCGCACTGCGGAAAAACAGCAGAGCCCTTCATATAAACAACCACATCGTTATTGGCGATGTCGTGGCGGATACGGTCGAATACATCGTTGGTCATGGTGTTCCTCAGCCTCCTGCCGCGCGGGTGGCGATCGCATCCTGCGGGGTGCGCGTGACGATTTGCAAGGCGTGGACTTCCTCGCCCACGCAGGCGCCCAGTGCCTTATAGACCAGCTGGTGCTGCTGGATGCGGCTCAGTCCCTCAAAAGACTGGCTGACGACAGTGGCGGTAAAATGCCTGCCGTCGCCGCGCGTATCCTCGACCTGAACATCGGCATCGGGCATCTTCTGGCGCAACATGGCTGCAATATCGTCGGCGTTCATCTTTTTCCCGTTGATCTTGTTTGTTTTTTCTTGGCAGACAGGGCGGTGCGGCTTGTATGCACCCCTAGCATAGCGGCTCCGCGTTAACGAAGCCATAACAACCAGATAGAGCAACGCCCCACGGCGCGCAAGGCAGATAAACCATAATCCCGCCTATGCGGCAAAATCTCTTAACCCTTTGTCAAACTCGCTGTTTTATGATGGAAATGCGACGTCTGTGCGGGGGCAGGCATCGCAGCCGCGTTTTCTTGCGCGCGCATCCCCTCCCCAGCGTAGAGCAGCACGATCATTACACCGGACTTTCATGAGCCCGCCGGATAAAAACAAGGACGACTTCGAGCTCAAACCTCTGACGCAGGCGGAGCTGAACGAACTCATCCGCAAGCACCAGATGTTTTTGAGCGCAAAGCCCGGTGGCGCGCGCGCATTGTTGCGCGACCGCGACCTGACCGGCCTGTCTTTCATCGGGCAGAACCTGTCGCAATCCGATTTCACCGGCTGCATCATGGCGGGCTGCGACCTGACCAATGCCAATTTTGAAAGCGCCACCCTCTTTGGCTGCGATTTCACCAACGCCAAGATGACAAACACCCGTCTGGTCCGCGCGGACATGCGCGGTGCGGAAATCGGCATGGCCGACCTGTCCAAGGCCGACATGACAGGGGCCGACCTGCGCGAGGGCAAGACCGTCCTCAAACGCAAAGTGAAATCCGCTGATGACCAGTTCAGCCTCGCCGCCGCCGCCGGTATCGTGCAGTTCAACGGCAGCGACCTTTCGGGCGCAGTCCTTAACGGCGCCACCGCCAGCAACGCAGATTTCACCGACGCCAAGATGGTCGACGCGCAATTGCTGGGTGCGAACCTCAAGGATGCTGTATTGCTTGGCGCGGACCTCAGCCATGCCCGTCTTGACGGTGCAGACCTGCGCAACGCCGATTTTTCCTACGCCATGATGAACGGCGCCACGCTTAACAACGCCGAGAAATTCGGCTCGGTCTTCTCCCTCACCCTGATGACGGAAACCAAGGGAACAGACATCAACGAATTCGATATGACACTGGACGAACTGATCCTGCGCCATATGACATGGGTCGGCAGCGGCGGACGTCAGGGCAAGCGCCTTGACCTGCTCGAGGTCGATATGCGCAAGGGGCCCTCCCTTGCCGCAAAGAAGCTGACCGCCATGCGCGCCGTCAAAACCACCTTTGCCGAAATGGACCTGCGCGGCATTGAATTGCAAAGCAGCGTGCTGGAAGCATCCGATTTCCGCAAATGCCAGTTGCAAAATGCCGATATGCGCGGCGCCAATATGCGCGGCGGGCTGTTCAACCGCACCAACCTGGCCAATGCCAACCTTAATCCGCTGCAATTCAAGCGCCCAGATGGCGAAGAATATCGCATCCCCTGCAACTTCGACGAGGCGGTGATGCGCTATGCCGTCTTCACCGGTGCGCGCATGATGCAGGCATCCTTCCGCAAGGCAGATATCAGCGGTGCGGACTTCAGCAATTGCGACCTGCGGGGTGCTGATTTCACGGGCGCGAACCTCAAGCGCGCGCAATTTGACGGCGCGATTCTCGACGGCACGCTTTTCGACCAATAAATCATTGAAATATATCCTCTATTTTTACCCTGCCGCCGCGCGGCGGCACGGGGTATAAACAACTATGCCTATACGCCAATTACCCGATGTGCTGGTCAACCAGATCGCAGCCGGTGAAGTGATCGAACGCCCCGCCGCCGCGATCAAGGAACTGGTCGAAAACGCCATCGATGCCGCCGCGCGCAGCATCGACGTGGTGGTGCGCGAAGGCGGCGCCAGCTTGATGACCATCACCGACGACGGCATCGGCATGTCGCCCGACGATTTGATGCTGGCGGTTGAACGCCATGCGACGTCGAAACTGCCCGATGACGATCTGGTGAACATCAGCTCGCTTGGCTTTCGGGGAGAGGCCCTGCCCTCCATCGGCGCGGTCAGCCGCATGACCATTACCTCCCGCCCGCGCGCAGGTGGTGACGCCCACCAGATCAGCGTTGAGGGCGGGCGCAAATCCGCCGTCATGCCTGCGGCCCTTTCGGGCGGCACGCGCGTTGATGTGCGCGACCTGTTTTACGCCACCCCCGCCCGCCTGAAATTCCTGAAATCACCGCGCACGGAAACGTCGAATATCCGCGACGTGCTGGAGCGTCTGGCAATGGCCTATCCCGACGTGCATTTCCGCCTGACGGCAGATGACCGCAGCGTGCTGGACCTGCCCGCTGCACAGGGCGACCTGTTTGCGCGGCGGCTGGAGCGTCTGCGCCAGATCATGGGCCGCGATTTTTCCGAAAACGCCATCCAGATCGATGCAGAGCGCGACGGCATCAAACTGACCGGCTATGCCGGCCTGCCCACGCTCAACCGCGGCACCAACCAGTACCAGCATTTCTTCGTCAACGGCCGCCCCGTGCGCGACAAGCTGCTGATCGGCGCCATCCGCGGCGCCTATGCCGATTTCCTTGCGCATGACCGCCACCCGATGCTGTGCCTTTACCTTGACCTGAAACCCGACGTCGTCGACGTCAACGTGCATCCCGCCAAAAGCGAGGTGCGCTTTCAGGACAGCGCCGTGGTGCGCGGGCTGATCGTCGGCGGGCTCAAACATGCGCTGGCGGCAGCGGGGCACCGTGCCTCCACCACTGTCGCTGCCGAAACACTGGCAGCGTTCCAGCCCAATACGGCACCCGGCCAGCCGTCGTGGAACGGCGACTATCAACAGCGCGCTGCGGGTTACAAACACCTCAAAGGGCTCGAGGGTGCGGGATACCAAGGCACCTATTACCGCGCTGGCGCGCAGGCTGCCGCCGCCTCGGACATTTTCGCCGACGCGCCCGAAGTCGCCGTGCCCGCCGCACGCCATCTGCAACCCGCGCAAGAGATCGTCGAAAGCAATGCCCACCATCCGCTGGGCGCGGCACTGGCGCAGGTGCATGAGACCTATAT
>JAEXMB010000001.1 GCA_023444705.1 Pseudomonadota bacterium | reverse complement strand
GGCCAAGCAGCGCCGACACTTCCGAACCGGCCTGGGTGAAGCGGAAGATGTTGTCGACGAAGAACAGAACGTCCTGGCCTTCCTGATCGCGGAAGTGTTCCGCAACGGTCAGACCGGTCAGCGCGACACGCGCACGCGCACCGGGGGGTTCGTTCATCTGGCCGTAAACGAGGGCAACCTTGGAATCGCCGCCGTCGGTCTTGATAACGCCGGATTCCATCATTTCATGATAAAGGTCGTTACCTTCGCGGGTACGCTCGCCAACACCGGCGAAAACCGAAACACCACCGTGCTTCATCGCAACGTTGTTGATCAGCTCCATAATGGTAACGGTTTTGCCAACACCGGCACCGCCGAACAGGCCGATTTTACCGCCCTTGGCGTAGGGTGCCAGCAGGTCGACGACCTTGATGCCGGTGACCAGCATCTGGGTTTCGGTCGACTGGTCGATGAATTCGGGCGCCGCGCGGTGGATTTCAGACAGTTTTTTCGCGTTGACGGGGCCGCGCTCGTCAATGGGCTCGCCCACGACGTTGATGATGCGGCCAAGAACTTCGGCGCCAACGGGAACGCGGATGGGGGCACCCGTGTCGGTCACGGCCTGACCGCGGACCAGACCTTCGGTTGAGTCCATCGCGATGGTGCGCACGGTGTTTTCACCAAGGTGCTGCGCAACTTCAAGAACCAGCTGCTTGCCATCGTTGGTGGTGGTCAGCGCGTTGAGGATCGCAGGCAGTGCGCCGTCGAACTGTACGTCGACGACCGCGCCCATGACCTGGGTGATCTTGCCTTGCTGGCCGCTGTTGCTGGAAGCGAGTTTAACCATGAGTGTTCTCCTGTGTGTCTTCTGTCTTTATACGGCTTCGGCGCCGGAAATGATTTCGATGAGTTCTTTGGTGATGTAAGCCTGACGTGCGCGGTTGTAGCGGATGGTCAGCTTGTTGATCATGTCGCCGGCGTTGCGCGTCGCGTTGTCCATTGCGGTCATGCGCGCGGCCTGTTCGCCCGCAGCACTGTCGAGCAACGCGCGGAAGATCTGCACCGCAAGGTTGCGCGGCAGCAGGCGGTCGAGGATTTCCTCTTCCGACGGCTCGAATTCATAAAGCGCGCCTTCGCTGTCCTGCGCGTCTGCGGCCAGCGCCTCGCCTTCCACTGCCAGCGGGATCATCTGCTGTGCAACGGGGGTTTGCGTCATCACCGACTTGAACTGGTTATAGACCAGCGTGCAGACGTCGAAGTCGCCCGCGTGGAGCATATGCAGGACCTGATCGGCCACCAGTTGCGCATCAGCGAAGACCAGCTTCTTTTTGCCAAGACCTTCAAAGGTGTTGAGGATCTTGTCGCCGAATTCGCGCTTGAGGACGTCGCGGCCCTTGCGGCCCACGCAGAGGATCTTCACCTGCTTGCCCGCATTGATCAGCTCGCGGATTTTCAGGCGCGCCATGCGCACGACCGAACCGTTGAAACCGCCGCAGAGGCCGCGGTCGGACGTGATGACGACCAGCAGATGCACGTCGTCGCGGCCCGTCCCCGACATCAGCAGGGGTGCGGCAGCACTTGCATCCATCTTGGCGACAAGGCGCGACAGCATGGCCGCCATGCGCGAGGCATAGGGCTGGCTGGCTTCGGCCTGTTGCTGGGCGCGGCGAAGCTTGGAGGCCGCGACCATCTTCATGGCCGACGTGATCTTGCGCGTGGACTTCACGCTCGCGATCCGGTTTCTAAACTCTTTTAAGCTCGGCATCGGTTGATCCGTTTCCCGTTAGACGTTGGCGCTTAGGCTGCTTTCTTGCCCGACACGAACGTCTTGGTGAAATCTTCGAGGAACTTTTGCAGTGCAGCCTTGGTCTCGTCCGAGATTTTCTGCTCGGTTGCGATCGACTTGAGGATGGCGGCGCCATGCGACTTGAGCGCGGAGAGCATCTGCGCTTCGTACGCGTTGACGTCTTTTACGGCAACGGTGTCGAGGTAGCCGTTCACGCCTGCGAAGATCGAGCAGACCTGCTCTTCCATCGACAGCGGGCTGAACTGGGGCTGTTTGAGCAGCTCGGTCAGGCGCGTGCCGCGGGCCAGCAGTTTTTGCGTCGACGCATCAAGGTCCGATGCGAACTGGGCAAAGGCTTCCATCTCGCGGAACTGGGCGAGGTCGAGCTTGATCGTACCTGCAACCTGCTTCATCGCTTTGGTCTGCGCGGCAGAACCGACGCGGGAAACCGAAAGACCGACGGAAATCGCAGGACGCACACCTTTGTAGAACAGGCCGGTTTCAAGGAAGATCTGGCCGTCGGTGATCGAGTTCACGTTGGTCGGAATGTAGGCGGAAACGTCGCCGGCCTGCGTTTCGATGACGGGCAGCGCGGTGAGGGAGCCTGCACCTTCGGCATCCGAGAGTTTCGCAGCACGCTCGAGCAGGCGCGAGTGGAGATAGAAAACGTCGCCGGGATAAGCTTCGCGGCCGGGCGGGCGGCGCAACAGCAGCGACATCTGGCGGTATGCAACGGCCTGCTTGGACAGGTCATCGTAAACGATCAGCGCGTGCATTTTGTTGTCGCGGAAGTATTCGCCCATCGTGCAGCCCGTGTAGGGCGCGAGGTATTGCAGGGGTGCGGAGTCAGACGCGGTCGCGGCGATGACGATCGAGTATTCCATCGCGCCGTTGTCTTCCAGCGTTTTTACCAGCTGCGCAACGGTCGAGCGCTTTTGGCCTACAGCAACGTAGACGCAGTACAGCTTTTTGCTCTCGTCGGTGCCTTTGTTGACTTCACGCTGGTTGAGCATGGTGTCGATGGCGATTGCGGTTTTGCCGGTCTGGCGGTCGCCGATGATCAGCTCGCGCTGGCCGCGGCCGATGGGCACGAGCGCATCGAGCGCCTTGATGCCGGTCTGCATCGGCTCGTGAACCGATTTACGGGCGATAATGCCGGGCGCTTTCACGTCCACGCGGCGGGTTTCATCCGATTTGATCGGGCCCTTGCCGTCAATGGGGTTGCCAAGCGCGTCGACAACGCGGCCCAGCAGGCCCTTGCCGACGGGAACGGACACGATCTCGCCGGTCTGGCGCACGGTGTCGCCTTCTTTGATGTCGCGGTCTTCACCGAAAATAACCACACCGACGTTGTCGGTTTCAAGGTTCAGCGCCATGCCTTTGATGCCGTTGCTGAACTCGACCATCTCGCCCATCTTGACCTTGTCGAGGCCGTAAACGCGCGCAACGCCGTCACCGACCGATACGACCTGACCGACTTCGGCCACGTCTGCTTCGGCGCCGAAGTTGGCGATCTGCTTTTTGAGGATGGAGGAAATTTCTGCTGCGCGGATTTCCATGATTAAGCTACCTCTTTCATTTTTTTGCTGTCGGTGGATGCTGTCTGGTTGGTCAGGGCGCGGTGCAGGCGCTCCAGTTTCGTTTTGACGGAGTTGTCGATGCGCAGCGCGCCAACGCGGATGACGAGGCCGCCGATCAGGCTTGTGTCAACCTGCGCATCAAGGCGCACTTTCAGGCCGGTCAGCTTGTTGAGCTGCGCGGTCAGCTGCTTGGTCTGTGCATCATCAAGGGCGGTGGCGCTGATGACGGTTGCGGTGGTTTCGCCTTTTTGCGCGGCGATGAGGTCAAGCGTCGCTTCGGCCATCGCGCCAACGTCGGGCAGGCGGCGGTTGGCGGCGACCATGCCGAGAAATTTTTTGGCGAGATCGCCAAGCGACAAATGCGCGGCAAGCGCATCGACAGCCTGCGCCTGTGCGGTGCGGCTCAGCGTCGTGTTGGCGGCAAAGACTGCAAAGTCCGTGGAGGTTGCAGCAAGGGCTGCAATCGCACGCAGGTCTTTTTCAAGTGCATCCACCTGCCCTTGCTCGGTCGCAAGGTCAAACAGGGCGGTGGCATAGCGTCGGGCGATGTCGCTGTGACGGGCGCTGGCGCTCATTGATTTTCCTCGGTTTACGGGCATCAAAAAGATGCCTGATTTAACTTGTGCGGTGCATTTAGCATGGCGCGGAGATTCTATGCAAGAGACGATATTATATGGGGGTCTGGCGATCTCCGGTTGCCACTCAAATTCACATATTCGTGAAAAAAAATATGCCGCAATCCCCGCCCGAACGACACTATCTTACTTGGATGTATTATGGATACTTATTGCGCTTTCAGCCCCAGCGCCCGGGCGCCGAAAATCTCGCGCGCACTGCCCACAAACGCACCCGCGATAATCATCAGGCAGGCCAGCCACGCCGTGCCCGACACCGCCACATCGCCCCCCAGCATCAGCACCAGCGTGGACAGCAGCGGCGTCAGATAGGACGCCACCCCCATCACGCGCACGTCACCTTTTTTGGCGCCATAGTCCCAGCAGGCATAGGCCAGCCCCAGCGTGCCCATGCCCACGGTCAGCACCGCGACGACCTCCGCCCCCGCGGGCCAGCGCCATGCGGTATTGAACGACCCCTCAAACGCCAGACCGATGGGCAGCGTCAGCGCACTGAGCGCGGCCACGCCGATAAACACCGCCCCAAGCGTTGCCGTCGGCACCTGATCGTAGAAACGGCGCAGCACCAGCGAATAGACCGCCCATGACAGTGCCGCCACGAAAGCCCAGACATAGCCCGGCCAGTCCTGGGCAAAGGTCTTGGCCATCACGCTGTCAAAGCGGCCGCCACTCATCAGCCAGACGCACCCGCCAAAGCCCAGCAACGCACCTGCAAAGTGCCACCAGCGCAAAGGCCGTCCGAGCATCGGTACGGACAACAGCACGATCAAAATCGGCCACAGATAATTGATCAGGCTGGCCGCAACGATCGGCGCAAGGCGCAACCCAAGAATAAACGCCGCATTGTTGAGAAAGATCAGCGCGATGACGACAGCATAGTAATGCCATGACTGGCGCAAGAAGCCAAAGCCGCGCTGCTGCGCATAGCCCCACGCGGCCAATGACACGCCACCAAGGCCAAAGCCGATGGACAGCACCTCAAACGGCGGCAGGGCGCGCGTCAGATGCACAGTCAGCGCGGCAAAGCCCCAAATGGCGATCGATACAAAACCGATGCCTGTTGCCCTGGGGTCGCCGTTGACCGGCGCGTGCGTCGACATTGTGACAAGCTGCCTTCGACAGCGAAAAAGAGGAAATTCCGCTTATTCGCCGCTGACACGCGCGCCGATTTTTTCCGCCATCTGGTCGGCGGGGTCGGCATCGCGGAAGATTTCAAGCAGCTCGTCATCGGGCGACATCAAAAAGACGAAGGACGAATGCGCCATCGTATAGACCGGCGTGCCGGTATCGACTTTGGCGGCATAGACTTTGTAGGTGTCCTCGACGTGCTTGATCTCCGCCTCGCTGCCGGTCAGGCCGATGATGCTCGGGTGATAGCTTGCCAGATACGCCTTCATGGCCGCGGCATCGTCACGCGCAGGGTCGATGGTGATGAACAGCGGCTGTACGTTACTGGCCTTGTCGCCCAGCGTGTCAAGCGCAGCCGTCATTTTGTCGAGTGCTGCGGGGCAGATGTCGGGACAATGGGTGAAGCCAAAGAACACCAGCTTGTATTTGCCGGGCCAGCTTTCGTTGGTGACGGCCTGACCGTTGTGGTCGGTCAGCGCGAATGCGCCGCCCACAGAGCTGCCAGCGACAGGTGCATCGGCACTGGCGGCTTTTTCCTTGGCGGCTTCCATCTCGGCCATCATGGCGGCGTGGTCATGATGTTCGCCCTGCATTGCGGCGTGATCCATCTGGCCGGCATCGGCGGTGTCCGTGCTTGCATCCTGATTTTCATCTTCGGCGGAGGCCATCTCGCTCGACGCGGTCGAGGCAGGTGCGGCAACCGTATCTTCGGCGGCATCGCTCAGCGCGCTTTCCGCCGCTGTTGCGTCGCTCTGCGGCTGTTCGCCCTGCTCTTGCTCTGCCTGCACGGCAGGAACATCGCTGCGCGATTGCCAATAGGCGATGCCCGCACCCAGCGTAAAGCCGACCAGAGCCAAGATCATGAAGCGATAAAGAGGTTTCATTGCCGCGTTTCCTTACAAAAAAAGAACGGTGTTTTCCGCCCCTGTTATAGCCCCTTCCCCCACCCCCTTCAAGGGGGGCAAAGGCGGTCTTCAGGCCGTTTTGGCCTGCGCCTCATCAGCCAGACGGTCGTAGAAGTCGCGCATCCAGACCAAACGCCGCGCACCTTCCTGTTTGGCGGCGGCGGTATGCATGGTATCGACCAGGCCGAACAGCTTGACCTTGAAATGGTCGATGCCAAAGCGACTGTCATCGGGTTCGCGGTTTTGCGCCGTGATGTCGTCAGGGTCGTAAAACGGCCGCCCCAGAATACCGGTAACCGTAAACATGCGCGCAATGCCGATGGCGCCGATGGCATCCAGCCTGTCCGCATCCTGCACGATCTGCGCCTCAAGCGTTTCGGCGGGGATTTGCGCGCTAAAACTGTGGGCGGCAATGGCATGGGCGATGGCGGGCAGGTATTGCGCCGGATAGCCGATGTCTGCCAGCCACGCACCGGCGGCGTCAGCAGAAAGGCGCGACGCCTGTTTGCGGCGCGGATCGTTTTTCGGCACGCTGATGAAATCGTGGAAATAGGCGGCAGGTACGACGACCATCTCGTCCGCCCCTTCCTCTTTCGCCAGCTGGCGCGCCATCGCGACCACGCGCTTGACGTGCAGCAAGTCGTGGGAGGGATCGGTCGGCGGATAAATTTCCTGCGCCTTGTCTTCGAAACGTGCGATCCAGCTTTCGATCATATCCATGCTCTTTCTTGTGACTTTACGCCGCAGGCGTTCGCGCCTTGGTGAAGACGATGATGAACAGCCCCATGAACACCAGCGCGCCGCCGATGACCGTGGGCATGTCCCATTGCTTGTCGCGGAACATCAGCCACGCGAACAAGGGAACAAAGACGGGATAGGCGATCTCGCCGATGGCGGCATAGGTCGGGTTGACATGCTTGATGACCACGGTGGTGATCATCCACGCACACCATGCCGCCGCCATGCCCGCGACCAGCAAGGCAATGGTCTTGGGTTCGGTTTCGATCTGGCGGACATTGAGGTTGGCGTGGTCAAACCAGATGATCGCGGCGGTAAAGAACGTCGACACGATCAGGTTATAGAACATAAACGTCGCAATCGACATCGACTTCAGCACCGAGCCGAGGATCGCGTAGTTGAAGCCATACAGCATGGCACCCAGAAACGGCAGGAAGTAGATGATATTCATATGACACCGCAAAAGAGTGGCGCGCCCTGCAGGGTTCGAACCTGCAACCTGCCGCTTAGAAGGCGGCTGCTCTATCCAGTTGAGCTAAGGGCGCCTGTAGCCGTTATCGTGTAGGAAAGTGCCGTGAAATACCCGCGCTCAGGTCTCTTCGACGTAGGGGCGGTATTTGAAATTGTCGAGATAGCTGCGCGGACGCACGGCTTTTTCATGCGCGGTCGATACGCTGTATTCAAGACCATTGCCTTCGGCAAAGGCGATGGCCGCCTCGCGGCTTGGGAAGCTCAGCCTGACCTGGTTCATGGTGTCGCCCGACGATGTCCAGCCCATCAGGCTTTCGGGGCGGCGCGGGGTTTGCAACTCGTATTCGAGCAGCCATTCCTGCGTGTTGCCCGCGCCGGATTGCATGGCGCTTTTGGCGGGTTTGGAAATCTTGGCTTTCATCACGGGATGTCCGTATGCTTTGGCTATAAAACTGTGACGGCATGGTCGGAGTGATAGGATTTGAACCTACGACATCCTGCTCCCAAAACAGGCGCGCTACCGGACTGCGCTACACTCCGACTGTGCCGATCGTCTGGTTATACGTGGGATAGCGGCGGAAAGCAAGTGTGTTGTTTTCCGTAATCGTTGATTACAGCCCGCCGAAGACGACTTTATCGCCGACGGCGAGGCCCAGCGCGTCAGCCCGCCCGCCCCCGATTTCCAGCACCGTCGTGACCGCCTCGACCGAGCTGATGCCCGTCAGGTCCCCCGGTTGCGCATTGCGATGAATGTGGGCGATACGCCCGTCCTCGCCAATAAACACCATATCAAGGGGGATCAGCGTGTTTTTCATCCAGAACGACACGACGCGCGGCGGCTGCCCCATCTCAAAGATCATGCCGGCATCGTCGGCCAGCTCGGTGCGGTACATCAGCCCCTGCGCCCAGTGTTCGGGCGTGGCGGCGACTTCGACCTTGAGCGGGATCGTTTTGCCCGCCTGCGTTTCGATGGTCAGAGAACGCACGGGAAAGCTCAGCTGCGTTGCAGGGTCCTGCGCCAGCTTGGCCAGCTCGCGCTCGCTGATGCCGCCCTGCGCCCAGAGCGTGCCAGCGGCAATGCACAGAACTCCGACGACCAGAATGATACGGCGAAGAATATAGGATTTCATGTTGCGGGGCTGTTTCATGCTGTCGCCTTCAATACGCCGCCGATGCGCAGCGGCTCGATCAATGTACACAAGCCGGTTTTATCGTCAGTGTCGATGATGACGCCGCACAGCGTCACTTCGCCTTCGGCGGGGCGCAGGCGCTCGCCGGGCATCTTGCGCACGAATTTATTCACCGCCAGCTGTGCATCCATGCCGATCACGCTGTCATAGCTGGCGCACATGCCCGCATCGGTCTGATAGCCCGTGCCCTTGGGCAGGATGCGCGTATCGGCAGTGGGGATATGCGTATGCGTGCCAACGACCAGCGACACGCGGCCGTCGGCGTGATAGCCCATCGCGGTCTTTTCGCTCGACGCCTCGCCGTGGAAGTCGACGACGATCGCCTGCACGTCGCCGCCAAGACGGTGGAACTTGAGCAACTTGTCCAGCGCAGCAAACGGATCGTCAAGCGCGTCCATGAACAGGCGCGCCATGATGTTGACGACCATCACCTTTTGCCCGCGCGCGGTTTCGACGATTGTTGCGCCGCGCCCGGGCGTGCCTTCGGGGAAGTTGAGCGGACGCAAAAGCTTGGTATCGCGCTCGATATGCGGGATGATCTCGCGCTGGTCCCAGATATGGTTGCCGGTGGTGATGACATCGGCCCCTGCGGCGTAAAGGTCCTGGCAGATCTGCGGCGTGATGCCAAAGCCGTTGGCGGCGTTTTCGGCATTGACGATGACGCAGTCGATCCTGCGCTCCGCCTTCAGTTGCGGCAATTGCGCGATGACAGCGTCGCGGGCATTGCGCCCGACAAGATCGCCAAGAAACAGCAGGCGCATGGTTATCCTTTCAACTCGGCTTTGGTATGGGGCCAGTATATGCCCTTCTCGCTCACGACACAATCAAGGGGCTGGTCGTGATCTTCGACAGGCAGGCCATCAACACGTTGCAGGTCAAAGGCCAGACCTGCCACAAAAACATCCTTGTGCGCGCGCATGCGCGCCAGCGTGCGGTCGTAATGCCCAGCGCCATAGCCAAGACGATGGCAGTCGCCGTCAAAGCCAAGCAACGGCACCAGCACGACATCGGGGCTGACGTTGGCGCCCTCTGCGGGCTCCATCACGCCAAAATCGCTGCGCAACAGCGGCGTGCCCGCGTCAAAAGGCAGAAAGACCAGTTCATCATCGCGCCCCTGCGTGACAGGCAAGGCAGTGCGGTAGCCAAGCGCGCGCAAGTGCGCCAGCAACGGCAAAGGGTCGATCTCGTCACCAAGGGGGTAATAGGCCGCGACAATCGCGGGCGGTGCGATGGCGCAATCATGCAGCAAGCCGGGCACGGCGTGCGCAAGGATCGACGCCGCACCCGCCCGTGTCGCCGCGGCACAGGCGCGGCGCAGGTCGCGGAGCTGTCGGCGCAGGGCCGTTTTGTCGACGGGCGGCGTGGTCATCATCAATCCGGATGGCTGGAAAAAGAAAAGCGGAAGGAGCCACGAGAACCGTGGACGGAGTTATCCGCTAGGCCCTGTTAAACAGGTGGGTGCCATATGACGAGACCACGGTCACGTCAGGAACAGCTCCCTAGCGATTGTGCATCGGCCCTGGGATAGTGTCTTGTCTCACGCCGAGCCGCAGCACCTTCCGGCGCTTAATGTAGGGTTGCCTTTCACTTAATCCAAGCAAAAAATGGCGCGGGAGCGGCCCGCGCCATTCAAAGCACTGTTTTTATAGGGGTATTTAGGCCGCGGCGACCTTGGTTGCAATGCCGTCGATACGCTTGGCCAGATGCTCGAGGACCTTGGCAAGGGCCGCCTCGTCCTCGCGGCTCAGGCCGGCTTCGGCCTGCGCGGGGGTTGCGGCTGCGGCAGGCGTGCGGCCTGCCTTGGCGGGCTTTTCGGCGCCACCTTCGCGGGCTTCGAACAATTCGTCCGCCAGCACCAGTGCGGTCAGCACCAGCAGGTGCGCGTCGTTATAGGCCGCACCCGAGCGGGCGATGGTTTGCAAACGCTGGTCGACATAGGATGCGAGGTCGACCACGCGGCCTTCCTGCCCCTGATCGCAACCGATTTCATAGATGCGGCCGTTGATGGTGATATTGACGTCAGCCATGTGTGGACTCCTTAGCGCTCGTCGCTGAGCAGCGTTTCAAGACGGTTGATGGTCTGGTCGAGCTTGGCCGCGATCTTGCGGTTGACCTCGCGTTCGTTGCGGCTGTTGAGGTCGAGCTGCGGCTCTTCCTGCGCGCGCTTTGAGGCTTGCGCTTTTTTATCAACCATGCCCTCAAGACGGCTGAGCGCCTTGTCGAGATTTTCAAGTGCCGGTTTAAGTGCAGATGCAGATTTCATGACGCGATCCAGTCACTGGCAAAAACAATATATTTCCACATCGACGGCAAACCGTTTGGTGTGGAAAACGTGAAGGTGAATGACATCAGCATAGATACACACCATGCCTTCGTCAACATGTTCGCCTGTTCAAACGCGTGTATTTATCGTGGTTTTTCAGGCGGCTGTCGCGGCTTGCGCCAGTGCTGTGACAAAGGATCGGCGCAAGCGAAAGTTCCCGCCATTGTGTATAACTCGCGCCACCTACATGAGGATCGCGCGGCAAATCCTTATCGTTTCTCGACTTTGCCGCGCCAAGAAAAAAGGGCAGGAAACCATCCTGCCCTTTTTTATCGTGTGTTGCGGCGGTGTTACTTCAGCTTGAAGTTGCCCTTGCCGCTTTGTTGCTTGAGCGTCGCCTGCTTGGCCGCGACTTCGACCTTGCCCATGTCGACTTGCGGGCGGTCGCTGTGGCGCACCTGGCTCCACAGGATTTTCATGTCGCCCAGACGCCCTGCCCAAAGGTCGGGGGTGAAGACAAGCGGCAGCTCCTTGCGCGCGGCAAGGATCGACAGCAACGTGTTGCCGTGATGGTCGCGCAACATGAAGTCTTCGAGCTTCAGCTCTTCCTTGCCCGTGCGCACGATGTCGACAACGGTGCGGAAGTGGCCGAACTTGGCGGCGCTGATCAGGCAGGTATGGCCCATCTGGCCACTGACGCGGCGCAGGTCGTTGAGCGTCAGCGCATCGCCCTTTGCGGCCAGTTTGGTGACGGTGGGACCCGCATGTTCGTCCCAGAAAGCCTTGAGGCCAAGCGGCAAGACCGGTTGCGCATCGCCTTCGTTCAGCGGGCGCAGCAGGTCCTGCTTGCCGTGCAGGTTGGCGAAATCGACAACAGGCGCATAGGTCGCGCTTTCCGCCGCCGCATAGGCCAGATCGAAATCGGCTTCGGGCAGGGATAGTGCTTTCCAGCCGTCGCGCACGTGGCTCCACAGGGTGAGCATGTCACCCAGACGGTTGGCCCAGAGTTCGGGCGCGAAGATTTTGTCGAGCGCCTTGCCTTCGGCGGCGCGGGTCAGCAGGTTGGCCACCTGTCCGACCTGACGGATGAAATCGACGACCTCGAGCTGTTCGCCATGCGCGGCCAGCGTGCGGGCGACTTCGGGATAACGCAGCCACGCCTCTTGCGCGTAGAAGCAGGTATCGCCCGTTGAATCGCACAACAGGATGTATTCCTTGCGCAGGTGATCGCCGGCGGCGGCCAGACGGCGCTTGAGGGCCTCGAAATCGCCGCGTTCGCGGAATGCGTTGCGCACATCGACAACACTCAGGCCCGCGCGCGCCAGACGGTCTTCGGGCACGGCGCGGTTTTCATGCGCCAGCAGGCGGCGCTTGAGCGGCAGCGGCACGGTGCCGTCGCCGTTGGTGAATTCGCGGCGTGCAGGCACGGCGACCTTGTACCACAGCAGTTCCATCTCGTCGAAGCGGCCGCGCCAGATATCCTCGCTGAACACCTTGTCGAGCGCCTTGTTGTCGATGGCGCTGTTCATCAGCGTGCGGCGCTGCCCCGCATGGACGGTAAACAGGAAGTCATCCGCCTCGAAACGCTCGCCCTGCTTGGCCAGCAGGTCGCGGATGCGTGCAAAATTGCGCCAGAAACCCGGCGTGTCGATCAGATAATTGCCCGCCTCGTCCGGGGTGAAGAAGTCACGCTTGGTCAGCGCAACGCCTTTGCCCGCCAGCGCGTCGGTCATGGATGTCAGACTGTCGCCGACAAACGCGCGCGCGCGGTATTTTTCCTGATCCGGATGCTCGCACAGCGCTGCGATGATCGCCTGCTTGATATACGTGCTTCCCGTCATACGTCCCTCTCTTCCCAAAACAGCGTCTTCACTACCCCGTGACGCTGGCATACTTTTTCAATATCTTCCTCGGTCATCATGGCATCTGCCGGTAAAAAAATCACCGGTTTGTTTTCATCGCGCACGGCGCTGTCCAGTTCGCGCAGGTTCGCGCACACAGCAACCCCCGCATCACCCGCCAGCGCCTTGCCCTGCCATCCCGACGGCACGCGGAACAGGCGGCTGCCGTGTGCCAGAAATTTCTGGCGTCCGGCCATGCCCTCCTGCTGTGCCAACACGACGGAAACACGGCGCAGCGTTTCCGCCACGTCGGGTTTCTGTTCTGCGGCGGGGTTGCCCGCCTGTGTCGGCATCGCGCTCACGGTCGCCTTTTCCCTTACAGGCCCGGCGCGCGCTTGGTGGTGCGCACGACGTACTTGTCATAGACGGTTTCAACCGAGCCATCGGCCAGCAGATCGACCAGCTTGGGCGCGCTTGCGTTCTCGTTCGCCGCCTCGATCTTGTTGCGGTACAGGAACGCATCGACCAGACGGTCGCGCGTGGTCTGCGCCATGCCACGGGTCAGATCGTTGATGGCGCTGTCGATACGTGCCTTGGCGTTGGCGGCGTTGCGGTCGACGTGCGTGATGCCTGCCTCGTTAAACGCGGCCAGCAGCTTGGACGGCACTTTCTCGCCCACGATCAGCGTCTTGTTACGCTGGGTGTTGGTGACGACGTGGACCGACACAGGACGGCCGGTGGTTTCGTCCAGCACCTGCAGCGTGGTGGTGGCGATGCCGATTTCCGAGCGGTTTTCCGCGATCAGCAACGCTTCGTCGTGGCTGAGCAGCTTGGCTTGCGCCGCCGCCGGATCGTCGCCTTCGGGCGCCTGATTTTCGCCGCTGGCTTCGTACATGCGCTGGATGTTGTTTTCCCAGATCGCCTTCAGGTTCTGCGCGCCGACGGTGGGCAGCGCGAGGGCCGCCATAAAGTCGTCATGCTTGACCAGATCGTCGAGGGTGAAATCAAGACCTTCACGCTTTTCCAGCGAATAGGCGGCCGCATCGCGTACCGAAGCACCGGTGAGGACCTGGCCAGCGGCCAGGCTTTCATGGTCGCGGTTGGCGATGAAGATGTCCTTGGTTTCCGCCGTGTCCTGTGCCGCAACGTGGCGCAGGGCTTCCAGCACCTTGTTGGAGGTGACGATCTGCTCGTCGCTGGCCTGGATTTCAGGGTCGACCTGACGCAGATAGTCGCAGAAGATTTTTTGCGCCATCTTCGCCTGCTTGGACAGGTCGCGGTCGGCGAAGGCGGAGATATTGAGATCTTCCTCGACCGAACGCTGGTTGGAGCGGGCACCTTCGCTGAGCGAGATTTCGCGCAGGCCGAATTCGTTCATCGCCTTGAGCAGTTTCGCGTAAAGCTTGGGTTTGCCGACGGCGCCTGATTTTTTATACACCATGTTCTCGATGTACTCGACCAGACGGGTACCGAAGTGCAGCGAGGGGTTTTCCTCCACACGCTCGCCCAGCGCGGGGGCCTTGGCCCAGTTGCCTTTGTCGAATGCGACGGGCGCGTCCTGCGGCTGCATGCGCGGACGCATGGGGATCGACTCCTCCAGATGCTGCTTGATGCGGCGGAAGGACATCGCCTCTTTCTTGCTGTATTCCTCGTCCACTTCCTCGATCAGGTCGGAGTTGCCGTTGCTGGTGATCTTTTCAGCATCGGTGACATCCGCCCAGCGGTCATAGAACTTCGCCAGCTTGTCCGACGATGCAACGACGTTCTTCCAGTTGGTCAGCAGCGTTCTTTGCAGCTCGGGCACGGGCGCGCCTTCGACTTTCGCCTTGGTTTCGCGCAGCCACATCAGCCAGTCGCCGAAACCGTCGGGGTCTTTATCCGCATAGTCCTGGAAGGTCATGTACAGGGTCGATACCGGCAGGCCGACCATCATCTGGCAGATACGGTGCTGCCAGTCGATGATTTCGGGATCGGGCAGCGTATCGGGCTTGAGACGGTCATAAACCGAGCGGTTGAGCGAGCGGGTGGTGATGCCGTCTTCGGTCTTGTTACCGGTGAAGGTGACGAAGAAGCCCACGCCCATGTCTTCACGCTTGAAGGTGAAGGTGCTGGGGCCCGAAGTGTTGTCTTTGTTCTTGAGCGGGTTGTCCACGGTGCATTCGCGGATCTCGCCGATCAGGAACTGGATGACGGTTTGCAGGGCGTTGTCCGAGCCTTCGCGCGACTTGTTGTACTCGTCCAGAACAATCTCGCGGTTTTCAAGGAACGCGCGGATCAGCGCACCGTATTGTGAGTTCATGCCAAGCGCGTTGCCGCCGGCCTTGTCGAGACCTTCGACTTCGCTGATTTTCTTGAGCGTGGTATAGGCCTTTTCGACCTGCTCGTTGCCGGCGGTCTTCATGGCTTCCCAGTCGATGCTGACGACGTTGCCGGCCTCATCCTTGGTCACGCACGGCAGATCTTTCAGCAGGCCGAGCGACAGCGGCGCCAGCGAGCCGGCCGCCAGACGCTTGTCAATCGCGACGGGCAGGGCATCGCCCGCGCCGAAATCCAGCACCATCTCGAACAGAAGGTCGTTCATGTTCTTGCCGCCGCAATCGTACACCTCGACCGAGCCGGTCGAGCGCAGGCGGCCCATCAGGGCACCCATGAACGATTTACCGTGACCAGGATCGCCCAGCAGCATCTGCGTGCGGTTGAAGTTCTCGTTCTGCGGCGTGCGGCCTTCGAGGATGTCTTTCTGGCGCATGATGGGATCAGCGCGGCGCTCCAGCGCCTCCATGAACAGGTCCAGCATCGACGGCACAGGCATGTCGGCATAGGCCAGCGCGGCAACTTCTTCGTAGCTGCGCTCGGAGAACACGCGCATCGGATGGCTGTCGCTGGCGATCGCCGACAGGCCGACTTCGATGTCGCTGCTGCCGTCTTGCTCGACGCGCTGCGGACCCCACATCGGGAACGGACGGTTGCCGGTGCCCAGCGCTTTTTCCAGCTGTGCGATATCTTCCAACGTGAGCGCGCTGATTTTTTTGTTCAGCAGGGCGTTACCGGTCGTCTTTTTGCTGTTTTTGGTCATCGTTTCGGATCCATCTTGTTGTGGGCTCTTTGCATTGCACGTCGTTTCTGGCTGGTCGGAACGGCGGTGAAACTGCCGCACTTCCGCACTTTCTCAAGCAGCAGACCCACGATGTTGAGCGGGATCGTGTTGGGATCGCTGCCAAGGGCGACGCCAACCTGCTGGAATGGTTTATGGCCTTTCACGCTGCGCGCCATTTTCTCCATGCTGGAGTCGGTGCGCCCCATGACGGCCACGTCAAAGGTCACTTTGTCGGAGTGGGTGAACATGGTGTTCATCATCTCGGTCGATTTGGCCTGGTCGAAAATATCGCCGTCTGACAGGATCAGCACGTGGGTGAAGCCCGACAGCACGCCGGACTTGCCGCGATCCTCGCCGATCACCTGCGCCACCTTTTTGACGGCGGGGGCGAAATCGGTGCCCGAGTGCAGGCCGCTGCGCGCCGCCTGCATGGCCTGGCCGACCTTCACGCGGTCGGCACCCGGATACAGGATGATGGGCGGGTTGCTGTCGCCCCACAGGCCGACGTAAACCTTGATGTTCATGTCCTTGCCCGCAGCCGCCTCGTACATGATGGCCGAAGCCTGAAGCGCGCAATCCAGCACCGATACGCCGCCGACGCGGTTGGAGTTCATCGAGCTTGAGCCGTCGATCATCAGCACGATGTCGATCTGCGTCGGCGTCATCTTCACTTCGTCAGTGTGGAAGCGCTTGAGATCGTCGGCCGTCATCTGGCCGGTCATCTTTTTCATGGTCAGGTTGCGGTGCGCTTCGATATTGAAGCGGTCCTTGACCTCGCCGTTCTCGGGGATGATGTCGAGCTTGGGCGACTGCACGGTCTTGCGTTGCAGCTGGCGTTCCTGAATATCCTTGAACAGCTTGCGCACGCGCGAAATGACGGGCGCCAGTTCGTTGATGCGCTGCTGGTATTGCGTCCAGTCCTGCTTGGCAAGGTCGCCAAGCTTCTTGCCGTCGCCGTGGCCGCCCTTTTTGCCGGGCTTGCCTTTTTGCGATTTCTTGGCGCTTTTCTGCCCCTGCCCTTCGCCGTCGGCGTCCTGCCCATCGGCATCGTCGCCGTCTTGTCCGTCGGCGTCCTCGCCTTCATTTTCGGCATCTTCGGCATCCTGCAGGGCTTGCTCAAGCTCTTCCTGCGTCATGGCGTCGCTGTCATCGCCGTCGCCATCGGCATCACTGCCGTCGGCGTCGTTGCCCTCGCCGTCCTGACCTTCGCCGTCGGCATCATTGCCGTCCGCGTCGGGATCAAGCTCGTCGGAAGGATCTTCAAAAGGCGCTTCAGGCGCAGGCATATCGCCGGCACCTTCGACGGGAACGGTGTTTTCCTTGTCGGCGCCAAGATCGCCGTCTTTGCCTTTGCCCTGATCCTGACCGTCCTGCTTGTCGCCGTCGGCATCTTCGCCGTCGCCGTCGCCGTCCTGACCATCGGCGTCGTCGCCATCCTGATCGAATTTTTCGCCTTTATCGCCTTTGTCTTTCTTGTTCTTGTCCTGCTTGGACTTGTCGCCCTTCTGGCCATCCTGACCGTCGGCGTCGTCAAGGTCGTCGGGATCCTGCTGCTCGCCCTGCGGCTTGTTGCGGTCCTTGTTTTTGTTCTTCTGGTTCTTGTCGCCTTTTTGCGGCTTGCCTTTACCCTTGCCCTGACCTTGACCTTGGCCCTGACCGTCCTGGCCTTCCTGTCCCTCTTGCCCGTCCTGGCCATCCTGACCGTCCTGATCCTGATCGCCGTCCTGGCCATCCTGATCCTGGTCTTGCTGTTGTTGCTTGGCCTTGTCCAGATCTTCGTCGATCTGGTCTTTGGTGTGTTCGAGGATGTTTTTGATCAGGTCTTCGGCATACAGCGCCCAGATCTGCTCGATGATGGCAGCGCGCTCGCCCGCCGCACGGCCAATGCGGTTTTGCAGGTTGTTCCAGCCATAGAGGCGTTCGTGCTGTTTGGGTTGCAGGTTCTCAAGACCGCTGGGGCCGCCGCACAGCTCGCGCAGGTGCTTGAAATCGGCATGGTTGATGCCATCGTCGTCAAGCTTGGCACTGGCCGGGCGTCCGGCAAAGGTCGCAAGCTTGCGCACCAGCGCGGGATCGATGCCCACGCCGCGCCAGCCGGCATCGGTGTTATCGAACATGCCGTTGTTCTGGTAGAAGCTGATCTGCACGGCGTTGCACAGGTTCATGTAGCGGCGCAGGTCTTCGGACATCGAACCGTCGTCGGGCAGGCGCGTCAGGCCGATACCGCGGAAGGTCACGGCGGTGTTGTTCATCGACACGCTGTAATCCTGCAGCATCTGCGCGCCCATGTTGGCGACGAAGCGGCTGGTGACGTTTTCCTCGGCGGCGGAATACATCATGTGACGCAACTGCCATTCGGCGGAGAGCAGGCGGAGCTGCTTGTATTCCTCGTCCTTGAGCTGGGGGCCCTTGCCCTTTTTGCCGTTCTTGCCCTGCGCCTGCTGCATCTTGCGCATCAGCGGCTGCATTTCGGCATAAATCTCGCGCATGCGCGTGGGATAGCTGGTCGACAGCAGTGAGTGGCCGATTTCGCGGTAAACGTCGGCGCGCGCGTGTTCAAAACCAACGATCAGCGACTGCATCAGGTCGATCTGGATAACGTTTTTCTGGCGCTGGAAGGTAAAGCCCGTGCCGGGGTCGCTCCAGCCGTATTTGGTGTCCTTGTCGCGCAAGGCTTCGCGCACGTGGTGGGCGTGGCTGAGAAGCTCATTATGCGCGCGCTTGGTATTGGTGATCTGCTTCCACAGATCACTGCTGCGCAACTCGCCTTCGGCAACCGGCGTGGTCCAGCCCTGCATCTGTTGCTGGTTGAGCAACAGATAAGCCAATGCGGCCCCCCACACCAGTTGGGCTTCCGGCGTTTCGAATTTGGGTGTCTTGGGCGCAACGCCGGTTTCAACGGCGGTGATCGCATTGGCGATCTCGCCCGCAAGGGCGGGGTCAGCCGCACGTCCGCGGTTGGCGGATTGCAGGCCGTTGGCAAAATTCTTGAAATCGTCGAGCGTGAACGGCACCGCTTTGTCGCCGCCCTGCTGGGCCGCGCGGATTTTGGCGTTGAGAGTCAGACGCTGGCGCGTCAACGGCTCACGCAATATCGCTTCAAATCTGCGGCGGTCGCGGTTGGTCGTCATACCCGTTCGTACACCTTGGTTAGTGATGGTGATCCGCTGAGCAATGACCGGGGGCACCGTTTGGAGCGCTGCCGCCGGCCTGTCTACAGATGATCAGGTTGGCGTGATCTGAACCGATCATAGACTGTCCTTGCAGCACCCGATGCGAGACAGCTTGCAGGCTGTGGCGCCGGATGCGACTCAAGGTCAGATTATGGAAGGTTCGGACCGGTTAGAAGGCTAGCACTTTTGAGATACTTAACAAATAGTAAATTGTAATTCTTTGCCTATATATTTGATTTTTTATTACTATTGTTACTTTGAAGTTGCTATTATTGAACAATTATTTCAAAAATGCTGCAATCACACAAAACGGGCAGGAAGCGCCAAAACCAGCGCCACGGCCACCATGACCAGCATGAAAACGACGAGCTGAAGAAGTGCTGCGCGTTGTAAATCCCCGCGCGGAACCCGGGCCGACGTCCCCTTGGCCCCCACCCAGCCGTGGGCGACGCTATGGCCGTTTTCATGACGGCGCGGACCACCAAGCGTCACGCCAAGCGCCCCCGCAAGGGCCGCCACCGGAACGCCCTGACGACTGGGGCGGAAGGTCCGCGCCTGCGAAAACATCACCGCCAGTGCCTTGCGCGGTGCCGCGCGGCTGACGAAGAACGCCGCCAGCGACACCAAAAGCCCGGTCAGCCAGGCAGGAATGATCTCAAACCACCCCGAGATCGCGCGCACCACCCGCACGAAGGGCTGGCGTTGCCCCTGTGCGGCGTCTTCGGCGGCAACGGCAAGGGCTGAAACCATCACCACCACCATCATCGCGGGGGCGCCGCCCAGCATGAACCAGAACAGCGGCATGACGAAAAAGAGGTTAAGCCCGACCACGCCGGTTTCAAGCGTGCGCCGCGCCAGCGTATGCGCATCGGCATGATCGAAACTGTCGCGCACGATAGGGCGCAACAGCGAGGCGATGGCCGCGCGGTCAATGGGCGCTTCCGCACGCGCGGCGCGTTGCAACAGGCGCACCGGCCCCATCGCCGATACTGTTGCGCACAACAAAAGGAACGTTGCCACCCAGCCAAGCGGATAGCCCGCGATGCGCTGCGCCGCCACGCCGATCAGCAGGCCAAAGACCGCCATCGCCAGTGTCAGGAAAAAGCCGCGCACCTTGAGTTCGCGCGCGCTGCGGCTGTCTTTGTTCAGGCGGCGCACCAGTTCTTCGCAGGCGCGCTCGGACAGCAGCCACAGTGCAGGCGGGCGCGGGCGCGCAAACGGCGACAGCACCAGATGCACAAGACAAAACAGCAGGGCAAGACCGGTCAAGCCTGCGGCACTGATAAAAAAGGCCAGAGTTGTCGGCAATTCGAAAGGCAGGAGATTTTCCGCGCCGTTCACGCGCGCTTACTCGCGCATGTCACGCTGGGTGCGCTCCTTGCGCTCGTGACGCTCCTGCGCCTCAAGGCTCAGGGTGGCGACGGGGCGGGCCTCAAGGCGGGCAATGGCGATCGGCTCGCCGGTTTCCTCGCAATAGCCATACGATCCGTCTTCGATCTTTTCGAGCGCGGCGTTGATCTTGGAAATCAGCTTGCGCTCGCGGTCGCGCGCGCGCAGTTCAAGCGCGTGATCGGTTTCAAGCGAGGCGCGGTCGGCCAGATCGGGCTTTTGCAGGTTATCTTCCTGCATTTCCTTGATCGTCTCGTTGGATTCATCAAGCAGTTCCTGACGCCAGCGCAACAGCTTCTGGCGGAAGTACTCCAGCATCACCGGGTTCATAAACTTTTCTTTTTCCGTCGGCTTGTAATCCGGCGGCAGAATGGTCTGTGAAGTTTCAGGCAGCGAGCTCATGGGCAACGAATCCTTAAAACATGGTGGATGGCCAAGTATAGCCAAGCGCAAGGGGCAGAAAAAGGCCGAAAAGGGTTATAAAGCATTGAGTGCAAAAAGAAAGCCCCGCAACGCAACATAATAAAGCCGCCGTGCGCGGCCTATTTCATCGAAAATTTGGCCAGTTCGACCTGCACGCGCAGGTCGATTTCATCAAGCACTGCGCGCAATTGCGGGTCCATCACATCCTGACGCTGGCTGTTGACCAGGCGTTGCAGGTTGTCCAGACGCGCCTGCGGCACGCCGCCCGCCAGCAAGTCGACGCGGATCTGGTCAAGGACATCGAGCATGTCGATGCCGCGTTTTTTGGCGCGTTTGGTGTTTTCTTCGTTGTTGACGCCGTCCATGCCCTGCAGGGCCAGCAAGGCGTCAAGAGGCGCTACGGGACCGGCACCGGCGACCGCGCCCTGCCCTTCAACCGCATCGGGGCCGTTGAGCATACCGCTGAACGACGCACCGCCGGCGGCGGATTTACCGCCGGTTTTACTGGGGCCTTTGACGCCCCCGCTTTTGCTCGGGCCTTCGACTTTCATACTTCAATTATAGGCACCGATGCGCTGTGAAACCAATCGGCAATATTTGCCTGCCCCGCCGCAGGCCCGCGCACGGCGTTTTCACATAGCACGGCAAAGCGTGGCAGAGTGTAAAAAATCCCTTTTATTTCAATAATTTAAAAACATGGCACGGTTCTCGCATCATCATTCTGCGGGAAAGACTCTTTAGGGATGGGACCTAAAAATGAAACAGACATTTACACGCACCACCGCTTCGCTGCGCTTTGCCATCGCTCTGGTGGCCGCATTGTGCCTGATGACGGCCAGCGGCGCCGAGGCACAGAATAAATCGAGCCGCAACGCCGTCAACGCGGGCACCACCCGCATCAAGGACATCGTCGAATTCGAAGGCGTGCGCGACAACATGCTGGTCGGCTACGGCCTTGTCGTCGGCCTCAACGGTACGGGCGACACGCTCAACAACTCGCCCTTCACCCAGCAATCCATCATCGGCATGCTTGACCGTCTGGGCGTGAACATCCGCGACGAAAAGCTGAAGACCAAGAACATCGCCGCCGTTATGGTCACCGCAACGCTGCCCCCCTTCACCAACCAGGGCGCGCGCATCGACGTAACGGTTTCGGCAATGGGTGACGCGAAAAGCCTGCAGGGCGGCACGCTGCTCGTTACGCCGCTGATGGGTGCGGACAGCCAGGTCTATGCCGTCGCACAAGGCCCCGTCGCGGTATCCGGCTTCACCGCCGGTGGCGACGCCGCCACGGTCACGCAAAACACCCCGACGGGTGGCCGCATTTCCGCCGGCGCGATCGTGGAGCGCGAGATCCCCTTCAAGCTGGCCGACCAGCAAACGCTGCGTCTGGCGCTGCGCAACCCCGACTTTACCACCGCGCGTCGCATCGCCGCCGCGATCAACTCGCACCTCAACTTCAGCGCGGCCGAGGCTGAAAACCCCGCTTCCGTCGCGGTTAAAATGCCCCCTGGCTATCAGGCCGGCATCGTCAGCCTGATGACCGACATCGAACAACTGCGCATCACCCCCGATCAAGTCGCGCGTGTCGTCATCGACGAAAAATCCGGCGTCATCGTGATGGGCAAGGACGTGCGTATCTCTACCGTCGCACTGGCGCAGGGCAACCTGACCATCCGCATCAACGAAACGCCGCAGGTCAGCCAGCCCAACGCCTTTGCCGAGCAAGGCCAGACCGTTGTCGTGCCCCGCACCGAGGTCAGCGTCGACACCGATCCCGACAGCCGCATGACCGTGCTGACCGGCGAAGGCATCTCGCTGCAGGAACTGGTCGAGAACCTCAACGCCCTTGGCGTCGGCCCGCGCGACATCATCAGCATCCTGCAGTCGATCAAAGCCGCAGGTGCCCTGCAAGCCGAAGTCGAGGTGCTGTAATGGACGCGTCAACCCTCGCCCTCTCCGGCCAGAACATGCTGAACTCCGCCATGTTGCGCGCGCGCGCCCAGCAGGCCGAGCAGATGACACAGGCCGCCGCCAACAAACTCGGCAGCGCCAAGCTTGAAAGCATCGACAAGGCCGCCAAGGAATTCGAAGGCATGTTTATCTCGGAAATGCTCAACCACATGTTCTCGGGCGTTGAAGTCGACCCCGAGTTCGGCGGCGGGCATGGCGAGGAAATGTTCCGCAGCCTGCTGGTCAATGAATATGGCAAGCAGATCGCCTCGGGTCCTGGCATAGGAATTGCATCGAAGGTGAAGGAAGTGATGATCGCGATGCAGAGCGCGCCTCCTTCCGCTGAATAAAACTTATAAATCAAGGGTGTAGAACATGACCAACGCAACCACAGCTTTTACCGCCACCGCAACTGCCACCGCAACCCCCACCCTGCGCGAGCGCGTTCTGGGCATGCTGACCCTGATCGAGGAATTCGGCAGCCTGCTGGTCAAGGAAACCGACGCTCTCAAGAAAAGCGATTTCCGCATGGTTGACCTGCTGCAGGACGACAAGCGCCACCTTGCCAAACGCTATCACGCCGAAGTGACCGCGCTGAGCGAGCGCAAGGCCGAAATGCCCGCACTGGAGCTGACCCTGCAAGAGCGCCTGATCAAGGCCCGCACCAGCTTCACCGTCATCCTCAACGA
>JAEXMB010000100.1 GCA_023444705.1 Pseudomonadota bacterium | reverse complement strand
CATGAAATTGGGCATATTTAACAATATCTATTTGCGGGACAACGCATGAAGTAAAGTTAATACCTTCTCTGGGCAATGACGCTGAGTAAAGACGATTTCTGTAATTAAAAACTGCCTGCATAGCTTTTTTCAACCCCTCAGCTGTCAGAGGCGCTGGTAAAGGCTTTAAAAAGCGCTCCTTGTATTTTTTATCAACCTCCCGAATTTGTGTAGGTTCCCATACCCGAGCATCATCAAGGCAGCCCTGCTTGCGCGGGATACACCCTGCAAAATTACCGAAACTTTTAGCATGATCCCTAACATATAACGTAATTTTATCGGTCATATAGATACTATCGCCCGGTATGGGCGTACATGACCCCATTGCGATGTCGGCGCGCATATTATTGAGCTTGATTTTGAGCGCGGGGTAAAAACGAGCCCCCAGAAAACACCCGATCAAAACGGCCAGTATCAAAGAGGCGGCAATAGCAAACTTTGCATGTGTGCTAAAAAATTCAGCAACCTTTGTGCGCATAAATAATTACCTTGATGGAGATAAAATATGAGAAGCGTTCAAAGGATAATTTAAAAATGTAGGAGCGTCGATGGTCTTTGCTAGGAAGCGGGGTAGCGCCTTCGTCCGTTCGAGAGGCTGGAATGTCACGGTTGTCACGGCCCGTGCCATGAGATAGCATGGGGGTCTTGCCGTACAGGCGCAAAACAGAAAGAACAGGCCATGTTGAGAACGCAGTTTACAGATCAACTCAAGCAGTCCATGCACGCCAAGGACGAGATTGCGACATCGACCCTGCGCCTGATCATAGCGGCCCTGCAGGACCGCGACATCGCCGCGCGCGGCAAGGGCAACCGCGAGGGCATCCCCGAGGATGAAATTCTCTCCATGCTGCAAACCATGATCAAACAGCGCCGCGAGAGCATCAAGATGTACGAAGTCGGCAAGCGTTTTGACCTGGTGGAGCGCGAGGCGGCGGAAATTAAGATCATTGAACGCTTCCTGCCGGCGCAGATGTCGGACGAGGACGTGCGCGCCGCGATCGACGATTGCATCAAGGCCGTGGGCGCTGCGGGCGTCAAAGACATGGGCAAAGTGATGGCGGAAATGAAAACCCGCTACGTTGGCCAGATGGATTTCGCCAAGGCCAGCGGTCAGGTCAAGGACCGCCTGATGGCTGTTGCGGGTTAAAACCTAAATTACGTAAACTATCGGCCTGTTTGCCGCTTGTTTTCGGCATAGCGGGGCACTAAAACAGTGCTATGTCCGTCCCAAAAGCCTTTTTAGATGAATTGCGCGCCCGCGTACCGGTTTCGGACGTGATCGGCAAGCGCATCAAGCTGACCCGCGCGGGGCGGGAATATAAAGGCTGTTGCCCGTTCCACCACGAGAAAACGCCCTCGTTCTATGTGAACGACCAGAAGGGGTTTTATCACTGCTTTGGCTGCGGCGTGCATGGCGATGTTATCCGCTTTCTGACCGACCACGACAACATGGCCTTTATGGACGCGGTGGAGCAGCTGGCCAATCAGGCGGGCATGCAGGTGCCGCGCCCGTCGCCCGAGGAGCAAAAAAAGTTCCAGCGCCAGATGTCGCTTTATGACTTGATGGAAGTGGCCACCAAGTTTTACGAGGCGCAACTGCACCGTGCGGAAAACAAAAAAATCCTTGAATATCTGCTTACGCGCGGGATTTCTTTAGAGACCATCAAAAGTTTCCGTCTTGGCTATTCGCCCGAAGGTGACGGGTTAATCAATCACCTTAAAAAAGCCGGATACAAAACTGAAAGTATTGTCGAAGCGGGTTTGTACAAGGAATCCGAACGCAAGGCGGGGGAGACTTACCCGTTTTTTCGCAACCGCGTGATGTTTCCGGTGACGGACCTGCAGGGGCGTGTTGTTGCCTTTGGCGGGCGCGTATTGCCCGAAAGTTATGGCGGGCCTGCGGGCAAATCCGCGCCTAAATATATCAACTCCCCCGAAACGGCGATCTTTCATAAGGGGCGCAATCTCTATGCCCTGTCGCGCGCGCGCAAAGCCATCGGCGATGGCGAAACGGTGATCGTGGTTGAGGGCTATATGGACGTGATCGCGCTGGCGCAGGGTGGCTTCAAGGCCGCCGTGGCGCCGCTTGGTACCGCCCTGACCGAAAGCCAGATCGAGGAAATCTGGCGTGTCATGCCCGACGGCGTGCGCGCGCCCGTGCTATGCTTTGATGGCGATACGGCGGGGCAAAGGGCGGCGGCGCGTGCGCTCGAGCGTGCATTGCCGATCCTTAAACCTGACCATTCCGTGCGTTTTGCCTTCCTGCCAAGCCAGCATGACCCCGACAGTCTGATCAAGGACGAGGGCAGTGCGGCCATGCAACGGGTGATGGATGGCGCTATCGGCATGTTCGAAATGCTCTGGCAGGAAGAAACCAAGGGCCGTGATTTTACCCAGCCCGAGGCCAAGGCTGGCCTGCGCGCGGCACTGGTGAAAAAGGCGCGCGCCATCCCTGACCAAACGGTTCAGGAATTCTATATTCATCAGATAAATCAAAAAATTGATGAAGTTTTCTTAAGTAATAATTCAGGTAAAAGAGGTGCGGGCAACCGCGCGTCCGGCTTCGCTGGCCGCGGTGGCACGGGCCGCTTTGGCAAGCCGTTGCCGCCGCCGGGCCTGCATAGTCCGTACCGCCCGCTGACGCTGACGGTGCAGCCAATCCGCAGCTCGCGCCTGCTCAAGGAAAAGGCGCTGCTGGCGACTATTTTGAATTATCCAGAACTCTTTGACGAGTTCGGCGAGGAGATGGGGATGCTTGCGATTGCCCACCCCGGATACGACGCCTTGCGGCAGGAGCTGGTGCGCCTTCTGGCGCATCCGGAGGGCTCGATTGCGGCTATTGGTGGGGAGATTATGGGTGATGGTGAATTCTCCCTTGACGATCAGGTGCTTAAGCAACATCTTAGGGACTTGGGCCACGGCGAGATTCTCGATATGGTGTTTGACCAGACCCTCTATACGCATGCCGGCTTTGCGCGGCCCGGGCAAGAGCTCGATCTGGTGCGTCAGGGATGGAAAGATACGTGGGAACGCTGCCAGACGCGCCGCCGCCACGATAGCGGCAACTAACGGATTTATTTCGCTGCGCATGTGTGCGCGGCCTTAACGACGGGACTCTGGACACAGGCATGGTTGCAAAAGTCAACGAAGATCAGGACAACGAAGGCACGATGGACGAGGGCGATGACGCCCCCATTGCCGCTGGCGCGCTCGCCAAGGCCGTCAAAAAAATCGTCGCCAAGGGCAAGGAGCGCGGTTACGTCACCTATGACGAAATCAACCGCCTGCTGCCGCCTGCGGAATATACCTCCGACCAGATCGACGAAACGATGGCGATGCTGTCTGATATCGGCATCAACCTTGTCGAGGAAGAGCCCGACAGCGACGACGATACGCCTGCCGCCGACAGCGACAGCGAAGACGGCGAGGCGGGCAACCTTGCCACTGCCGACCTTGGCCGCACTGACGACCCTGTGCGCATGTACCTGCGCGAGATGGGCACGGTTGAACTGCTCTCGCGCGAAGGTGAAATTGCGATTGCCAAGCGCATCGAGGCCGGCCGCGAGATGATGATCGGCGGCATCTGCGAAAGTCCGCTGACCATTCAGGCGATTATGCGCTGGCACAAAGCGCTTGAAAACGGCGAGATGCTGTTGCGCGACATCATCGACCTTGAAGCCACCTATGGCGACGAAAACCCGCCTGCTGAAACGACCAGCGGCGGCACCAGCGGCGGCGACGACAGCGGCATGAACAGCAAGGCCAAGGCTATCCAGGCCGCCATCGCCGAAAAGCTCGAAAAGAAAGAAAAAGAACGCGCCAAGGAAGAAGAGGCGCGTAAAAAAGCCAAGGCGAAAAAAGCTGCCGCCGCGGGCGAAGACGACATCATTATCGACGACGACGAGGATAAAAAGCCCGCCGTGGTCGAGGACGAGGACGAAAGCAGCCTGTCGCTTGCCGCGATGGAAGAGGAGCTCAAGCCCCAGATCATCGAAACCTTCAAGATGATCACCAAGGCGCATAAAAAGCTCGTCAAGGTTCAGGAGGAGCGCAATACCCTTCTTGAAACCGTCAAGGAAAAAGAACTGCCCAAGCGTATCGTCGACAACTATCGCAAGGCCCGTGCCGAGCTGATCGACCTCATGCAGTCGGTGCGCCTGAACGTCTACCGCTCTGAACAGCTGATCGAACAGCTCTACACCATGAACCGCAAGGTCATGGGGCTGGAAACGCAGATTATGCGTCTGGCCGTGGGTGCGGGCGTCAGCCGCGAGGAATTCCTTGATAAGTGGCCCGGCAACGAAACCAACCCGAAATGGATTTCGGCCATCGGCAAATTCCCCGCCAAGGGCTGGAAGAAGTTCGCTGATACGCACAAGGCAGACGTTGATGGCCTGCGTGGCGAGATCGAGGAAATCGCCGCGACCTCCGGCCTGGCCCTGCACCAGTTCAAACGCATCGTCCACACCATCCAGAAGGGCGAGCGCGAGGCCGGCAAGGCCAAGAAGGAAATGGTCGAGGCCAACCTGCGTCTTGTTATTTCCATCGCCAAGAAATACACCAACCGCGGTTTGCAGTTCCTTGACCTCATTCAGGAAGGCAACATCGGTTTGATGAAGGCGGTTGATAAATTCGAATACCGCCGCGGCTATAAATTCTCGACCTATGCCACCTGGTGGATCCGCCAGGCGATCACCCGTTCGATCGCCGATCAGGCGCGCACCATCCGTATTCCCGTGCATATGATCGAAACCATCAACAAACTGGTGCGCACCGGCCGCCAGATGATGCACGAAATCGGCCGCGAGCCGACGCCCGAGGAATTGTCCGAGCGTCTTGGCATGCCGCTTGATAAAGTGCGCAAGGTCATGAAAATCTCCAAGGAGCCTGTTTCGCTTGAAACGCCCGTGGGGGATGAAGAAGACAGCCAGCTTGGCGATTTCATCGAGGACAAGAACGTCGTCCTGCCGGTCGAAGCCGCCATCCACGCCAACCTGCGCGAAACCACGACGCGCGTGCTGGCGACGCTCACCCCTCGTGAGGAACGCGTTCTGCGTATGCGCTTTGGCATCGGCATGAACACCGACCATACGCTTGAGGAAGTCGGCCAGCAGTTCAGTGTCACGCGCGAGCGTATCCGCCAGATCGAGGCGAAGGCGCTGCGCAAGCTCAAGCACCCGTCGCGCTCGCGCCAGCTCCGCAGCTTCCTTGATACCTGATTGTACTTTTGCTTTCCTTCGCGCGCGGCTTTGCGCGTGCGGAGAGGTGGGGCCTGTAGCTCAGTTGGTTAGAGCGGGCCGCTCATAACGGTCTGGTCGTGGGTTCAAGTCCCTCCGGGCCCACCAATCCCAAGCTCTCAGAGACTGATGCTATTGGCTGTGATGGCCAATATTATTTATCCATGCGGAAATACATGGCGCATTCTTTGGTCGAGTTGGATTCAACATAGCTTTTGGAGCTGGAGACCCCGCAGGTATTGCTGGTGAACGCCCCGTTGCCAACCGACTGCACGTTGCCGCCAAACGGGTTGCCGTCGTCGATTTTTCTGTCGATGACCGCCGCATCATGCGGTGTGAGGACTGAATAGGCAGAACTGCCCGTAAAATCATTGGTCAGGCGCATCCACAGCGCTGTTTTCAGGTAATCGGTAATGCCGGTATTAAACGTGAAATAGTGAACCGTAAAGCCGCCGCCCACGGGGGCGGAGGGGTGTGTCTGGCCAAAGCGGCCTGCCTGCGTGGAGACGACCGGTGTGGCATCGGGTTCGATGCCGGTGATCAGGTCGGCTTTGGCCAGATGCTTCCAGAACATGCTGGTTTCCGCCTGCGGCATGCTGGTCACGCCCGCTTGCGAGCCGATCAGGCTGCTACTGCTCTCGCCGACGATGCCGTCGCCATTGCCGTTATAGCAGAAAGTGGCGGAGGTGCAGTTGGGCAGGATGTTTGTGGCAGCGGGGGAATCTCCGGGGATGAAGCCATAGCTGTCCTTGTAGACTTGCATTGCTTCTTTGTAGGTTTGGACCTGCGTGATTGTCGTTGTGATCTGGTTCTTGCGGATATAGCTGCGCGCCTGAACCACTATTCCGGCCATCAATCCGATCAGCAACATGACCACTGCAAGCTCAACAAGGGTAAAACCTTGCTGGCGTAAAGGAACAGGGCGCGGGCGCAGTTTTTTCATGTATAGAGGTGTTCCCCCTTGGGAGCATCTTTCTTTATAATCATAACATAATATGCGCTGTTCATGCGATCACAATATGGCCCAATTTGGTCAGCAGGGCGGCTTTATAGCTTGAAGTTGCTGGAAAATCTATGCGTCAACCTGTGATTGGGCAATGTTTTCCCTGTGCGCGTGCGATGATCCGGCATAAGCTTTGAGAGCAAAGGTATGGGGGCGCGCGGTCATGAGAAAAATCGCTTTTCTGCTGTTCTTCGTCTTTATCGTCATGCTGGGGGTGCATTTCTTCAGCAAGACGCCGTCGACTTTCGGCGAGAGGTTTCGCGCCGATGCCGATACCGCGCGGCTGGAACACCTGATCTATTGGGCCGGGTTGATCGATGAATACCATGACCGTACAGGCCGCTACCCCCTGCAGGACTGGATACAGGAAGGCGAAGACGCGCGTCTGGTGCGCATCATCAACAAGACGCAACGCCGCTATGCGGTCAAAGGCGGGGACAAATATATGCCAGCCGCCGATGTCGATCCCAAGGGTATATTCCCCGAGGCCGGGATGAAGGATTTTATTGCCACCCTGCAGGCGGGGCTCAAGCGTGTTGTAGCGGAAAAATACGACATCCAGCAAATCCCGACGACCGCGCCGGTTGGGTATTACTACTTTGCCACGCGCGACGGTTATGTGCTGTGGGGGACGTGCCTGCGGTGTGGCGTGACATCTGTGACAACGTTGCTGTCCGACGGCAAGACGCCGATCATTAATATCGCTTCGCGCGATATGCTCGACAAGGTGACCAAGGGGCAGATGCGCGCGCAACTGGTGACGGATCCCGAATTCCGCAAGCTGGCGGAAGTACCGTATCACAAGGAAGGTTACGTGCGCGCGATCGAGCAAAAACACCTTCACGACAGCAAACATTAAGAAAGAGACAGCATATGCAGATTACGGTTGTTGGCGACGGCATGTTCGGCCGTTTTCTCAAGAATGAACTGGCTTCACACGCAGACCTCATTGCGGATGCGGATACTGTTATTCTCGCCGTGCCTGTTTCTGCCGTGGCAGAAGTGGCGCAACGCTATCAGGGCCGCCATCTGGTCAATGTCTGCTCCGTACAGCGCCGCCCGACGGCGGATTGCCTGCACCACAGCGCGCGGGTGACATCTATCCATCCGATGTTTGGCCCGAACAGTCCGGCGACGGGGCGCACTTGCATTCTGACCCATCAATGCGCAGAAAGTGCGGCGGTCGTTGATCTTTTTGCCAGGATCAGCAGCGAGATCGTAACCCGTGACGGCGCAGGCCGTGCCATCACGCCCGAGTTGCACGACGAGATGATGCGCAAGACGCATTTGCCAGTACTGATGTTTGGCGAGCTTGCGGCATTGATTGTGGAGCAGGCGCGCGATGTGCCGGATAATTGCCTGCCGACATCGTTCAAGCGACTCAAGGCACTGGCCGAGCAGATGAAGGACATGTCGCCTGGGACGGTCGAAAGTATCCGTAGCAACCTATAAAATTTAATAATATCAATTATATATAATAACATAGTTGCCGATGGCATCTTTAAGTGCCTATAATATAAGTATGCTTATTATATGGAAGGCAGGAGGTCATCATGGCCGATATCGCCACGCCGCAGGAAGGTTGCGGGTTTTTGCTCAATGACGTTGCGCGCCTGATGCGCCGCAACTTCAACCGTCGCGTACAGGCGCTGGGTCTGACGCAGACGCAATGGCGCACGCTTGCGATCTTGTCGCGCAAGCCGGGCATCAGCCAGAAACAACTGGCCGACATCCTTGAAATGCAGCCGATCAGCGTGGGCCGCTTGCTCGACCGCATGCAGGCGGCTGGCTGGATTGAGCGCAGGCCTGATCCCGCCGACCGCCGCGCGGTCTGCCTGCATCTTGCGGTCAAGGCCGACCCGATCCTCAAGGAAATGAAAGGCCATTCGGTCGAAGTCCTCAGGGACGCCAATCAGGGCATCAGCCCACAGGAACAACAAATGTTTTTCGACATCCTGACGCGCATGCGCGCCAATGTCGCCGAGAACGAGTAAGAAAGAGGACACAGTCATGTCAGAAGAAAAAAGCAAAAAGCCGCGCACCCGCCGCCTGTTGATGGTGGTCGTGCCCCTGATCGTCATTGTGGCGGCGGCGATTGCATATTTGTTCAGCGGCCGTTATGTGTCGACCGACAACGCCTATGTGAAGGCCGACAAGGTCATGCTGGCGCCCGAAGTCGCGGGTGCGGTGCTGGCCGTGCATGCCAGCGACAACCAGCTGGTGCAAAAGGGCGACTTGTTGCTGACGATTGATCCCGCACCGTACCGCATCGCGCTGGCGAAGGCCGAAGCCAATCTGGCCACGGTCGAAACCGAAATCGAGGAGATCCGCGCGTCTTACCGCCAAAAGCAGGAGGAGTTGAAGATCGAGCAGGTCGAGGCCGACTACGCCACCAAGGAATATGACCGCCAGATCAAGCTGGGCGAGGAGGCCACCCCGCGCTCGCGCATCGACGCGGCTTTGCGTGACCGTGACGCCGCTGCGGTGAAGGTCTTGCAACTGCAACAGGAACTGCAGGTCATTCTGGCCAAGCTGGCCAATAATGCCGATATCGCCACCGCCGACCATCCGCTTTACCGGCAGGCGCTGGCTATGCTGGATGCCGCGCGTCTTGACCTTTCGCGCACCGAACTGCGCGCGCCCGTAACGGGTGTGGTCGGCACCATGCCGCGCCTTGGCGTCTATGCGCCCGCAGGCACACCAATGCTCAGCCTTGTGTCGTCGGAAGATGTCTGGATCGAGGCCAATTTCAAGGAAACCGAGCTGACCGACATCACTCCGGGCCAGAAGGTGCAGATCAGCGTCGACACCTATCCCGGCTATGAATGGGACGGCGAGGTGCAGAGCATCAGCCCCGCCACAGGGTCGGAGTTTTCGATCCTTCCCGCGCAAAACGCCACGGGCAACTGGGTGAAGGTCGTCCAGCGCATCGCCGTGCGCATCCGCCCCATCCCCAAAGACGGCGCGCCTGTCCTGCGCACGGGCATGAGTGCCGACATCCACGTCGACACGCAACGCTATCCGCATCTGCCCTTCAAAAAAGTCAAAGGCTCGTAAGCCGTCATGTCAACCGCCGCCGCACAACAGACCGTTACCGTGCTTGACCGTCACCCGCTGCAAAAAAGCTTTGTGGTGGTGTCGATCATGCTGGCGACGATCATGCAGGCGCTTGACACCACCATCGCCAACGTGGCGTTGCCGCACATGCAGGGGGCATTGTCGGCCACGCAGGAGCAGATCTCGTGGGTGCTGACGTCCTATATCGTCTCTGCTGCCATCATGACGGCGCCGACGGGTATTCTGGCGGCGCGCCTTGGGCGGCGTAAGCTGTTTCTGATCAGTGTCATCGGCTTTACCATCGCCTCCATGCTCTGCGGTATCGCGCAGACCTTGCCGGAAATGGTGGTGTTCCGCCTGTTGCAGGGCGTGTTCGGCGCGGGGCTGATCCCGCTGTCCCAAGCCGTCTTGCTTGATATCAACCCGCCTGAAAAACACGGGCAGGCAATGGCCATGTGGGGTGTAGGGGTCATGCTGGGGCCCATCCTGGGGCCTACGCTTGGCGGGTGGCTGACCGAATATTACGACTGGCGCTGGGTATTCTTTATCAACCTGCCCATCGGTATCGTGGCGACCTTTGGCATGGTGGCCTTCATGCCTGAAACACCCAAGGACAATACGCGCAAGTTCGATCTTGCGGGGTTCATCTATCTGGCCATGTTCGTCTTTGGCATCCAGATGATGCTTGACCGGGGGGAGACGCTCGACTGGTTTTCGTCAAACGAAATCATCATCGAGGGCGTGATTGCGATCTTCGGGCTTTACCTGTTTGTCGTCCACCTGCTGACCGCCAAGCGGCCGTTTTTTGAACCAGCGATGTTCGCCGACCGCAACTATGCGGTGGCACTGGTGTTTATCTTTCTAATCGGCATCATCCTGCTGTCCACGATGGCGCTGTTGCCGCCGTACCTGCAAAACCTGATGGGCTATCCGGTCATCACCACCGGCGAGGTATTGGCCCCGCGCGGTGTGGGGACCATGCTGTCGATGATGCTGGCGGGCAAGTTGCTCGCGCGCAAGGTCGACGTGCGCTATATGATTACAGCGGGTTTGTTGCTGACGGCTTATTCCTTGTATGAAATGAGCTTGTTCAACCTTGAAATCACCGAGGGCATCCTGACGCGCACCGGGTTGATCCAGGGGTTTGGCATGGGGCTGGTCTTTGTGCCGCTGAGTACCATCGCCTATGCCACGCTGCCGGGGCGTTACCGCAACGATGCGACGTCGGTCTTCAGTCTGGTGCGCAATATCGGCAGTTCCATCGGTATCGCCGTGATGATCGCGCTGGCGGCGCGCTATACGCAGATCAACCACGAAGAACTGGTGGGCCGCCTGTCACCCCTTGGCATGCCTGCCACCATGCTGCACGCCCTGCCGGGGCAGATCATGAACATGCAGACCGCGCAGGGGCTGGCCATGCTCAACAGCGAGGTCACCCGCCAGTCGGCCGCGATTGCCTATCTCAACGATTTCCGCCTGATGATGTATGTGGTGCTGGCGGCCCTGCCGCTGTTGCTGTTGATGCGCACGCCCAAGAAAACCAAGGAGCCGATGGTCGAGCAGGCGGTGGCCGCGCTGGAATAGGGGCGCCGCAGGGGCGGGGTTATCCACAAACGCCTTTGGTTTCAATGGATTATCCCCATTGTAATCTTCGTATATATCTGTAATATGACAGAAAATTTCGCCTTCATTTCCGTTGGGATACTTTTCTGTCATGACCGCCATTGTTTCGTTGCGCCGCCTGTCTGCTGTTTTGTTGGCGGGGACCCTGATTGCTCTGCCCGCCATTGCTTCGGCGCAGGTGCCGACCTCTGCCGATCCCGGCATCATCAGCCGCAGTCTTGAGCGCGAAGACCGCAACCGCGGCGCGCTTGATGGCAATATCGTCCTGCCGCAGATGAAGGACGAGGCGATCGAGGGCAGTACTGAAAAAGTCTTCACCCTGAGCAACGTCGTGGTGGAAGGCAGCACCGTTTACGATCAGGACGATTTCGCCAAAATCGTGGGCGAGTTCAAAGGCAAGGAAGTATCCTTCGCGGATCTGAGCCGCATCACCAACAACATGACGCGCAAATACCGCGAGGATGGCTATATCTTCTCGCGCGTGGTCCTGCCGCCGCAGAAAATCCAGAACGGCGTCGTGCGCGTTCAGGCGGTCGAAGGCCGCGTTGAAAACGTGGAAGTCACCGGCAACTACAAGGACCGCGGCGGTCTGATCCGCTCGATGGCCAACAAGATCCATAGCGCAGGCCCCACCAATACCCGCGACATCGAACGCTATCTTCTGCTGATCGACGACCTGCCGGGCATTACCGCGCGCAGCTTCGTCAAGCCGTCGCAGACCCAAGGTGCGGGCGATCTGGTCATTGTGGTCGAACAGGACCTGTTTGAAGGATCGGCGACCATTGATAACCGCGGCACGCGCTTTGTCGGCCCTTGGCGCGGCGAGCTGGTGGGGGCGTTCAACTCGCTGTTCGGCATTCATGACCGCACGACGCTGCGCACGATCATTGCCTCGCAGTCCGAAGAACTGCAATACGGCGAGATCACTCACGAAGAACAGCTTTTCACCGAAGGCCTGCGCGTCAAAGGCCGCTATGCGATTACCTCGACCAAGCCGGGCGGCAGCATCAGCTCGCTTGGCATCGAAGGTGACAGCGAATTGTTTGACGTCGAGGCACTCTATCCCATCATCCGCAGCCGCGAGGTCAACCTTGGCATCAATGGCGGCTTTAGTGCCAACAACACCACGACCGAACTGTCGGGCATCGAAGTGGGGCGTGACCGCATCCGCTCCGCGCGCCTGAACTCGACCTTTGATTTCACCGACAGCCTGCGCGGCATCAACCAGTTCGACCTTGGTCTGACGCAGGGCCTGCGCGTGCTGGATGCGACCAGCGACGGCATTGGCCGTTCGCGCGCGAATGGCGAACACGACTTCCTGCGCTTTAATGCGACGGCAACCCGCGTGCAGGATTTGTGGTGGCCGGGCATCTCAGCGCTTGTTTCGGCGACGGGGCAGTACACGTCCGATCCTTTGCTGGCGTCGGAAGAATTCACCGTGGGCGGGGCCGGTTTCGGCCGTGGCTATGACTCGGGCGAGATTGCCGGCGACAAGGGCTATGCCGGCCTGCTGGAGTTGCGCTATAGCGGAGCCGTGGCCGACAGCCTGTTGCAGAGCTATCAATTCTATACCTTCGTCGACTACGGCAAGGTCAAAAACATTAGCCCCGTGGTGGGCGAGGTAGAGGAAGACTCCCTGACCTCGACTGGTGTTGGGGTACGATATAACCTCAACTATGACCTTTCAGGCTATCTTGAGGTTGATAAACCCTTGAACAAGCAGGTCAATGCGGAAGGCGACGATGATACCCGCGTATTCATGACCTTAACCAAGCGGTTTTAACCATAATTCTTGACAATGCAGGGCGGACCGGTGTACCTATGATGACCGGTTTTTACCCTTTCTTAACCTTTCGCAGGAGTTCTTCCCGTGGCGGCTCAACACACCCAAATCGAGACAAACAAACACGAATTCCGCTGGAGCTTCCGCAAGAAAGGTAAAGACGTTCTCAAGCTTTGCCGCCAGATGACGGTTGTGGTGACCCTGGCAGGCGGTATCGTCGTCATGGCCGCACCCGCCAACGCGAACCCCTCGGGCGGCAACGTGACCGCCGGTTCTGCAACCATCAGCACCAGCGGCACCACCACCACGATCAACCAGACGTCGGGCCGCGCCATCATCGAATGGGACAATTTCGACATCGCGGCGGGCGAGACCACCCAGTTCATCCAGCCCTCGACCTCATCGCTCGCGCTTAACCGCGTTGTGAACAGCAATCAGGCAACCGCCATCAACGGTAACCTGACCGCCAACGGCCGTGTGCTGGTCATCAACCCCAACGGTGTGCTGATCGGCCCTTCGGGCAATGTTGACGTCAGCGGCTTCGTTGCCTCGACAGCCGACATCGACAACACCCGTTTCATGACCGCCAGCGGCGCGATGGAATTCGACCGCGCGGGCAAACTTGACGCCAGCGTTGAAAACAATGGCCGCATCACCATCCGCGACGCCGGTCTTGGCGTGCTGGTGGCGCCTGTCGTGCGCAACAACGGCGTCATCGAAGGCCATATGGCTAAACTGCAGCTTGGCGCGGGCGATACCTTCGGCGTCGATATGTACGGCGATGGCCTGCTGCACCTTGCAGTTGGCAGCACGGGCGGCGCGCGCACGATCAAGGCTGAAAATGCAGGCACCATCGTTGCCGACGCAGGCAAGGTCGTGATGACCGCCGCAGCAGCGAATAACGTCGTCAATTCAGTGATCAACACCAGCGGCGTGATCGAGGCAAAAGGCCTGGTCAACAAGGGTGGCGAGATCATCCTGACCGGCGCGGGCGCCAGCGTGAAAGTCGCAGGCAAGATCGACGCTTCGGGCAAGACCGGCGGCGGTACTGTCAAAATCGGCGGTGACGTCAAGGGTGCGGATACCCTTGCCAAAGCCAAAACCGTCGACGTAGCGGCGGGTGCTGAAATCAGCGCCAACGCAAACACCGCAGGCGACGGCGGGACCATCGCCGTCTGGTCGGAAGATAAAACCACCACGGCAGGCAGCTATTCCGCCAAAGGCGGCAGCGAAAGCGGCAACGGCGGTTTCGTTGAGACCTCGTCGAAAGATGTTCTTGATGTCTCCGGCACTTTCGTCGATACCTCGGCGGTGTTCGGTGCTTATGGTCTATGGTTGCTGGATCCGACTTACTTCTCGATCAATAGCGGCAACATTTCTTCTATCAATAATGCGACAAGTGATGTGTTGATCTATTCGGTGGGCACTATTGATGTGAATCACGATATCAATATGGTCAAGGCGGGCATTTCTCTCGAGCTTTATGCGCAGTTCGGCGATGTCAATATTAACGGCCGCACCATTAACCTGAATGGCGGCAATCTGGTCGTCGATGCGGGCGGTCAGGTTTTCCTGAGCAACAGCACGGTCAATACCAATGGCGGTGATGTCAACATCTACAGCTATGCAACGGACTCCGGCAAAGGCGTGAACATCGCCGACAGCAGCATTTTCACCAAAGGCGGCGATGTCGGAATTTACGGCAAGGGGCTGACCCTGTTTGGGTGGAGCGCGGGCAACACCGTTGATATCCGCCGCAGCAACATCAACACAACCGGTGGCACGACGAATTCTGCCGTCGCCTTTAAGGAAGACGGAACGACCAAACAGGCCGATGCGCTGTTTACCAACAGTGCCGTGCGCCGCGATCAAAAGGGCGGCAGCGTCAAGATCGAAGGTAAGGACGTAAATGGTACCAAGGTTTGCATCGCCGCCGGTGGTGTGGGTTGCGGTGTCGACATCGTCGTTAACGTCAACGGCAACGACCTTGAAAAAGTATATGGCAGCGACGATCCCACGCTTGGCTATTCGTACAGCGGCTTGCTGGCCGGCGATAGCATCACGGGCGCTGTGACACGCGACGCCGGGCAGGATGTCGGCGACTATGCCATCACGCGCGGTACGCTCAATGCCGTTTCTTCGCAAGGTCTTGACAACTATGTCATCAACTATGTGAACGGTAACCTTGAGATCACCAAGGCGGACCTGATCATCAAGGCGAACGATCAGACCAAAGTTTATGGCGATGCCATGAACTATAATAACGGTGGTCCGTACACGGTCACTGGTCTTCAGTATCAGGATAAGGTTGATACGACCAACGGCCAGATCATGGGCGGTTGGCTGCCCCAGCATGATGTCGGCACCTATGACATCAATATCTACGGTGCAACAGGGCAGGGGCTGAGCAACTACAACATCACGTTCCAAAAAGGAACGCTGACTGTGACCCAAGCGCCGCTGACTGTCACCAGTGCCAGCCACACTAAAATCTATGGCCAGCAACTGACCTCAAGCGATCTGCCGAGCCCCTCTGCAACCTTCACCGGCCTCAAGAACGGCGATACGGTGACCTCGTGGAACACCAACTACGACGGCGGTTATCTGCAGGCGCCCGTGGGCACCTATGATGTCTGGAGCTACGTTAACGAAATCGTCAAAGCCGACGGCGTGACGGCCAGCCTGTCTAACTACAACATCACCTACATCAAAGGTGTGCAGACGGTTACGCCTGCGGCGTTAACCATTGTCGCGAAAAACCAGACCAAGACCTATGGCGACGTGCTTAATCTGGGCAACTCGGCTTTCAGTGTGAACGGCCTGAAATCTTGGGACAACATTAATGTGGACCTGAGCAGTGCCGGCACTGCCGCTACGGCCAATGTTGGCAACTACGCGATCACACTTGATGGCGTTTCAGGCAACGCACTTGGCAACTACGCCATCAGCTATGTACCCGGCACGATCAAGGTTAACCCGGCACTGCTGCTGATCACGGCGGACAGTTTCAGCAAAACCTATGGCCAGGCCCATACGTTTGACAATACCGATTACGGTGTCTATGGCCTGAAGAACAACGATACCGTCACGGGCGTTACCATGACCAGCAATGGCGCAGCGGCCAACGCGAATGTCGGCCTGTATGGTATCTTCGGCAGCAACGCAACCGGAACAGGGCTTGCCAACTATAAAATCCTGTATACGCCGGGTCTCATGCTGGTTAATCCTGCGGCGCTGACCATTACCGCCAAGGATCAGAGCAAGACCTATGGCGAAACCCTAACCTTCGACAATGCTGCTGACTTTACGTTTGCGGGATTGATGGGCTGGGATAGCATCAACACCGTCAATCTGAGCAGTACCGGCGCCGCCGGTATGGCCAACGTCAATTCCTACAAGATCAATGTGGGCGGTGCGACGGGTACGGGCTTGCAAAACTATAAGATCACCTATGTGAAGGGTAATCTTGATGTAACGCCGGCCAGCCTGACTATCACTGCGCTTGACCAGGCCAAAACCTTTACAAATCAGTTTGTCTTTACAGGCAACGAGTTCAGCTCGACCGGTCTTGTTAACGGCGACACCATCGACAGCGTGATGCTGTCGAGTGCGGGTTCGGCGGCGGCAGCGCCTGTCGGCAGCTATGCGATCACGGCGGGCGGTGCGAGCGGCGCGCGTCTGGGCAACTACACCATCAGCTATGTCGATGGAACGATGACGGTCAACATGTTGCCTGCGGGTATCAGCCCCACGGTGATGTTCGACACGCTGGGTCGTCCGGTCGTATCCGTGGCTAACAACGTGATTGCGCAGGACCGTTTCTCGCAAATCGAGACTCGTACGCTTGATACCGACGTGGCGCTGCGCTATCGCAGCAACGCGCCGACCAGCGTTGCAGGCGGCAATGCGGCGGCGGTTCTGGCTGCGCTGGAACCCGCAGCGGGCGGTGACGATGTGTCTGCCGAAGACCTCGCAAACCTCGAGCCTGCAGCGGGCGGCGACAGCACCCCTGCGGCCAGCGGCAACAGCGATGTCGATTGCGCCAACAGCTTCCTCGACAACCAGCCTTGCGGCCTTGTCCAGTAAGCGAGTTGACAGCGTTTCGCAAAAAAATCCCCCGTCCGCAAGGCGGGGGATTTTTCTATGTGATTGAATTTACATGTATATTTGAAACGGTATATTTGCCAGAACCGTAAATAGGCCGTTGACAACCCCGCCTAAATAGCTGATAACAGGCGCATTCCTGCAAAAGCGGGGCAGGCGCAGATGATGCGCATGTCATCCTTCGGCCTTCGGGCCGGATAAGCGGGACAATATCGTCGGCGGCAAAAAGCCTCCGGCATCAACAACAAAGGATATCTACGATGGCTAAAAGACCACAAGTAAAACACAAGATTGACCGCCGCCTTGGCGTCAACCTCTGGGGCCGCGCCAAGTCGCCCTTCAACAAACGCGAATACGGCCCCGGCCAGCACGGCCAGAACCGCAAAAAGCCGACCGACTACGCGATCCAGCTGCACGCCAAGCAGAAGCTGAAAGGCTACTACGCAAACATCGGCGAAAAGCAATTCTACAAGTATTACGAAGAAGCGCGCCGCCGCAAAGGCGACAACGGCCAGAACCTGATCGAGCTGCTCGAGCGCCGTCTGGATGCCGCTGTCTACCGCATGAAATTCGTGCCGACCGTTTTTGCGGCACGCCAGTTCGTCAACCACGGCCACGTTCTCGTCAACGGCAAACGCGTGACCATTCCTTCGTACTCGCTGCGTGATGGTGATGTGATCACCGTAAAAGAAAAATCGCGCACCATGACCCTCTACATCATGGCCAGCGAAGCACAGGACCGTGAAGTTCCGGCATACCTGGAAGTCGACCACAAAGCAGGCGCGGGCAAATTCATCCGCGGCCCGAAACTGGAAGACGTTCCGTATCCCGTCCGCATGGAACCGAACCTCATCATCGAATTCTACTCGCGTTAATTTTTACGCGACGAAATCGAACAAAAAGCCGCCGGATCGCTCCGGCGGCTTTTTTGCTGGTGCCTGTGGCCATCTCATGCAGGGGCTGGCGGCGTGCTTGAGGCGACGGCGCGCAAGTCAGCGCGCGGGAGAGTGGCGGCGATTTGCGCCTTGCGGAAATCGCCGTAGTTGCTGTCCACCATCGCCAGCACACCGCCAAGGATGCCCTGAATGTTGAGCGTAAAGGCACCAAGGCGCGCACCTGCGCCGTCCTTTTCGGGATAGGCATAGCTGCTGACGTTCATATGGCCTGAAACCGGCGCGCCGATGACGGTGACACGTTTATAAGGCGCACCATTGCCGTCAATCAGGTGAAAATCGGGTGTAACCGCAACACCGTCGCGCAATGCGTGGACGGTATAGGCATTTCGCGCGCGCAGGTTTTTCCACAGTGTATCCTTGATTTTGTCGGCAGGCAGGTCGTATTTGGTGCTGTTGCCGATGCCGTTGATGACTGTATTAAACACGTCTGACCTGTCAGCGCCCACGCGCTGGCCGTGACGGTTGTTGGGGCGCCAGGTGACGTTTATACCCTGCGGGGTGCGCTGCATATCACTGATGCGGCCGCTGATAATCTCAAGGCGGCCTTCCTGTTGTGCTTTGAGGATTTTATCCGCCAGCTCGGGCGTGGTGCCAACGCGCATGACGTTGATGGCAGTTTCGTAATTGAGCAGGAAATCCGCCGTTTCTTGCGGGAAGGAGCGATAGACATCGGGAACGTATTTTTCCCAATGGCCCAGCACTTCCTCGGTCGTGTAGCCTTCGCGCAGACGCTGGAACATCTCTTTTTTGAAGAGAGTGAACAGATCGTCAAACGTCTTGCATTGCGGCATTTTTTGAATGAAATCGGGCGCGTTGCGCGTAAAGGGCAGATCGGCTTCGTCGCGTGGCTCGCCCTGCAGCAGATCGCGCGGATTTTCGCTGATCTGGCGGTAGATCGCATGCATCAGCCCGCGGCGCGAGATCATCACGATTTTGCCCTGATAACCGCTGTCAAGCAGGCGGTTGGCGCTGTCCATCGCGCTCAGCCCTGTGCCGATCACAAGCGCCTTTTTATCGGGCGCGTTCTGCGGGCCTTCTATCACACGTTTGAAAAACCCGTTGGCGGCTTCGGAATAGGGATAGTCGAGATAGCCGGCATGGCTTGCGACGTTGAACGAGAACGCGGGGTTAACGGCTTCCTTGAAACCTGTCGCCAGAATAACGCGGCTGGCCTGTATGTTCTGTCCGCTTTGCAGTTGCAACGTGACGCCGTCGGCCGTTTCGTGCATGTCAACGGCCTGATCGTATACGGTTTCAAACGAGACCTTGTTGCCTGCTTTTTTTACTGCCAGATCGACCAGATGGCGCAGGTATTGCCCGTAGAACTGGCGCGATGTATTGACGAACTGGCTGCTGACCTCGGGATGTTCGGCGACGAACTCCTCGATGAATTCTTCCATGCTGGGAAAGCCTTCGGGGCGCTTGCCGTCGGCAAATGGCGTGATGCGCTTGGCGCTGAGGTTCAGGTTGTATTCATGATGCGGTGTCTGGCCATAGGCGATGCCGCCGAACATCTGGCTGGGCGCACGTTCCAGCAAAGTCACATGCAAAGGCTGGCTGGCATCAAGGGCAGGGTCCGCGGCCGCCTGCAAAAGAACATGCAACAGCGATGTCGTACCGGCAAAACCGGCACCCACAATCACCAGCGGATGGGCATTATTCGCCACGGAGCAGGTCCCTTCAAAACCAAAAAAACAACGGTCAGGTGTATTATACAAGGAGGCCCTTAATGAAATATGAAAATTCAAGAGGGAAATAGCATATTAAAATCAATGATATAAATAAGAAAAGTGTGGGGGAACAACACAGGCGGCTGGCGCTTTGGTATTGAAAGTGCAATTTTATTACTTCCTCCGCGCTTTCTTTCAGGTATGCGATGGCAAGCTTTACATTCACGGCGGCGGCAGTCTGGGCCGATCTTGTGCGCGATTGTGCATCGGCGCAGGTTTCGATCGAGGTCGAGCAATATATCCTCATGGATGACCATATCGGGCGCCGGTTTATGACCCTGTTGCGTGACAAGGCAGCACAGGGGGTCAAGGTGCGCCTGTTGCTCGACAGTGTCGGCAGCCGATCGTTGCGCGGCAATCCGCTTATCGCGGAGTTGCGCCAGTTGGGGGCCGAGGTGCAACCCTATAACCGCCTGCACTGGCGTAACCTGTTCACGCCACACCGCTGGTTTCCGCGCAACCACGCCAAAAGTGCGATGATCGATGCGCGTATCTTTCATATCGGCAGCGCCTGCATGGCCGATTATATGAAAGACTGGGTGGAGGCCCATGTACGCATCGAAGGCGAAGTGATCCTGAACGTCGAGCAGGATTTCCGCTACAAACCCGAAAAATCGGATAACGGCTATCGCTACCTGCGCAGCCGTCCCGGCCACAGAAACCCGATTTATCATGAGATGCTGCGCTGCATACGCGAAGCGCGCAAAAGCATTTGTATCGCCACGCCGTATTTCATGCCGCCGATCCGGCTCAAGCGCGCCATCACCGATGCGGCAAAGCGCGGTGTTGATGTGCGCATCATGGTCGCTGCCCGACCTGATGTGGGTATTGCCGGCGTCGTGGGGCAAACCTATTTTGAAAAAATGCGCAAGAAAGGCGTGAAGTTCTTTTTATACGGGCCGCAGATGATGCATGCGAAATATGTGGTCATTGACCACAATTGGGCCATGATCGGCAGTGCCAATCTCGATTACCTCAGCATGCTGCGCAACCGCGAAAGCAACCTTGTGGTCGAGGATGACAGCGTGGTTGCGGGATTGGCATCGCATTTCGATGGCGCTGCGGCGCAAAGCCGCCTGGTTGATGAGGCGTTCTGGCCGCAGGTGAGCCTGCCGGTCAAGCTGCTCGGCTATCTTGGCCGCGTCCTGAAAAAGGTGATCTAGGCATCATGACCTATAAGATACTGTTCAGCAATATCGGCTATGCCAAGGGGATTGACGGCTCGCTTGCGCAGCATATGCGCCATCTGCACCGCCACTTGCACTGCCCGTTGCCCGTGCAACAACAGGTGATGATGCAGATCAAAAGCGTCATGAGCGAAGAAAAACCAGATCTCTGCTGCTTCGTTGAAATCGAACATCATGAAAAAGAGGGGCGTTACAGTCAGGTACAGGCGTTGGCCGACGACGATTATCCTTTCTTTGATGTCGCCGATAAATACGGCGTCAATAGCTGGCTCAGCCGCGTGCCGTGGCACAGGGGGCGTTGCAACGCCTTTTTGGCCCGCCGCCCGCTGGCGTTCGCGCGCCGCTATTTTTCCCTCGGCAGCAAGCGTCTGATCTACGAGGTCGAAGGACCGCAAGGCACTGTGGTTTTCTTTGCTCATTTCTCGCTGCAAAAAGCGGTGCGGGCAGAGCAATTCCGCGAACTGCGCCGCCTGATTGCGCGGACGGAGCGCGAGGTCATCGTTTTGGCGGATTTCAACATCATGGGCGGTTTTGGCGAGCTTGCACCACTGTTACGCAACAGCGGCCTGCATGTATTGAGCCGCGAGGACGAACCGACCTTTACTTTTTCCAGCCTGCGCCGGGTGCTTGACCTGTGTATTTGCTCCGAAAGCCTCAAGGATAAACTTGCGCTCAAGGTGATTGCGCAGCCTTATTCCGACCACGCCGCACTTTTGGTTACTGTCTTGCCTTGACCAGTTGCCACAGCGCCTGTGCGTCGCTGACAGCATGGATATCGCCGCAGGCGGGGCCAAGACCGTAGAGATGCGCGGGTGAAACGCCGCAGTGTTTTTCGGTGATGCGCATGGCGTCGAGCAAGTCTTGCGTTTCCTGCACGCTGCGCAGGTAATTGCAGAAATTGAGCAAAACGGTATCCGGACGCAGCTGGCGAAGCATATCCGCATATTGATGTTGCGAGAAAGTGGCGATGCGGCGGATGCGTTTGGTGACGGTCGTACGTTCGGGCATCACGCCCAGATCGTCCCAGCCAAGCTCCACACTGTCATGGTAAAACGGGCCTGAATGACCGATCTCCAGTCCCCGATCGTCGGTGATGTTGCCGACGCGGATGGGGAAAGTCCTCAGCGAGACCGTTACATGACCAAGATGTGCCGGGTGTACGCCCGCATCATTGAGTGCGGCGGCAACGGTCAGGTCACGGCTGGTGCAATGCGGATAGGACAGGCCGTGGTTGATGGACAGGCCAAAGCCCTGCGGCACTTCCATCAGGGCTGTCATGCCACGCAACAGGTCATGGTCCAGATCAAGCGTGCGGATGGAAAATCCATGCGAATGGCCTGAGTAGTACTGCGCCGCGGTGCGTGGACCCGCATGGCGCGCGATCTTGTCGGCCAGTGCAGCCCCGACGCCTTTGCGCGTCGATGCCAGCGTCGTGGTACCCGACGCGCCGTCCATTTCGCGCGCCGCATGTTCGGGCAACAGGATGGCCGCGCGCGGGTGAATAATGATACGCGCGGGATCGATCGCAAAATCCGCGATCTCGCGCGCCAGTAAATCCGGGTCAATAATGCTGGCGGCGCACAGGTAAATCAGGCTGTCGGGGCACAAAACACCGCTGACGGGCAGATGGAAGGTTGTGCGCTTGTCACCACTGGCAGGGTCCACATAGGTATGCCCTGCATTGGGTGCTGCGTTACTGATGCAGATATCGGGTTTTTGCGCTGCCGTCAGTGCGATATAGGCATTGAGCAATCCTTTGCCGGTGGAGCCGAACTGCCCATCAAGGGTGATGTTCAGGCGGCCCGCGCGCAACATGCTCAGGCGCCCTTGCGCTGGCGCTTGCCGGCCAGTGTGGCAATGATGCCGTGCAGGGTGCGCACCTCTTGCTCGGTCGGGGCGGAGCGGAAGAAATAGGTGCGGATGTTGCGCATCAGTGTGGGGCGGTGACCTTCGCTGCGGAAAAAACCGGCGTCTTCCATATGGTCTTCAAGCTGTCCCATAAAGTTTTCGATCATGCCAGCGGTTGCGGGCGGGCTGGCCTCGCGCTCGGCCAGCACGGCTTCAAGGTTTTCCTGAAACGGATTGTCAGCCACCAGCCAGCTGTAGCTGGTCAGCAAAACGGCCTGCGCCAGATTGAGCGACGAAAACGCAGGGTTGAGCGGAATGCTCAGCACCGCATGGGCAAGTGCAACGTCATCATTGTCAAGGCCCGTGCGCTCGGGCCCGAACATGATGCCGCACGTGGTCTTTTGCGCCTGTGCGTGGCGTTGCTGGATATCGCGTCCGGCGGCTTCGGCCGAAACGACGGGCTTGGCCATTTCGCGCAGACGCGCCGTCGTCGCATAGACGTATTCAAGGTCGGCGATGGCGGCGGCAGTGCTGTCGAACAGGCGGGCATTTTCAATGACGCTGACCGCACCCGACGAGGCCGAGACAGCGGCAGGATTGGGCCAGCCGTCGCGCGGGTTGACGATACGCAGGTCGGTGACGCCGCAATTGAGCATGGCACGCGCGCACATGCCGATGTTTTCGCCAAGCTGGGGGCCGACCAGAATGATGGCAGGCGCGATCAGCGCCGGTGCGTCTTCGGTATGGGAGCGATTGGTTCCGGCCATCGTTAAAATTTAACCGCCCGTAGTTTGTCTAGATTGTCACTACTCAGTGGCGAGGCGGAGTTTTGACGAGTGTTAATCTCAATCTGCATTTGGCAAAGTAACTTTTGCGCCTCGATTTTGATGGAAAGTGATTTTTCAAGCCCGATTTGAAGACCAATAGCTGCGCCAGTAGCTCCTGCGATGATCTTCCAAGGTAGCATCTCTATAGCGCCGGAGGTTATATAGGGCACAGCTAAGCCAACGGCCCACCCTAAAACTCCCCACTTAATGACTTGGGAGCAAACAACGGCATCAGCTTTGTGTTTAAGGTTTATAGCCCACTTCTCTATAAGTTCAGCATCATACTGCATGAAGTGTCGCCCTAAGCCGCTTTCAGGCGCTCGAGCACGCGCTCGCGCCCGATCAGGGGGAGCAGGTCCTTGAGGTCGGGGCCGTGTTCCTGGCCCGTGATGGCGCAACGAAGCGGCATGAACAGGTTCTTGCCCTTGCGGTCGGTCTTGGCCTTGATGGCCTCGACCCATTGCTGCCACGTGGTGCCATCCCACGGGCCTTCGGGGAGAAGGTCTGCCGCGACTTGCGCGAATTCCTTGTCTTCGATCACCGGCGTGATGTCCTGCTTGGCGATGCGCCACCAATCCTTGATGTCGCTGAGGATTTCAAGATTGGGGCGGACGGCGTTCCAGAAGGCCTCGTCAATATCGGCAAGGCCCATCGCCTCAAGGCGCGGCTTGACGGCGGCGAAGTCCAGCTGGTGGAGGATTTTGGCGTTGAGGCGATAAAGCTCGTCCTCGTCGAATTTCGGCAGGTTGCGCGAGAATTTCGAGAAGTCGAAGCTTTCGATCACCTGCTGCATGTCGCTGAGCGGCTCGATCGGATCGGACGTGCCAATGCGCGCCACCAGCGAGATCAGGGCCATCGGCTCGATGCCGACTTCCTCGCGCAGGGATTTGATGCCAAAACCGCCCTTGCGTTTGGACAGCTTGCCGCCTTCCATATCGCCGAGCAGGGTGACGTGGGCAAAGGCGGGCGGGGTTGCGCCAAGCGCCTCGAACATCTGCACGTGGGTTGCGGTATTGGTGACGTGGTCTTCGCCACGCACGATGTGCGTGATGTTGAAGTCGATGTCGTCGATGACGGAGCAGATGTGATAGAGCGGGCGGCCGTCCTCGCGGATCAGCACGGGGTCGGTCATGTCTTTGCCGTGGAATTCGACGTGGCCGCGCACAAGGTCTTCCCAGACGATGGGGGTGTGTTCCAGCTTGAAGCGCCAGTGCGGGCGGCGGCCTTCGGCTTCGAATTTCGCGCGGTCTTCGGCGCTAAGGTTCAGTGCCGCGCGGTCATAGATCGGCGGCAGGCCCTGCGCCAGCAGCGCCTTGCGCTTGAGGGCGAGTTCTTCCTCGGTCTCGTAGCAGGGATAGAGGCGGCCGTTGTCCTTGAGCTTCTGGATGGCGCGGCTGTAGTCGTCGTTGCGGTCGCGCTGGCGTGCGAAGCTGTCCCATGTCAGGCCCAGCCATTTCATGCCTTCCATGATGTCTTCGACGTTTTCTTCCGTCGAGCGTTGCAGGTCGGTATCGTCGATACGCAACATGAAGTTGCCGCCATGCTTGCGGGCATAAAGCCAGACGATCAGGGCGGTGCGGGCGCTGCCGACGTGCAGCTTGCCGGTGGGGGATGGTGCGAAACGAAGAGCGACGGTCATGGCGGTGTATAATCCTTGGGAAATGTCAGGCCGCCATTATACGCCAGCACCCCTGAAAACCCAAGGGGTGGCAAGGGGGCAAAACAGCGGTTTTGGAGGGTAAAAAGCGGCTCTCAGGGGAATTTCGGGCCGCCGGACGCCGGCTTGGGCGCGGGTGGCGCAGGCGGGGCAAAGTCGGTGATGCGCCCCTGATCCGTCACGGTAAAGCCGATGTCGCGCAGGTTTTCACAAAAAACCTCGCGGTCGATGGTGGCAAGGTCGGCGATTTCATGGGCGTTGAGGTGAAGCAGGCTGGCGGGCGGTAATTCGAACATGTCCTGCAAGGTGGGCAGGAACTGGTCATCCATCGCTTTGTCGACGTTGAACATCAGCACGATGTCGCAGGCCGTCGCCACATATCCCGTCATCGCGCGGCGGGCACTGTCGGCGCGGGTCATCTCCTTCATGACCTGTTTGAAGCTGTGCGGCATAGAGGGCACGTAGGACATCAGCCGGAAATAGGCATACCACTGGTCTGTCGTGCCGCTATCCAGATCGGGCGGGTCAAGGGCCATGATGCTTATTCCCCGATCAGGCGCGTAAAGCGGTTGGTGATGGGATAGCGGCGGTCGCGGCCAAAGGCCTTGCGGCTGATCTTCACACCCGGGCAGGCCTGGCGGCGTTTGTACTCTGCGCGGTCAAGCAACGTCCACACGCGGCTGACGGTTTCCGCCGGATGGCCCTTGGCGACGATGTCGGCAAGGTTCATTTCCTTTTCGACCAGACAGGTCAGGATATCGTCAAGCACGGGATAGCTTGGCAGGCTGTCTTCGTCCTTCTGGTCGGGGCGCAGTTCGGCCGAAGGGGGCTTGGTGATGATGCGCTCGGGGATGACACGGCCATCGGGGCCGAGCGCGCCTGCGGGCTTGTTGCTGTTGCGCCAGTGGCACAGCTCGAACACCGTCATTTTGTAGACGTCCTTGAGCGCGTTGAAACCGCCGCACATGTCGCCGTAAAGGGTGGCATAGCCCACCGACATTTCAGATTTGTTGCCCGTCGACAGCACCATCGCGCCGGTGGTGTTGGACATCGCCATCAAAAACACGCCGCGGCTGCGCGACTGGATGTTTTCCGCCGTGATGCCGCTGTTTTCGTTGGCGACGCTGCGGAGCATGGTGTCAAAGGCCGTCATAGCGGGTTCGATCGAGACCACCTGATGACGGATGCCAAGCAGCTTGGCGCATTCCTCGGCGTCATGCACGCTTTCACCCGAGGTATAGGGCGATGGCATCATGTAGCATTGTACGCGGTCTGCCCCCAATGCATCGACGGCGATGGCGGCGGACAGCGCGCTGTCGACACCGCCCGACATGCCAAACAGCACGCCCGGAAAACCGTTTTTCTGCACATAGTCGCGCAGGCCAAGCACCAGTGTCTGGTAAATAGATTCCGCACCGCTGCTGAGTGTGTGGGGTGCCTCGAACGACTTGCACACCCACGGCTGGTCTTCGGAATACTCCCACACAAGGGTCGAGACATATTCCGTGTGCGCGGGCAGCTGGGTAATGACCTTGCCTTTTTCGTCAATGGCAAAGGAGGCGCCGTCAAAGACCAGTTCGTCCTGACCGCCGACCTGGTTGACGTAGACCAGCGGCAGGCCGCTTTCGCTTGCGCGCGCGCGGGCTTGCTCCAGACGGATATGGGTTTTGTCGATCTCGTAAGGGCTGCCGTTGGGGCTGATGAGGATGTCGGCACCGTGGCGTTCCAGATGCGCGGTGACTTCGGGGAACCACATATCCTCGCACGTCAGCACGCCAAGGCGCGCACCCTTGAATTCGACGGGACGCGGCAGCTCGCCCGCGGAAAAGACGCGTACCTCGTCAAACACGCCGTAGTTCGGCAGGTTGTGCTTGAAACGCTTGGCGACGATCTTGCCATCGTGCAACAGCAGGGCGGTGTTGTAGATGCGCCCGTTTTCGCGCCACGGCGCGCTGACCAGCAGGCCTGCGCCGTCCGCACCCACGTCCTGCGCCAGCTTTTCGACCGACTGCATCACGCGGTCGATAAAGAAGGGTTTGAGGACCAGATCGTCGGTCGGATAGCCCGAGACCACCATCTCGCTGAACACGATCAGATCGGCTGTGGATTTATGCTGTTGGTAGACAGTGCGGATTTTGTCGATGTTGCCCGCAAGATCGCCCACTGTGGGGTTGAGTTGCGCCATTGTCAGGGTGAAGGTGCTGGGCATCGGTCTTACTCCGCGGTGCGTGTGTGGGGACGGAAGTTCTTTTGCAGCTCGTCGGCGACAAGAAACGCCATTTCAAGCGCCTGGCTGGCGTTGAGACGCGGGTCGCAATGGGTTTCGTAACGCTCGTGCAGGTGTTCGTCGCGCAGGTTGCCGATGCCGCCGACGCATTCGGTGACATTCTGGCCGGTCAGTTCCAGATGGATGCCGCCCGGATGCGTGCCTTCGGCCTTGTGTACGGCGAAGAACTGCTTGACCTCGCTCAGGATGTTTTCAAACTCGCGCGTTTTCAGCCCGCTGGCGGTGGCGCGCGTGTTGCCGTGCATGGGGTCTGAACACCACACGACCGGATGATCGCTGGCCTTGACGGCGCGCAGCAGCGGCGGGAAGTGCTTTTCGACCTTGTCATGCCCCATGCGGGTGATGAGGGTGATGCGTCCGGCTTCGCGCGCGGGGTTGAGGATGTCAAGCAGGCGCAGCAGGTCGTCGCTGGACAGGCTTGGCCCGCATTTGATGCCGATGGGGTTGTGAACCCCGCGCAGGAATTCGACGTGCGCGCCGTCTGGCTGGCGTGTGCGGTCGCCGATCCACAGGAAGTGGGCGGAAACGTCGTACCAGTCGCCTGTGGTTGAATCGTTGCGTGTCAGGGCTTCTTCGTAGGACAGCAACAGGGCTTCGTGACTGGTGTAGAAATCGACCTCGCGGATCTGCTGGGAATTTTCCGACGTGACGCCGGCGGCGGCCATGAAGGCCAGCGCCTGATCGACGCGGTCGGCGAGATCTTTGTAGCGGCTGGCCAGCGGATGGTCCTTGACGAAATCGAGCGTCCATTTGTTGACGCGGTGCAGGTCGGCATAACCACCCTGTGCGAAGGCACGCAACAGGTTGAGCGTGGCGGCGGACTGGTTATAGGCCTGCACGATGCGCTCGGGGTTGTGGCGGCGCGCGCCGGCGCTGAAATCGGGGGCATTGATGATGTCGCCCTTGTAGCTTGGCAGGGTTTCATCACCGCGCTTTTCAACCGCCTCGCTGCGGGGTTTGGCGAACTGGCCTGCCATGCGTCCGACCTTGATCATCGGAATGCCCGAGGCATAGGACATGACCACGGCCATCTGCAACAGCACGCGGAAGGTGTCGCGGATTTTGAAAGGATGGAATTCGGCAAAGCTTTCGGCGCAATCACCGCCTTGCAGCAAAAACGCCTCGCCGGTGACGGCGCGCGCCAGTGCCTTTTTCAGGCGGCGGGCCTCGCCCGCGAAGACGAGGGGCGGATAGGATTTCAGGCGCTGTTCGACCTCGTGCAGGGCGGCGGCGTCTTCGTATTCCGGCATCTGTTTGGCGGGATGGTTGCGCCAGCTATCGGGTGCCCAGCTGGTTGCGGCGGCGCTTTTTTTTGCGGTATCGGTCGTCACGGTTTAGGGGCTCCGGCAAAGGGATGGCTGGCTCTTTATGCTCAAAATGATTATAAATGGGCCGATGTTAGCTTTCAAGCCCCATTTTAAGGGCTTTTTCAAGGCTGGCAAGGCGTGCCGGATGCTCGATTTTAAGGCCGAAAGCGTCCTTGATGTAGAAAACGTCGACAGCATGGCTGCCAAAAGTGGCGACCTTGGCGGCATGGATGTTCATGCCCTCCGCCGTCAGCGCCGTGGTGATGTCATAGAGTAATCCGGGGCGGTCGCTGGCGTTGATTTCGACCAGCGTGTGCAGGTAGCTGGCCGTATTGTCGATGATGACGCGCGCGGGCAGGCGCGACGAAGTGCGTTTGGCACGGGGCTGTTGGCTGCGGCGCAACTTGATTTCAGCATCGATGTCGAGCGTGCCGTCAAGCGCGCGCCTGAGCGTCTTGGTGATGAATTTTTCGTTTTCGTAGGCGCGGCCCATGTGGTCCTGCAGATCAAAGACGTCAAGCGCGTCGCCCGAGGTGCGCGTAAAAATGCGCGCCTGTACGATGTTGGCGCCTGCGGCGGCAATCGCGCCAGCCAGTGTTGCGAACAACCCCTTGCGGTCAGGCGTTGACACCACAAGCTGGCTGGTATCGTTGGCGCTGTTATGCAGCAAGGCGATGCGGCTGCCGTGATGCGCTGCGACCGCACTCATGGCTTTTTCAAAGTAGGCCAGTTCCTTTTGCTCGTGATCGGGTTGCAGGCCGGTCATGCTTGCATAGGCAAGGTGGTAGAGCTGGCGCAGCAGCCCGGCCTTCCATCCGTTCCAGATGTCGGGGCCGACGGCCATGATGTCGGCCACGGTCAGGGGCAACAGCATTTTCAGGCGTTCGGGTGACTGCACGGCGGCGACGAAATCCTCGATGGTCTTGCCATCCTGCAAATCGCGCTTGAAGGCGGTCATGGTCATCAGCAAATGGTTTTCGATCAGCCATGCCAGCATGTCGGTTTCGGCATCATCAAGGCCAAAGCGCGGCGCCATGTCGCGCGCCAGTTGCGCACCTGCGCGCGCATGGTCGTCGCCGCTGCCCTTGGCCATATCGTGCAGGAACATGGCAAGATAGAGCAGGCGCGGCATGGTCAGCGTGGGGATCAGGCTGGTGGCAAGCGGTGCTGCCGCCTTCAGCCTGCCCGTGGCGATGTCGTGCAAAATACCACAGGCGCGGATGGTGTGTTCGTCCGCCGTGTAGGTGTGATACATGTCGTATTGCATATGGACATGGATGTTTGCAAAAGCGGGGATGAGCGCAAGCAATACGCCTGCCTCGTTCATGCGGCGCAGAGTAATGGCGTTATTGCGGTCGTCGCACAGAATATCAAAAAACAGCGCATAGGCCGCATCGTCCTGCCGCAGTTTTTTGGTGATTGTGGGCAAAACACGGGAAAGCTGGCGCAGGGTGTCGGGATGGATATCCATGCTGCTGGTCTGGCTGGCACGAAACAGGCGGATCAATTCTGCGGGCTGTTTGGCGAAGTCGTTGTGTCTGGTTGCCAGCAGGCGGTTGTTGCGGATGGCAAAACCTTCGAATTCCTCGTGGATGGCGGCTTTGCGGCGGCCCGCCGTCGCGCCGCCTGCGGCCAGTGCGCGGTCTTCGAGTGCCGCGCAGAGAACGCGCGTCAGATAAGCTGTTTCCTGCGTCATGCGGAAATAATCACGCATGAAGGCTTCGGCACGCTGGTTGGCGTCCGCGGTCTTATAGCCCATCTTTTGCGCGATGACAGGTTGCAGTTCAAACGCCAGCCGGTCTTGCGCGCGCCCCGCATGGGTATGCAGGTGGTGGCGTACTGACGAAAAGAAATCATGCGCACGTTCCAGCCGCTTGGCCTCGTCGCTGCGCAGGATTTTGGCGCGCACCAATGCGTGCGCGTCAGCACTGCCAAGGATAATTTGCGACAGCCAACGCAGGGTGTGCAGATCGCGTAGCGCGCCTTTGCCTTCCTTGACATCGGGTTGCAGATGATAGCGGCTGTCGCCCATCGCCTTATGCCGGGCATCCTGTTCGGCCAGCTTGGCGGCGATCAGCGGCGTAATACCTTGCGCGCCGATGTAGTCCTTGACCAGTTTGTCGAGCCGTTTCATCGCCGTCTTGCTGCCCGCAATATGGCGGCGGTCGAGCAGGCTGGTCAGCGCGCCAATGTCGCTGTGGAACAGTGCGCCAAGACTGTCGGCGTCATGAACCAGCAGCGAGGGCTGTTGCCCGTCTGGCCAGTCCCATCCGGTCATGGCGGCCAGTTTGCGCCGTTGCACCGCCGTCAGCGGGGATTCGCAAAACGCGAGAATGTCGAGGTCTGATGCCGGAGCCAGCTCGCACCGGCCATAACCGCCGATGGCGACCAGGGCGAGCCCGGAAATGTCGCGCAACAATTGTGCGCTGCGGGAAAGGACAAAAGCATCAATTTTTTCAGACTGGTTAGTGGCGAATGTTAACCAGCTTGCTGTGCTTTGTTCCTGTTTTTGCTGCTTTTTCTTCATGCGAAAGACCGGAAAAGTGGCTTTTGGGGGGTGCGCTATCGGGAAAAGGGTGCTATAGATTCTCTACTTCACCGCCATAGCCGCCACCTGCGTTCATCTTTACTCATGGGGACCGCCGTCAGTGTACATCTTTTATGACACCGAAGCGACAGGTTTGGATATCGACTTTACCCAGCTTTTGCAGGTCGCGATGGTGTTTGCGGATGACGACCTCAATATCCTTTCCAGCAAGAAGACCGATTGCCGCCGCACGCCGTGGACGATCCCGTCACCGGGCGCGATGCTGATTACCGGCTTTAAGCCTGACGATCTCAAGAACGCCAAGTTCAGCCACTATGCGATGATGCGCGATCTGGTCAACTGGATGCAAAGCCAGCACTGGCCCGTGACCTTCGTCGGCTACAACTCGCTGCATTTCGACGAGCCTGCGCTCGAGCGCAACCTTGCCACCAATCTGCTGCCCGCAGGCATCACCACGGCGGCCAGCCCGCATAACAGCGGCCGCAACATCCGCTTTGATGTCTTTCCGCTGGTCAAGCTGGTGGCGCATTACTATCCGGGCGCGCTCAAGCTCGAAGTCCTCAACGACTACGGCAAGCCCAGCATGTCGCTGATGAACGTCGCCCAGCAAAACGGCGTGGCGCTGGCCGCGGACGAGGCGCATGACGCCATGAACGACATCCGTGCGACCATTGGCGTGGCCAAGTTGCTGCGCGCCATTTCGCCCGACCTGTGGCAGCATATGCACGACAACATGACATCGCCCGAGGCTGTGGCCAAGTACATGGCGGCAACCCCCGTTGTGGCCTATACCGACGCGATGTTCGGGCGCAACAATACTTTCGCCGCCACGGATTGCGGCGGGTCCAAGGACGGCGCGCGCCGCCTGGTGTTCGACCTGTCGCACGACCCCGCCAAATATGCGGGGCTGAGCGTGGATGAACTAGCCAAGCTGATGCGCAAGAGCTTTGACCGCACGGGCAATACGGCCGATATGCCGTTTCGTCTGATTTACACCGATGGCCAGCCGAATGTGACGCCGGTCGACATGGGTAGCCACCTGATCGCCGATTACAGCGCGCGCCGTTGCGCCAACCGCGCCAAGAAAATCGCCGAGGATGCGGATTTCCGCGACCGCCTGCAACAGGCACTCGACATCGTTCATGGCAAGAAGCCCGCCTTTAACAAGGCCGCCCAGCCGCCGATGATGGAGCAGATGTTCAACCATCCCGTCGCACCCGAAGTGGCGGCGCGCCTTGAGCAATGGATCAGCGATTTCCATGCCGCCGCCGATTGGGAAGCCCGCGCGCAGATGGCGCGCAACTTCGCCAAGGATTTCGC
>JAEXMB010000099.1 GCA_023444705.1 Pseudomonadota bacterium | reverse complement strand
CGCACGCCGCGCTCCAACCCCGCGACCTATACCGGCGCCTTTACGCCCATCCGCGACTGGTTTGCGGGCCTGCCGGAATCAAAGGCGCGCGGCTATGGCCCCGGGCGCTTTTCGTTCAACGTCAAGGGCGGGCGCTGCGAAGCCTGCGAGGGCGATGGCGTCATCAAGATCGAAATGCACTTCCTGCCCGATGTCGAGGTCGTCTGCGACGCTTGCAAGGGCAAGCGTTACAACCGCGAGACGCTGGAGGTCAAATACCGCGACAAGTCCATCGCCGACGTGCTTGACATGACGGTGGAGGAAGGGGCGGAGTTCTTCAAGGCCGTGCCGACCATCCGCGACAAGCTTGAAACGCTCAAGGAAGTCGGCCTTGGCTACATCCATATCGGCCAGCGCGCCACAACGCTGTCTGGCGGGGAGGCGCAGCGCGTCAAACTGTCCAAGGAACTCGCCAAGCGCAGTACGGGCCGCACCCTTTATATCCTTGACGAGCCGACCACCGGCCTGCACTTCGAAGATGTGCGCAAGCTGCTCGAGGTCATCCACCGCCTTGTCGACCAGGGCAATACGGTCGTGGTGATCGAACACAACCTCGAGGTCATCAAGACCGCCGACTGGATCGTCGACATCGGCCCCGAAGGCGGACACAAAGGCGGTGAAATCATCGCGCAAGGCACGCCCGAGGAGATCGTGACCGAAAAGCGCAGTTTTACCGGCGAATACCTGCGCCCCTTGCTGAAAAAGAAAACGAAAGCGGCCTAGGGGCGCGCTACGCCGCGATCACCTCGATCACGCGGAAGGTTTCGCACCACAGCATCATGTCTTCATGGAAGCCGCCGTTGCGCGCGAAATAGGCGCGGTGGGCCGCACGCCAGTATTCAAGGCTCAGGTCCCCCTCGCCCTCGGCGCGGGCAAAGTCCGCACCGACTTCGCGAAAACGCGCCATTTCAACACCCAGTGTTTGGATGATGCAACGGGGCCTGCCTTGACTATCCTCGATCAGCGTCAGCGCGCCGACAACAGGCGGCGCATCGCGATTGACGGCACCGCAGGTTGCGGTTTTGCGCCCGCTGCACACCAGTGCTGCCAGTTCATCCTGTAATTGCGGGGTATCGCCAAAGCGGTCGCGCGGCAACGCTGTCTTGTCAGCCGCCATCAGCTACCTGCGCGCGGCGCGGTGCGGCGCACAGGTTGCAGTGCGGGTTGCGGCAGCGGGTTGTAGCTGCGCGTCAGCCATGCCATGTTGATGCGCGGCGCGATCTGCGCATGCGCGGTCTGCACCACATAGCCCTGCAGGCGCAGGTCAAGATAATTGACCGCGCGTACAAACAATTCCGCCTTGGCGCGCAGCTGTGCATCGCCCGCGTTCGGGTCGGCCAGCAGGGCCAGGCTGAGATGATAGCGGCGCTCGATACGGGTCATGCCCTTGGGGAATACGTTCTCGTTCATTGCTTCCGCGTCTTGCAATACCTGCACCAGACGGCGCACGGTGGCGGAATCGTCAATGGCCTGCATCGGCGTGATGCCGCCGCGGATCAATGCAGGGGTCGAGTAATGCCCCACGTCGTTGCCGACCACCGCCGAGGTCAGACGCAGTGCCGCCCAGTAGTCGCGGTGCGCACGGGTGTCTTCGGCGCTGAGGATGCCGCGCGTCAGACGGTCGGCCGCAAGATCTGCATCGATCTCGTTCAGGGCGGATTTCATTTTCTTGTCCTGATCGCAATGGCGCGCTTCGTGCGCCATGATCAGCGTGTAGTAATAGCGTTTGACCGCAGGATCGTTCTGGTCCTGGGCCGTGATATCGCCGCCAAGGCCGGTAAACCCGCGCAGCAAAGTGACGCTGTCGACATCGCCGGGCGGGCGGATAAAACACTGGCGCGTTGCATGCGGCTGATTGTCGGCCAGACTGTAGGCATCCAGCGCGTTTGGAAAGATCACGCTGCCAAAGCCGTTGAACAACCCGCCAAGATAGCTAAAGGGCACGCCGACGGCACGCCCGATCACGCCATCGTTATTCTGCCAGCTGATGCGTGCCGCCTGCCCCGCAAAGTGGAACGGCATCAACGGATTGCGGCGGTGATAAACGCGGATGTTCTGCGTGGCGAAATGCTGTTGCAGGCCGTCCTTCACCCCATGCGCGGCGGCATGGGTGTCAAGCGTGGTGCTGACAAGATCGGGCTGCACGGTTGTCACGCCCGTGACCGCCACGGCGAAAGCCGCACGCAAGGTCCAGCGGCGCAGGAACGCGATGTCGTTGCGGCGCACCGCGCGTTTGTACAAAACCGGATTGGCTGCAAGCGCCGCATCGGCGGCCTTGGCATTGGCGCGCGCCTGTGCGCGTCTGGCACGACGCGCGGCATATTTCTGACGGAGCTGGGCGAGCATGCGGCAGACCTTCACTGATGGGCGGCGGTGCCGCAGGGTTATGTATTATCGAATATTACAAAACAGGTACCTTTTACGCAAATTTTTTATAAATGATTGTTTTAAAAAGATTATTTATTGCACAAATCCATAAAACGTCGATTGACATAGAATCTCCCCGCCCCTACTGTCGCGCCTTCACTGCTCCTCGCCATTTTTTGAAAGGATTTTCAGTCATGACTGAATTGGCCAAAGATAAAGTCGCTTCGCGTCAGGAAGTCGTCATCCCCATTACACTGCGCGGTCTGGTCAAGGGCCTGCGCATCATCTGCTTTGACAAGCCCGTTGAATACACCGGCCTCATCGCCGACCGCGCCGAGCGCGTGTCCCAGCGCATGATGCATGGCCGCCTTGCCGCCGTGACCATGCCCGCCGGCATCATCCTGCGCAACGCCAGCCGCACCGTTTTGGGTTCGACCAGCGAGGCGCGCAGTGCATGGTGGGGCGCGTTCTCCAACCTGTCGGGCGCCGTGGGCGCTGCGGGTGCGTTGTTCCTGTCGGCCAAGGCTATGGCCGGTGTCTTTGGCGGCAGCATCGTCGGCGCGACCGTCGGCACCTGGGGTTCATGGGCGCTTGGCGCCATCATCAGTGCGCCCGTCGTCCTGCCTGCTTTCGGCGCGGCGTTCCTGGCCGGTACCGCCGTGGCTGCGGCTGCCGTCGCGGCCCTGTCGATCGTTCCTGCTGTTGCCAATATCGGTGTGGCCATCAAGCGTTCCGCCGATGGCTTCAAGGGCATCAAGTACGACGACACCATCCTGCAAAGCGACCAGTCGCTGTCGGAAAAGCTGCGTGATCGCCGCGAGAACAAGATCCTTTCCGCGTTCTACAGCCTGCCCCGCGAAAAAACCGAGCAAGCCTATGCCTATCTGACCACCCAGCGCGCCTATGGCGCCACCAGCGAACAACTGCTGGAAATGCTGGATGACAAACAGCAACTGGCCATGCATAACGCGCTGAGCGCCAAGTTCGGCAGCGTTGCCGCACGCACCGATGCGCCCGCCAGCGCACCGGCAGCAGCACCCGCCAAGGGGCCCAAACCTGCGGGCAAATAAGGCGGATAGCGCACAAAAAAATCCCCCTGTCATGCAGGGGGATTTTTTTATGCTCATTTTTCCCAGCGCCGGTGCGTCCACAGCCATTGCGCCGGATGCACGCGGATCCAGCGTTCGAACTCCGCGTTCATGGCCGCAAGATAGCTGTTCTCGTCCGTGCCGATATCAACACGCGGACTGATGGTGGCGCGAAAATGCGCGCCCGCCAGACGCTCGATGCGCACATAATGCACATGGGCGTTAAATTTCGACGCAAAAACCGGCACTGTCGGCATAGTCTGCGCCTGCTGGCCGAAAAAGGGGATCAGCGGCGCACCGCTGAGCTTTTGGTCGACCAGCATACCTACGGCACCGCCCGCGCGCATCACCGATAAAATCTGCCGCGCACCCGATGCACCTTTGGGGATCAACCGCCCGCCCGAACCCGCACGGCGCGCACGTTGCAGCAACGCCTCCACCCACGGATTGTTGGGCGCGCGGTAAACGACGTTCAGGTCAATACCCACGCTTTGCACCACGATGGAGGCGATTTCCCAATTGCCGATATGGCCAGTGACGAAGATCAACGGCTGCCCGCTGTCGCGCGCGGCTTCCAGATGCTCGCGCCCCGCGACACTGACGCGCGACAAGATTGCGTCAAGGTGCGCGTATTCGGCAAAGACGCGGCCGATGTTATCCCACATTGCGCGCGCAATGGCGGCACGTTCTGCATCGCTTTTGTCGGGGAAGGCCATCGCCAGTTGCGGCAAGACCACTTTTTGCGTGCGCTTGAGGCGCGGCCCCAGCGCGCGCATCAGCGCACCGCCCGCAGCCGAGGCCTGATCGAGCGGCAACAGGCGGAAAAACCCGTAAGCGGCATAGGCAAAGGCGGCCTCGAGCGCATAGCGCGCCACGCGGCCCGCGCCGCGGCGCTTGATCAATGCGCGCGTATCAGCCATGAATCCGCCCGACATCAGAACGTGCCCCGTCTTTGCGCGATCAATCCCGACAGCGTATCCATCAGCGCACCGGGATCGTCAAATGTCACGCCGACAGCAAAGGGTTGCACGCGCGCCTTCAGGGCGGGGGGCAGACGCACATGGTCCTTGACCGTGGTATAAACGGGAATGTCGGCACTTGCGGCCGACGCCATCAGCTCGGCCAGGTCTTCTTCGGCATAGGGGTAGTGGTCGGGAAATTCCGCCCAGCCTTCGACCGCCGCGCCCGCCGCTTCAAGCGTATGGCGGAATTTCTCCGGCCTGCCGATGCCTGCAAAAGCATAGACAGTCTTGCCCGCAACCTGCGGCGCATCCGCCGTTGGCGCCAGCGTCGCCGCAAAAACGGGCAGACCGGCGCGCAGGGCCGCGATTTTCGCCGCAAGCCCCTGACGGTCCTCGCCCACGATGATCACAGCATCGCACCGCGCGATGGCATCATCAAAACATTCACGCAGAGGGCCTGCGGGCATCACCAGCCCGTTGCCAAGCCCCGCCTGCCCGTCAATAACCAGCAAAGAGACATCCTTGAAGAACGTCGGATTTTGAAAACCGTCATCCATGACGATGACAGTCGCGCCCGTATCGATCGCGGCCTGCACACCAAGGGCGCGGTTGCGCGCAACCCACGTGGGAGCCGCTTCGACCAGCAGCAGCGGCTCGTCACCCACATCGTCGGCGGTGTCGCGTTGCGGGCTGACCTGCAGGGGGCCTTCCTCGGCCCCGCCGTAACCGCGGCTGAGAATATGGGGGTTCATGCCGCGGTCTTGCAGCAGCGCCACCAGCGCCATCACCACCGGCGTCTTGCCGGCCCCGCCCGCAACGGCATTGCCCACGCAAATCACGGGGCGGTCCATCGGCACGGGATAGTGCATGGAAAAACGCTGGCGCACGGCGGCGGCATAAAGCCAGCCAAGCGGGGAGAGCAGACACGTCAGCGCGCGCGCGGCAGGCGTGTTGCGGCGGTACCAGAAAGACGGGGTCGACAGTTGCGTAAACAGTTTTTTCATCCGCGCGCCTGCTGCCCCCCTGCCGGCGGCAGGACAGCCGCCAGTTCCGCATATATTTTTTCAAGCACAGGAGCCTGACGTTGCGTCAGCGCCTGTGCCGCCTTGCCGATTGCATCATAGGCGGCGGGGTTTTGCAACCTTTCGCGCAGGATCTTGACCATCGACCACGGGTCCACGACCTCGACCATCGCCTTGGCTTGCACAAAATCCTCGCGGATGCTGCTGAAATTATAAAGTTGCGGTCCGCAGACGATCACGCAGCCCAGTTGCGCGGGCTCGATCGGGTTATGCCCGCCGATATCGGCGAAGGTGCCGCCCATGACGACGGTCGGGCACAGGCGGTAGAATAAACCCAGTTCGCCCAGCGTATCGGCGACATAGATATCACAGGCCGCATCAGGCAGCACGCCCGCACTGCGCTGCACGGCACGCAGGCCGCGTGCGGTGATCTGGGTGGCGATGTCGCCGCCGCGCACGGGATGGCGCGGCACGATGACGGTCAGCAATCCCGCGACGTCTTTTGCCAGCGCAACGTGGGTGGCGGCGGCGATGTCTTCCTCGCCGGGGTGGGTGCTGGCCCACAGCAGCAACGGACGGCCCGCCGTCGCGTCTTCAAGTGCGGCGCGCGCCTGCGCGTTATCCGGCAGGGGCGCTGCCGCGTATTTCAGATTACCGACCGCATCGACTTTGCGCGCCCCCAGATCGGACAGCTGCTGTGCCTCGCGCGGGGTTTGCGCCAGACACACATCAAAGGCCGACAGCACCGTGCGCGCAAACCCGCGCACCAGACGCCAGCGCCGATAACTGCGCACGGACATACGCGCATTGACCAGCATCGCGGGAATGCGGCGGCGGCGCAGGTCATAGAGGATATTGGGCCAGAATTCGGATTCCGACCAGATCACCGCATCGGGACGCCAGTGATCGAGAAAGCGTTTGACCCAGCGCGGATGATCGACAGGCACGTATTGGTGCATCACGCCAGCAGGCAGGCGCTTGTGCATCAGCTCGGCCGAGGTCACGGTACCCGTCGTCAGCAACAGCGACAGGTCGGGCCGGCGCGTGCGCAGGTCTTCGATCAGCGCCAGCAGGGACAGGCTTTCGCCCACGCTCGCCGCGTGCAGCCACACGACAAGACCGTCAGGGCGCGCAAGGCTTGCGTTGCCCATGCGCTCGCCAAGGCGCGCGCTGTCTTCCTTGCCACGCGCAAGACGTCGCGCCAGCATCTGGCGCAGCAGCGGCGAAGCAGGACGTAAAAGCAGGCGGTAGAGCGACATGATCATGCCGTCAGTTTGATGGTTTTATGCGGAAATTCAAGCATTTCTTGCAGTAAGGCCATGCCGCGCGCTACACTGAAAGACAAGGGAGTGCAAAGAGCCGATGAGCCCGAACAACGACAACGACAAAGCCGCGCGCAAGCAAAAGGCGCTGGCCGAGCTCAAGCGTCTGGTGCGCGACCAGCGCGCGCGCCTTGACCCCGCCGTGCTTGAACATGTCGCGCAGAAGCTTGCCCCCGGCATCGCCAAACCTGCGGCCGCACCGGCCAGCGAGCCTTATGACCGTGCCGCTGCCACGCGCGCGATCGAACTGTTCATCGCCGCACACAAGGATAAGGCGGACTTCAAAGCCCGCCTTTTTTCCTTTATCCAAAAACAGTCACATTAAGGCGGTTATTGCCCGCCACGCATCTGCATCACCACGTCGCGCGCGCTCGCGCCCACGGGAATGACAGGCGCCGCGCGCCAGCTGGGTGCGCGGCCCGGTTCAGACAACGCGCCATCCATGACGTTGCGATAGGCACGCTGGAGGATTTCCATGTTGTTGCCGGTCTGCAACTGGTCCATCATGCCGCCGCCGATGCCCGACAGGTTGCTGCCGCTGGCCAGCGCCGACATCGGCATGAAGGGCGTATCCGTGCTGGCACCGCTGCCCGCGATCGACTGCAGGCCGGGCGCGTCTTCGGCGCCGTTCCACAGACGGTCGATGTTGTTGCAATCCATATCGGCGGCGGGGGCCATGATTTCACCCATCACCTGACCGATCAGCGGCTGGATCGCCGCGTTCATCGCGCTTTGCAACGCACCCATCAGCTGGTCGGCGACGCGCTGGGCGGCTTCAAGTGCTGCGACCGCGCCGATGATGACCGGCGACGGCATAGGCAGGTTCAGCGCCTTGGCCAGCGTCTGGATGGTGTTGATGGCGCTGAGGATACTGTTGATCTGGCCTGAAAAGCCGTTGATCTTGCTGGCGATGTCGTCAATGGTGCCGGTGATGCCGGTAATCATGTCGGTGAATTTGCCCGAAATGGCGGTGGTGCCGATGACAGCACCCAGCACGCCACCGAAGTTGCCACCCAGATGCGACGACAGCATCGGCGTGATCGCGTCGTTGAGGTTGCGGATCAAAAAGTCGCCAGCCCCCCAATCGGGATAGGCAAGCTCGGGTGTGAAGACCACCGTATTGGCAGGCGGCACCGGATCGTCATGACGGTCGGAGAAAATATTGCCAAGGCGGCCCGTCACGCCCATCGCCTGATCCATGCAGGTCAGCCCCGCAGTCGGCTCAGGACGCGTGATGATACCACCGGCCAGCGCGCGGTCGCGCACCTGAACGGCGGCGGCCTGATCTTCCATCGCCTTGCAGATGACGGGGTCGACGCGCGCGTCGCCCGCATGCGCGGCATTGACAGACACCAGCGCCATGCCTGCGGCCAGCAGGCACACGCACGACATTCTGGCGAGAGCGGAAAAAGACTTAACGGACATTGCTGCACCCTCTCAGACCGACAGATTCCAGCGTCTCGCACAGGCCGCCGGTGCTGTTATAGGATTGCACCTGCGGGCGCGGCAGGGCGTTGATCGCGTTGCGCGCGTTGGAGAAGACGCCGTTTGAGTTGGAGGCATTCCACGAGCGCAGGAAGTTTTCGCTGGCACCCGATGGCGGCTTGCCCGCCAGCATGTCGGCAAAGGTCAGCGCCATGCCGCCCGCAACGCCGCGCGTCGCCATCGCTTCCCATGTGTCGTTGATGCCGGTGCAGTCGTAATTGGCCTGCATGCTGCTGCTGCCGCCGCCAAAGGCTCCGCCAAGAATGCCGCCAATGGCACCGCCGACTTCCGAGCCGAACATGCTGGAAATCGCGCCTTCAAAGTTGCTGTACAGGCTGGTCAGCGCACTGCCGACGATCGGCTGGATGTCGCTGGTGAAATCGCCGGAGAAAATATTACCGCCCTGCTGGGCCGCAACGCCGGTTGCCTGGTTGAAACACGTTTGCTGCAAAACGCTGGGCGGCTGGGGGATGGCATCGACGATGCGCGAGCGCGCTTCGGCAACGCGGGCCTCGCGCACGCGGTTGCCCGCTTCCATGACGTTGCGGTTGCATCCCGGTGTCGCGGCGGCATCGGTGGTGGCGGGCGATGCATCCGCCGAAGGGCTTGCGGGCACGACCTGCGCCGCCGCCGGATGCGCCAGAGACAATCCGACGCCAAGCATGCACAGGCAGGCAAACCGGTGGAAAGATGAAAACGCAGGCAACGACACGGACATGGCTGGACCCCTACAGCTGAATATAGTTTTATTTTATATCAAATTTGTTTCAAATGTCTTTAATAAACTCGCTGGTTCGTATATAAGTTATTTAAATAAAAGGATAATTTTATCTTTTCATGCGCATCACCAGCGGCCGCTGCAAAGGCAAGATTCTGAAAAGTCCGGAAGGACTCAGCACCCGCCCCACTTCCGACCGGGCGCGGCAGGCCGTGTTTAACATCCTGTTGCACGCCCCGTGGTGCGGTGCGGACCACGTCATTGACGCCCCCGTCATGGATATTTTCGCCGGCACCGGCGCCCTTGGGCTCGAAGCCCTGTCGCGCGGCGGCGCCCACTGTGTTTTTGTCGAGGACAACCGCGCCGCGCTTTCGGCCCTGCGCGCCAATATCGCGGCATGCAAGATGGACGGCGACAGCCTGATCATGACGCAATCGGCGCTGTCCCTGCCCGCGCGCCCCGCCAGCCTTGCGCCCCGCCAGCTGGTTTTTTGCGATCCGCCCTATAACACCGCCCAGGACCCGCAACGCGACCTTGGCCGCCATGCCATTGAACGCATGATCGCAGGCAGCTGGCTGGCCGACGGCTGCGTGATCGTGATGGAAATGGCCAAGGCCCTGCCCGAAAGCGTACCCACCGGCTGCACGCTGATCGACAGCCGCGACTATGGCGTCGCGCGCGTCAGCTTTCTGCGCTTTGGCTAGGCACATCTAGTCTTCGCTGTCCTGCATGGCGGCGATTTTCTTGCGCATCTCATCCTCGCGCGCCGCGCGCTGGCGCTGCAGCTTGACAACCTCGTCGTCAATATCAGCGATGCGCGTTTCCTGCTCGCCCAGTTTTTTGATGTAGCGTTGCTGGATATCCGATGTACCGCTAAGGCTGCGCAGGTTGTCGCGCACGCGCGTCTGGTCGGCAAAGATCATATCGCGCTCGCTGCCCAGCTGTGCGATTTTGGCGTCAAGGGCGTCAATGTCGCGACGCACCTCTGCCAGTTCGGCAAACAGCTTGCGCGTGGATTTATCCATCTCCCCGCGCTTGCCGGCATAGGACAGCAGGTCGTCAAGACTGAAGTTTTCGACCGCATAGCTTTGCCACAGCACGCGCTCCAGCACGACGGGCATGGTTTTTTCCTCCCCCGCCGCAAGGTCGACGGCGATGCGGTAGTAACCATCGGTCACCTCGACGTCCTCGGCTTTGGGCGCGATCAGCGTAAAGTCGCCGCGGCGCGGATGTTCGATGATCACGCGGCGCGCCTCCCTGGCGGGGGCTTTCACGCTATATGTGGTTTTTTCACGCAGCGTCTGCGCCACTTTCACAACACCGCCCGCGATGGCGACCTTGCCCTCGACCGTATCGCTTTTCACGTCGCGGTCGACCGTCACCTTGCTGTCAAGCGCATAGGTGACAAGGCGTTTTTCGCCCGCCGCCAGCGCAGGCAGGCGCGCATCACCCACATAGGACGTGCCTTTGACGGCGGCGCTGTCCTCATAGATCGTCAGCACGCCGGGCGGCAGGCCGCTGTCACCGCCGTTGGTCATCTCGACCGCGGCAAGGGGGTGACGCGGGTGCGTATCGGGCTGATAGACCGACAGGCGCGTCATTTCAAGCTTGCCCGAGGTAAAGGGCATCAGCAACGATTGCCCGGCGGGCAGGCTTAAACGATCGGCAAAATGAAACAGCACCTGCGTTGTGGCCTCGGCACTGGCCGCGGCGGTGGCACCCATTGCAAGACTGTCCATGTCGGCGGCAATACCGCCGCCTGCGTAGCCTTCAACCGCATTATCGGCGAAGGCCATGCTTTCCATCGCCATTTGCGGCATCGGTGCGGC
>JAEXMB010000092.1 GCA_023444705.1 Pseudomonadota bacterium | reverse complement strand
GGCGGCATCGCCGCAGTGCTGCTCTCTGCCCCCTCGACCACGGCCATCGCGTTTTCCGTACGCTCGAACGACGGCGGCAGACGCAATACCTGCCCGATCTGCAGGGTATAGGGCTGCTGCAGACGGTTCAGGCGCACAAGTTCGCTGACAGAGACATCGTACATGCGTGAAACACGCAACAGAGTATCATTCGCGCCGACTTTGTGTTCGGCGGGTGCTGGCAGCAACAGCCGCTGATTTTCCGCCAGATGATAGGGCGGCGCCAGATGGTTATAGTCGATGATGTCGCGGATGTTCAGGCGATAGCGTTCGGCAATCTCGCTGAGCGTGTCGCCGCGGCGCACCATGACAGCGCCTGTGCGTGAATCAACGTTCAGGCCCAGCTGGAAGACTTGCGCGGGCATGTGCGTGGACGTTCCCCCGCATGACGCCAGCAGCAAAAGCCCCGCCAAAGCGACAAGTTTCAACCGCCCCCGATGCCGGACCATGCGCGGCATCGCCGGTCAGGCCGGCTGGAGCCAGCCGCCTGCGGCCGCCAGCAGAGGTTCTTGATCTTCTTCGTCCTGCAGCACAGGCGGCACGTCCGCATTGCCGTAATTGACGGTTGCATCATCAATCACAGGATCGGCATCGTCGCGCGCAACCTTGGGCAGAAGCGGTACAAAGCGCACAGGCATCATCTTTTCAAAGTGATGCCCCTGCTCGTCGCGCGTCACGCGGTAGATAAACTGGCTGGCCTTGTCGCGGCCCATCGGGATGATCATGATGCCGCCGATGCTCATTTGATCGAGCAACGCCTGCGGCGCTTCGTCACCCGCAGCCGCTGTCACGATGATACGGTCAAAGGGCGCCTGTTCGATCCAGCCCTTCATGCCGTCGGCGGCCTTGCAGGTCAGGTTGCGGATTTGCAGGGCGCTCAGGCGTTCTTCCGCACCCGCCAGCAGCGGGCGGTGACGTTCAATGCTGTAGACGCGGCGGCACAGCTTGGCCAAAATCGCGGCCTGATAGCCTGACCCCGTGCCGATTTCCAGCACCTTGTGGCGGTCATTGACCTGCAACGCCTGCGTCATCGCGGCCACGACCAGCGGCTGGCTGATCGTCTGCCCGCGCCCGATGGGCAGGGCGATATCCTCGTAAGCCTGATCGTGGAAATAGGAGGGAATAAAAATCTCGCGCGGGATCCGCTCGATCGCGCCCAGCACGCGCGTATCGGTGATGCCCGATTTGCGCAGCTTCATGATGAGCCGGATCTTGCGTGCGAGAATGGTCATGCCACTGCCCCCGTTGGTGTTGCACCCGTCATGCGGTCTTCCAGCACGGCAAGCGTTGGATAATGCGTCAGGTTAAGCGACAGCGGCGTGATGGTCACATGCCCTGCATGCAACAGGCCGATGTCGCGCGTGGTGTCGAGCGTGTCGCGCGCCGGCGGAGGGCCGATCCAGTAATACGGGCGCCCGCGCGGGTCGGTGCAATGGACCATATCCTGTTTTTCCATGCTGTAATGGCCTTGCGCCACCACGCGGTATTCAGGGGTGACGCCGGTCTTGGGCAGCGGGAAGTTGACGTTCATCACAACGTTGGTTTCCCAGCTCAGCCCCTCAAAGCGCTTGAGCAATCCGGTCAGCATCTTTTCCGCCACGGTAAAGTCGACCGGCGCCTGGCTGGTCTCGTCGTAGTCCTGACTGAAGGCGATGGCGGGAATGCCCATCAGCACGGCTTCGATCGCAGCGGCGATGGTGCCGGAATAGGTCACGTCATCCGCCGTGTTCTGGCCGTGGTTGATGCCCGACAAAACAATATCGGGACGCATGTCGGCCATGACTTTTTGCACACCCACCAGAACGGAATCCGTCGGTGTGCCGTAAACCGACACATGGCGCTCGTCATACTGCTTGATGCGCAAGGGCGAGTGAATGGTCAGCGAATGCCCCGCCGCAGATTGCTGCGTTTCGGGTGCCACCACCCAGACATGCGGCGTCAGCGACAGACACAGCTTTTCCAGCAACTTGATGCCGTTTGAATGGATGCTGTCGTCATTGCTGATCAGAATGCGCGCTTTTGAAATATCCTTGGGAAAGTTCAGCATCATGCCGCCTTCCCGCCCTTGAGCGCCTCGATACGTGTCATGCCGCTCATATAAGGCTTGAGTACGTCGGGCACGACCACGCTGCCGTCATCCTGCTGGTAGTTTTCCAGCACGGCGATCAGCGCGCGGCCCACGGCAACGCCGGAACCGTTGAGCGTATGCAGGAAGGTGGTGTTCTTGTCGCCTTCCTTCTTGTAGCGGGCCTTCATGCGGCGCGCCTGAAAATCGCCGCAGTTGGAGCAACTTGATATTTCGCGGTAGGCGTTCTGGCCGGGCAGCCAGACTTCGATGTCGTAGGTCTTGCGCGCGGAAAAGCCCATGTCGCCCGTACACAGGGCAACAGTGCGAAACGGCAGGTCAAGGCGCTTGAGGATGGTTTCGGCACATGCCGTCATGCGCTCGTGTTCCTCGTTGGACTGGTCTTCGCGCGTGATACTGACCATCTCGACCTTATAAAACTGGTGCTGGCGGATCATGCCGCGCGTGTCGCGCCCCGCCGCACCCGCTTCGGAGCGGAAGCACGGCGTCAGCGAGGTCAGGCGCAGCGGCAGGTCGGCCACATCGACGATGCTATCCAGCACGCTGTTGGTCAGCGAGATTTCCGATGTCGAGACCAGATAATGCCCCGAGGTGGTCTTGAACATATCTTCTTCGAATTTCGGCAGCTGTCCGGTGCCAAACAATGCCTCGGCACGCACCAGCAGGGGGGCGGAGACTTCGGTATAGCCGTGTTCCTGCGTGTGGGTATCAAGCATGAATTGCGCCAGCGCACGTTCCAGCCGCGCAAGGCCGGAGCGCAACAACACAAAGCGCGAACCCGACATTTTCGCCGCAGTGGCGAAGTCCATCTGCCCCAAAGCCTCTCCGATATCAAAGTGTTCCTTGGCGCTGTTGATGCGGCGCGGCTCGCCCACGCGGCGTAGCTCGACGTTGCCGCTTTCATCCGCACCGTCGGGCACGCTCACATCGGGAATGTTGGGCAGGCGCGACAGCAGGTCATTGAGCTGGGTGGCAAGCGCGCCCTCCTCCTCCTCGATCGCGGCAATGCGGGTTTTGGCGTTGGCGACCTCGTCCATCAGGGCGGAGGCGTCGCCGCCCTTGGATTTCAGCGCGCCGATCTGCTTGGACGCTTCGTTGCGGCGCGATTGCAGTTCCTGCGCCTCGGTCTGCAGGGCGCGGCGCTTTTCGTCCAGCGCCAGCAAGGCCGGTGTCTGCGGTTCCAGACCGCGACGTTTCCAACCGGAATCAAACACCTCGGGCGTTTCCCGAATGAGCTTCAAATCAAACATGGCTTCTCTCTAATGGAAGGGTCCCCAAACCCGATGATTTTATTCTAGGTCTTTTTCGGGGGTGGGTCTAGCGCGCTTTTTCTCTGCGCGACCCAGCAAGAGGATCGACGCTTCGTAGAGCAATATCATCGGAAAAGCCAGCATGCACTGGCTGATGACGTCGGGCGGCGTCGCGATGGCGGCCACAATGAAGATCACGACGATCATATAGCGGCGCTTGTCGCGCAGACCCTTGGCGGTGATGATGCCCGCGCGGCCCAGCAAGCCCAGCAAAATGGGCAATTGAAAACAGATGCCGAAAGCCATGATCATCGACATGGTGATGCTGAGATATTCGCTCACGCGCGCTTCAAGTTCGATCGGCAAACCATTGGCAGGATGCGGGTTTTCAAACCCAACAAAGAATGCCCAGGCCATCGGGATGATGAAATAATAAACAAAAGCCGCACCGATCACGAACAGCACCGGCGAGGCGACCAGAAACGGCAGCAGCGCGCGCCTTTCGTGGCGGTAAAGGCCCGGTGCCACAAAGGACCAGATTTGCGTTGCGATGACGGGAAAAGCCATGAAACCACCGGCAAAGCAAGCAAGCTTCATGTAAGTCACAAAGGCCTCGCCAAGGCCGGTATAGATCAGGCGGCGGTCCTCGCCCGCAAACACCTTGGCCAGCGGCGCAACCAGAAAGCCGTAAATGTCGTCGGCAAAATAATAAGCGATACAGCTAAACAGCGCGAAAGCGGCAAAGCTAAGGAGGACGCGGTTGCGCAACTCGTGCAAATGAGCCATCAGGTGGCTTTTATTTTCAACGGGTTCATCCAGCATTTTTATCTATTTTATCAAGCTGGCGTTGTGCATCTTCTTCCTGCTTGCGGGCCTGTTCAAGCGCATGCTGGCGGTCGATTTCAAATTGCAGGTTTTCGCCACCGGGCTTGTTGGCCTCGCGCATGATGTCGTTAAGCTCTTCCTCATGCATGATGCGATCAAGCGATTTCTGAATATCACCAGTGAACATCTTGAATTTTCTGAACAGTTTTCCCGCTGCATGGAGTGCGCGCGGCATATCCTTGGGCCCGATCACCACAGCGGCGACCAGCAGGATCATCAGCATTTCTGTCCAGCCGACATCAAACATCGCTTACACGCCCCGCTCAGGCGTCGCCGGCACCCGACGATGGCGGCAGGGATTTGCCCCCCTTGCCGTCCTTACCTTCATCTTCGCCCTCGCCTTTGAGGCCGTCCTTGAAGTTGCGCAACCCCTTGCCGAGATCGCCCATCACCTTGGGCAGCTTGCCAGCGCCGAACAGGATCAGCACCACGAGCAAGATAATAATAATTTCCTTAAGTCCGATACCCATTAGCGGTCATCCTCGTCATCTTCGTCGTCTTCATCATCGAAGTCGTCGTCATCGTCATCATCTTCGTCGGAATCGTCATCGTCCGAATCCGCGTCATCCTCATCGTCACCGTCTTCATCATCGGCGTCCTCGGAGTCCTCATCTTCGTCGTCGTCTTCCATATCATCGTCATCCGAGGCGTCGTCGTCGTCACCGTCATCGTCCCCGCCGAAGCTGTCATCGCCCTCGTCCGCATCTTCGTCGTCAGACCAGTCGTCGCCGTCTTCATCATCGGCATCTTCCGCATCAGCGGCAGTTGCGGTTTCTTCGTCCTGTTCCTCATCACCCTCATGCAGGACCGATTTGCCGATCAGGTCTTCGTCGGTGATTTCCTGGGGGTCTTCGGCATCGTTGCGGTTATCCTCGCCATCGAACATATCGGCGGTGGGCATTGCCTCGATCGCGGGACGCTTGTCGAGCAAACCAGCCGCCTTGAGGTCATCCATACCCGGCAGGTCGGAGAGTTTTTCAAGACCGAAGTGGTCAAGGAAGGCCTGCGTCGACAACCAGGTCACGGGACGTCCGGGTACTTCGCGGCGCTTGCCGGGTTTGATCCAGCCCGCTTCCATCAGCGCATCAAGTGCGCCGGGCGATGTTGCCACACCGCGGATGTTTTCGATTTCCGCACGCGTCACCGGCTGGTGATAGGCGATCACGGCCATCGTTTCCATTGCCGCCTTGGTGAATTTCTTGGGCTGTTCTTTTTCAAGACGCAGACTGTCGGCCAGATCGGTCGAAGTGCGTAGCGCCCAACGCTTGTCGCGTTGCACGAGGTTCACGCCGCGCATGGCGTAATGCTCGCGCAGGTGTTCCAGCACATCAGGGATCAGCTTGACGCGCGCAGGCGGAAAACGCTCCGCAATCTGGCTTTCGGTCAGCGCGGAGGACGAGGCAAACAGCATGGCTTCGACCAGACGGACGTCATCAAGCGTCATGACCAGTTCTTCGTCACTGACATCGTCGCCCGTGTCAACTTGGGCGTCCTGCGGCGCATCGCTCACAGCTTCTCCGGCTTCGGCTTCGGCTTCGGCTTCAATCTCATCCTCGCCCACGGTTTCATCCGCTTGTTGCTCGATGACGGTTTCTTCGGCCATGTCCATGTGGTCTTCCATCTGGGTGTTCTTCTTGGGCATCGGTCAGTCTTTCGGGCTTATGCGTGATCGGGGTTGTTATCTTCGTCGTCCGCGCTGTCTTCATCGGCGGCGGCGGGTTGTTGTTCAGGCGCCGCGCCTTGCTCCTCGGCAGCAGCTGCAGCGGCAGCCTCCTCGGCGGCGATGGCGGCGTCTTCGGCTTCCATATGCGCGATATCCTCGGCAGACAAAGCTTCTTCCTGCACGCTGTCTTGCGCAACGACGGGCGCGTCGCGGTCCACCTCGGGCTTGCGGATATAGATCGGGCCGTAGTTTTGCTCTTGCTGGATCTGGATCAAGCCGCGCTTGGCCATTTCAAGCGCACCGCCGAAGGTCGACGCCACCGCCGAACGCTTGACGATGCGGTCGTTCAGGCCGCCCGGCAGGAACATGAACAGCGACACCCACTCCTTGGGGATACCGCCCAGCATATTGGTGACGCGATCAATCGCTTCCTCGACCGAGAACAGCTTGACCGGGTTAAGCTTGTAGACCGAATTCGACTGGCGCTGTTTGATATCGCCATAGGCCTTGAGCAGGTCATAGAACGTCATATCGTACTTGGCGATATATTCGGTACGCAGACCTTCCGGCTCGCCGCGGCCAAAGACATTGAAGCCAAGGCGCGGCAGGTTGAACAGGTCGTTGGCGACCTTGCGCATCGCCTCGAGCCTGCGCAACTGGAATTGCAGCGCATCGGCGAGGTCCTGTGCCGACGGCTCGGCCTGCTTGCTTTCTTCCTGCGGGATCAGCAGGCGCGATTTCAGGTAGGCCAGCCACGCCGCCATGACAAGATAGTCTGCAGCGACTTCAAGGCGCAGCGCACGCGCCTTTTCGATGAAGTCCAGATACTGGGTCGCCAGCGCAAGAATGGAAATTTTCGTCAGGTCGACCTTCTGATCGCGCGCCAGCGCCAGCAGCATGTCGATCGGCCCGTCGAAATCGCCGAGGTAGAGCAGCAGCTGCTCGCTCTCCAGACGTTCCTTGACGAGGTCTTCCTCGAATGTGGATGTTGGCGTATCGCTCATCACCGTTCCATCTTGTTGTCAGGCGCTCTTGGCCGTTGTCGTTTTCATCAGCTGCGACAGCTCGGCGCTGATCGCGGCAGTATCGTTGTCCGCCCGCGCGCGCGTGCGGCGCTCTGCTTCGGCGGCGTCAAGGCGTCGCGCGGCCTGCGTGCCCACCGTGGGGCATGCGGCCAGCGCCTCGGCCTTTTCGGCCAGCGTGGAGTTGCACAGCAT
>JAEXMB010000048.1 GCA_023444705.1 Pseudomonadota bacterium | reverse complement strand
AGTTGTTCTGCCAAGAGCATCGCTGGGTAGCTATGTAGGGAAGGGATAAACGCTGAAAGCATCTAAGCGTGAAACTTACCTCAAAACAAGTATTCCCCATAGAGTCGTCGAAGACTACGACGTTGATAGGCCAGGTGTGTAAGAGCAGTAATGTTCTGAGCTTACTGGTACTAATACTCAATCGGCTTGAATCATTACCACGCGTAGTGATAAGCCTACTGCAATGAGAATTCGATCGCACGTTGTGCGCGCAAAGTGTCAGTTTTCTATGTGTTTGGATGAGCTGGTGGCCTTAGAGAGGAAGACACACCCGATCCCATTCCGAACTCGATCGTGAAACGCCTCTTCGCCGATGGTACTGTGACTTAAGTCCCGGGAGAGTAGGGCGCTGCCAGTTCTTCCAAACACATAGAAATCATGTATTACAAAGTTTCAAAAAAAGCCGTCCCTTCTGGGGCGGCTTTTTTGTTGCCCTGAATCCTGCGCGGCGATACAGTGCAGATGTTTTACGCAATCCCGTTTTGTAAGGGGCATGAGATGGCCGCACGCAAGCCCGCGCACAAATGCTATGAGCTGCAAGGTGACAGTCTTGCCGCCGTGCAAACCTATGTCGGCGAACTGGCGCAGGCGATCCGTCAGGAAAAACAGCGCGCCGGTGGCCCGCAATGGCAGGGATTTTACCAGCGTACATTTGCGGCCCTCAGCGCCAGCCATCCCGGTCTGTTCGAACAACTTGGTCTGTCATCGCCAAGCACAGTGATCAAAGGCGGCGCGGGGGAATTCCCGCGCGCTTATCTTGAATACCCGCGCATTTACGCTTCGCACCATCAGCCGGCGCGCTATTACATGTACGTTCCCGGCGATCATACGGACAATGCCTTCGTTCCGCAGGATGCGCGCGCGCTTGGTGATGATGAACAATCCGGTGTTGATGCGATGCTCTTTGCAGGTGGCTGGGCGGATACGCCGCCTTTGCTTGCACTGCCACGGCGCGGCGTTGCATTGCCCGATGATATTGCAGCGCGCCCTGTATCGCTGTCGTTTGTCAAAGCGGCCAGCCCGCATTTGCCCGCAGAAACTGATTTTATCGCGGCCGGCCATGCACTTGCACTTGTCCGCCAGCATGAAAGCGCGCTCGCTGACTATCAGGCACGCGTGGAGCAAGCCTTTAATGCGCTCAGAAAAGCCGCTGAAACGCTTTTCCCCGAAATGCTCAAGGACTATCCGGCAGGCGAGGGCTTGTATGTGAACCTCGGCGCTGCGGGCGAGGTGATCACAGGTGCGGATACCTGCCTGACGCTGTCGATCCGCCGCGACGGCAAGGGCGGGGACTTCATGGCGGGCGGCAAGCCTATGGCGATTGCGGATAACCCCTATTTCAAGGTGGCGCCGTATCGCGGCGGTGACTATGCGGTCATTACGCGCGACGATACGCCGCAAGGGCGTCAGCTTGCAAAAGTGTTGCTGGCTGTACCTGCCAAGCGGCCCTCGCTGTCTGATCATCCTGCGCTTGTGATCGATGGCGTAACGCCTGTGCTGGTGCAACAGGGGCAATACAAGGTATTGCGTTATTTTATCAAGGATGCAGATAAGGCGTTGCAGCCGCCGCAAGGCGCGCTACCGTTTCCTCCTGCAGCGCTCGCATGGCTGCGCGCTGATGAAGAGGACCGCCAGCTCGGCTGCGTGCCGCCACCAATGCCACAGCAGCTTGCCGCTTATCTTGCGCTGCCCCTCAAACACGCAGGCGATTCGACAGTACCGGTGGCGCGCGGCGCAAAAAAGCCTGCAAAATAAGGGTTTTGCAGGGGTTGACGCACACAGGCCAAAGGCGTATATCTGTCAGACCGAATGACGCGGGGTGGAGCAGCCCGGTAGCTCGTCAGGCTCATAACCTGAAGGCCGCAGGTTCAAATCCTGCCCCCGCAACCAAATTAAAAGCCCCCATACGGGGGCTTTTTTTGTTTGGGTGTGCAGGCTCTTTACGGCGAGGTTTCGTAAGAGAACACGTTGGCGCGGATTTTCTCACCCTGCATTGTTGTTCCGGCCTCGATCTGCTTTTCGCTGTAGATCTCGCCCGATCCAGCGTCTCCTGCCACGACGCCGGTCGTGATCTTTCCGGTTGCGGTGACCTCGACTTCGTTACTGCCTGAATCGACCTTGACGCCGCCGCTGACATGCAATTTTTCGCTGGGTACGGTTTTGCCGATGCCGACATTGGCGTTGTTCTTGTTGCTGATCCGCATGCCGGTGGCAGCGGGAGCCATAACCCACAAGCTGGTTTCCTTGGTCGCAAGGTTGTAGGAAATGTGGTCATCGTAATGGTTGGCATGCAGCGGGTCGCGCTGGCTTGAAAACTGGAAGTCATTGAAGTCGCGGTCGCCGTCGCAGTTTTCAACATCCGGCGCCGGGCCGCTGCAGGGCAGGCCGGGTGCGCTTGAGAGCAGGGATATCGCGCCCTTGCCGTCGGGGCCATGATTGACAATGACAAACTGGGCGTTGCGGACTTCGCCATTGTTGCTGGTCACGCGGATAGCGGCATTATTGCTGAGACCGTTGAGCTTTGTCAGTGACTCGGTCACGGCATAGGTGATCTTGCGGTTATAGATATCTGTGGCGCGCTGGAAGGGCAGATTGAGCGCGTAAACGGGAACCATGCCTGTCAGCACAGAGGTGGGAGAGGCGCTCCCCGAAGAGCAGCCGGATGGCTCTTTGCCAAAGTCAGGACTGTCAGGTGTGAGGTTTGCGGCGGCCGGGCAGGGGAAACGGTCGTATTTTTGCACGAATTCAGCAAGTGCCGAGACGATACGCTCGCGCGAGACTTGTTCATTGACGACTTCACGGTCACGCTTGTAGCTTTTGTAGAGTGCCATCCCGCCGACAAGAAGAACCGACATAATAATAAGGCATACGCCCATTTCGACGAGGGAGAAGCCGGATTGTCGTGAAGGGCGGCAGGTCATCAGTTGCAATCCTCAACAGCAATGTCGACGCAGTAGCGCTTTGCGACCATTTTATTGCCGGCGCGCGCGCGTTCCTTGACGTAGATGGTTGTTCCGGCCTCCACATCGGTCGCTTCGATCAGTGACCCCGTATCGGCCTTGAGCTGTCCGTTGATGACAATGTTCCCTGTGGAGCCTGTGCCGGCCGAGCTGACATGGAGGTTTCCATCGCGGACGTGAAGTTTTTCTTCCGGTGTGTCGATGCCCACCCCGACGTTGCCGGTATTGCGGTTGGCGATATTGACGCCGGTGGCACTGGGCGAGATCAGCCAGAGCGTAGTTTCTTTTTGCGCAAGGCTATAGGTGAGCGAGTCGTCGTAACGGTCTGCGCTATTGATGCTGAGGGTATTTGAAAACTGGTTATCGGCAAAAACGGTATCGTCGTTGCAGTTCTCTGAATCTTTCGCGCTGCTGCCGCAGGGGATGGCGGCGACCGTGCTGTTGAGACCATAGGCGCCCTTGCCGTCAACGCCGTGACTGACGATGACAAAGGGGACGGTTTTCGTGGCGCCATCATCATGCCTGATAATGACGGCGTCGGTGGCGTTGGGATAAAGGGCGGCATCTGTGCGGGCAGTGGTAACCGCATAGGTCATTTTGTTGCCGTAGGCGTCTGCCATCATTTCGAAGGGCAGATTGAGGTCAACAACGGGTACTGCGCCGATGGCGATGGGCGTGCTGCCGCTGCAATTCTGTGCGCGGCCAAAGTCGTTGTTGGCATAGACACCATCTGACCGCGCCGGACAGGGCAAGCGGCCATTGACCTGAAGGTATGTCGCCATACTGCGCGTGATTTTTTCCTGCACTGTGCGGTCATAGACGGCTTTGCGCTCTTGTTGATAGATCTTGTAGGCCTGCAGGAAAACGCCCAGCACCAGGCCGACCAGTGTCAGGACCAGTGCCAGTTCGATCAGCGAGAAACCGCGATTATGCCGGGTATGTTTCATGGCGTTCAACACCTAGGGGCCGGAGCATGCTGATGTCAGGGGTGGATCATAACAGAATTTCGGCGCGACGGCAGTGGCGGACGTGCCATCATCATTATCGACAACGATGTTCTGGTTGGCCTTGACCGTCTGGTCGGCGACGATGTCGGAAATGGGGGCAGCCAGCGCACCCTTGGCGACCATATTGCCGTCGACCTGCATGTTGCCGCCATAGACGCCGATTTTTTCGTCCGCAGGCGGGGCCGTTTGCGGAATGCCGATTGTCAGGGGCTGGCCGGGCTTGCCTTCAAAAACGAGGTTGCGGCTATTGACGCTGCTGCCCTCGGCCCAGCGCCACATATCGCGTTCGCGCAGATAGCCGGTCAGCGAGTATTCGATGCGGTCATCATAGTTATTGGCGGCATAGCGGTCCGGCATGGGCGAGATCGGCATGGCACGGAAACGCGCATTGTTATTGCAGTTTTCATCATCAAGCGATCCACCGCCGCCGCAGGCAAAGGGGGTGGTCGATCCATTGGCCGGATAGGCGCCTTTGCCGTCCTTGCCGTGGCTGACCAGAACGAAATTAAGCTTATCTTTGGTGACAGGCTGGTTGAAGCGGTTGACCACGACGATATTGCCATCGGGCCGCTCTACTTGCAGACGCGTGGCATCAAGGTTGACTGCATAGGTGATCTTGTTTTGATAGACATCGGCCATCAGGCTGTCCGGCACGCATTTGCGGCTGGTTTCGGTATAGTTCGTGCCCTTGAGATCGTCGTTGAACTTGGAGTAGTCGTCATACTGGGTTGCGCTGCCAAAGAATACCTGACGCGCGGTATTCAGGCCGTTTTGAAAAACCTGGCGCAAGTTGTCGGGCATGGCAGCCAGTTCGTCTTCATCCATATGTTCGCACCCAAGGGCGCGGTTGAGCGCGCGCGTCGGCACGGCGCCGATAATGACGGTGCCGCCACCTTCACCGACCGTTGTAAAAGAAGGATTGGCGGGCAGGCATGCGCCCGTGCCATCGACATTGGGCTGGCCATAGTTCGCATCGCCCTGCTTGAGCGTTGGGTTGGCCGGGCAGGGGTAATAGCCGTAGATGCGGTAGAATTCGGCCATGCCGAGCAAAAGAGTGTCAAACGTTGCCGACATGCGCGCGTTGCGCACCTCGCCGTTTTGCTTCATCGCGCCAAACAGGCCCGCCATGATGATGCCGGTGATTGTCAACGCGATCGTCAGTTCGATCAGCGTAAAGCCGCGCTGGCGAACGTGCCCGCTTGTTGCTGCAGAAGGCGATTTCATTTTTTCTAATCGCATGTGACCTTCACACTGGTTGTCGGTGTGTCGAGCTTGACGTTGAGGAAGTCGATCCGGCCTTCGGCAAAGGCACGCTCGCCTGAATCGCCGCCCCATGTCCACATATCCTGGCCGCCGTCGCTCCATTTGCGCGCGCTGGGCGGGAACAGCTCGTTGAATTCGCCGGGCAGGGTGGCCGTCATCCATGTATCAGGCAGGCCGTAGTAATTGTTGTTGAGGATCAGCGGGCCGTGGCCGTCAAACAGCACGCTGCCGGTAAAGTTGGCGCCGGAATAGATAATCACGCGCGTGTCCCTGCCAAGCGCGATGCCGTCAAAAGAGCTGGCATCAGCGCGGGCAAAGGGATCGGCCTTGGGATATTCACCAGCCCCTACAAGGTTGCTGTATTTGTCGGTCTTGCCGATTTGCGACCAGTTGGATTCATCGGACACATCGCTGATCAGCGTGCCGGAAACCTGAAAGAAGCAGGTCGTTGTCGGCGGATCGGTTTCGCCGGGGGGCGGCGGATCATCGGTGACGATCGGCGTGTCGGTTTGCTTGGCGGCGCTGCAATGATCGGCAGGCTCGCTATGCGGTGTGCCAAGGCACGACCACGTGAAACTGTCGTCATTTTCGGCAATCGCTGTGGCGTCGCCAAGATAGCAGCGGTTGCCCGAAGGAATGTCGTCGATCTTGGCGAATTTTTTGCCGTTAGCGGCACCACAAATGCCCGGTGCGGGCGGGGCGACGGGCGGCGGCGCGCTGCCACTGCACATGGTGATATTGGCGGGATAGCAGCCGGGTTCGATTTTGATGCCACCGGGCGCGCGGGCGAGGAAGCGGTCATAATCCTTGTACTGGCTGGGGCCGCTGTGCGGGCCTGTCGGCATCATGATGGCTTCACCCCCGCCACTGCGCTCGAACCAGTTCATGCGACGGTTGTCGAGTTCGCTGCCGCGGTCGACGTATTCCAAGAAGGCGGCAACACCGCTGCCTTTGATGCGGAACATATCATCGTTTTTATCGGGATCTGTATCAACGCCGACAATGCCATCATCAGAACCCACATAGTTGTGGATGCAGTGACGCTTGACGTCAGAGCCGTCCGCGCCCTTCATCTTCTTGACGGCGGAGCCAACGCATTTCGAATAGGTATTGGCGCTGACATCCGACAGTTCCGCGAGCTTGGTGACGTTGTAGCACAGTTCGGTGACCTTGCCCTCGGTATCGGGGACAATGGTCTGGCCGGTGATGGTCTTGCCGGCAAGCGTGGTTTCCTTGATGGTGTCGACGCTGTCGGTGGGGACTTTGTAGCAGAAATCTTGATTGTAGCACACGCCGCTGACTTCAACCGGCGTCCACTGCGTGGTGGAAGGGCCGCCGCAATTCAGGACCGCCGTGGCATTGCCGTTGTTGGGGCCGGTAAAGGTCAGCGCGATGCTGGTGCCCGCGCGCGAATATTCATCGATGTTATAGGGGGATGTGCCGCTGTAATGCTCGATATCTTCAGCCGCAAAAACGGGTGCCGCTGACAAAACCAGCGCGCACCATACGAGGGCGCTCAAAGCGATGTTGCGGACCATGATGTTCACCCCTGAACACACTTCTACACAATAGTAGAATGATTATATTTTAATCAAATATGACTAAATTTTTGTTAAGACAGCCTGCCTATTTATATAGTCTAGCACAGGCGTGGGGTTGCTGTGCGTGACGGTCGCTATGCCTATTGAAAATAAATGGTTTTTTCTTGACGCGCGGGCGCGGTTTTGTGTGCGGCGGGATGTGCAATTAAATTTCATCCTGCCGCTGTTCACGTTTGACAGGCTGATGATTCTCACCTACGCTTTTAAACATGCAGACGACGTATTTTCAGCATTGCCCTTCGATGTGCCCCGTTCATTGTGTGAACGGGCGCGGCGCTGTCGTCAGTCTTTCGCATCTTCGAATGCGTTGATCACCCGCCGCAAGACTGCCTGACCCGCCCATCGGGTTTCCTTTTTCCAAGACAAGATTTTATCGTTTCGCATGGCCTGCCATGCGTATAGCCAGACCGGCCCGGGGTGTGTCCTGTGCGGTCGCTACCAGACAGGAGAGCCACTATGTCCGTAACTGCCAGAAAACAGGATGCTTCCCTTACCGCCCGTCCGCGCGCCAGCGCGCAGGAGTGGCAGATTGACCGCGCCAGGCAAAGCGCGCAACACGTATCGGGGCTGGTGGTCAGCTGGCAGACGATCGGCAAGGGGGCGGCGCGCCAGCCGGCACTTGATATCGCGGGGCTTGAGAAAGTCACGGCATCCGGCTGGTCCGGTCAGGTGAATGTGCTGGTCGAACAGGCCATCGCCTTGCTGGAAGATCGCTGAGACAAAAGCGGAGGACGCGCCATGACCATGCTGCCCGGCAACGCCGCCGTGGAAATGACGATTATTCCCCGTGCCAGCGACATCGGCGGGTTCGAGGTTTTGCGCGCACTCCCTTTTCGTGACAAGCGCATGGTTGGTCCGTTTATCTTCTGGGATGAAATGGGCCCCGGCGAGTTTCTCAGCGGGCAGGGCGTGGACGTGCGGCCGCATCCGCATATCGGACTGTCGACGGTGACTTATCTGTTCGACGGCGCCATGGATCACCGCGACTCTCTGGGGACGTTTCAGACCATTACCCCGGGCGACGTCAATCTGATGCATGCGGGTAGTGGTATCGCCCATAGCGAACGCACGGGGACGGCCGAGCGCGCGCATCCCCACCGTCTTGCCGGCGTGCAAAGCTGGGTTGCTCAGCCCTATGCCGACGAGGATAAGCCTGCAGCTTTCATTCATCACGGCAAAGCGGCGCTGCCTGTCATGGACAGTGAGGGGATTTTGCTGCGTCTTGTCATGGGGCAGGGGCATTATGGCCTGTCATCCCCCGTACAGACGCAGTGGGACACGCTCTATGCCGATGTCGTCTTGCAGGCAGGCGCGCAATTGCCGGTGCCCAAAGAGGTCGAGGAACGTGCGATCTATGTGCTGTCGGGCGAAATCGAAATCGGCGGTACGGCTTATGCGCCGCACCAGATGCTGGTGCTGGCACCGGGCAAGAGCGCGACGATCAAGGCCCTGTCGCCCGTGCGCTTGATGGTATTGGGCGGCGCCGTTATGGATGGGCCGCGCTATATCTGGTGGAATTTCGTCTCCTCGCGCCGCGACAAGATCAGCGATGCGGCGGAGCGCTGGCAGGCGCGCACCTTCGCCGAGGTGACAGGCGACGAAGCGGAATATATCCCGCTGCCCGGACAGCCCAGACTGGCGCCGATCGCCGGCGCTAAAGATTAAGCTTTCGCGATATCCTGCACGGCGGCATCAACAGCATCGACGCTGACATCGGCCAGATCATCGGCGCGCAAAACCTTGACGGTTTTACCACGCGGTGCTGATTTCGCCGGGTCGGACGCGCACGAGAACAGCGATACAACAGGGCAACCGCAGAGCGAGATCAGATGCATCGGCCCCGTATCGTTGCCGACGGCGGCCACGGCATGCTGGGCGAGAGCTGCGATATCGGCAAAGTCAGTGCGGGCGGTGAGGTCAATCGCCTGTGGGCAGGCATGTGCGATCACCGCCGTTGCCTGTGCTTCTGCAGCTGTGCCCAGCAGTACAGGCGTCAATCCGTGTGCGACCAGCCGTTGCGCCAGCCCGGCATAATGCGTCGCCGGCCAGCGCTTGGCCGGGTGTTGCGGTGCGCTGCCGGGGACAAGGAGGACGTAGGCACTTGCTGGAAGGGAAACAGTAGCATCTCGTGTCAGCCATGAAAAATCTTCGGGTGGGCCTGCATAAAGCAGGCCAGAAAGTTCTGCGGGTGCATCTGTATCAGTGGCTTTACGAATGTCAAGCCATCCCCGGCGCATTGATGGCGGAGACAGTGTGCGCAGGATGCGTGTGCGGTCATTGCTTTGCAGGTCGTAGACGACATCATAAGGTGCGCGCCATACACTGCGCAAATAGCGTATCCAAGGGCCGAAAGCGAAAGTACTCCAGCGCGCGATTGTACGAACATCATCAAAATAGGGGCTTTTTAGAGCCATGTCTTTGAAGGGGGCAGTCGTCATTAATGTAATGTGTGCATCAGGGTGATGCCTGCGAATACGCTCGAACCTGCCAAGTGCAAGGCAGAAGTCGCCAAAGGCGCCGAGTTTAATTACGAGAATGCTTTGTTCTTGCATGGCTAAAGGCACTGAATTTTACATTATAGATCTTATATCGATAATCTATAGCAAATAGTGAGAGTTTTTTTTACTTTAATATTAATTATAGTGGCTTTGAAAGATAACAGGTAAATCAGAGCGCAGGTTGCGCAGGGGCGGGCCGAACAGGTGGCTTATCTTGGCGACATCCACGGGCGGAAAGCGGCGCTGCAAAGCTTGGGGGGTAAAATCGATCTTGAAGCCAAGCATTGTCAGGTCCTGCGCCAGTTGCTGGTGGCTGAAAGTTGTGCCGCTGGCGATGTTATAGATGCCCCCGGTACCGCTGGCGGCAAGGCCACAGAGGTAGCGCACCGCATCATCGATGCTTAGATAGTCTTTACATGACGCGGGTGTTTCGTTGATGGTGGTGCCGCCGCGTTCAAGACAATCGCGCCGGACTGCGGCAAGAAACGTGCTGGGATGCTGATCAGCGCCATAGATGTTGGCCAGGCGCGCGACCGAAACGCCGGGTTTCTTGCTGTTCACGCACAGGGACTCGCCACAGAGTTTGGTCAGCGCGAACCAGTCAGCGGCATCTGCCGAGCAAGACAAACGGCTGTCCTCGTGCGTGGACGGCGATTGCCCTTCAAGGCCGTAAACACGTGTCGATGACAGATAGACAAATGAATCAAAATCAAAGTGATGGATCACTTTTTCAAGCAGCGTCGCATGCACATCAAGCATGGCGATAGGGCAGGTGGCGGCCCCGCCGGTAGCGCCTGCGGCATAGATGACGCGCCCCAGATGGCGTCTGGAGGAAAAGTCGATGTCGCGCCCGATGGCGGTGACGTCATGGCCATCACGGCGCAGGGCTTCGACAAGGTTCCTGCCGATAAATCCACTGCCGCCAAAGACGGTAAAGATGCTCACTGGCGCATGCCCTTTTTTACAAGGGGGTTGCCGGCGTTGATGCTATAGGGTTCGACCTCGCCACGCACCAGCGACATGGCGCCGATCACGCAGCCGCGGCGCAGGACGGCGCCGTCAAGAATGACGCAACTGGCTCCGATCCAGACATCGTCTTCGATAACGATGCCGCCTTTGCTGGGCAGAAAGCGTTGTTCCGCGATCAGCTTGTTTTTATCAGCATAGGCGTGATTGACGGGGGCAAAGACGCAATTGGCGGCTACCGCCACGTTATTGCCCATGACGATGCCGTTACCACTATAAAGCACGCAGCCGGAGTTGATCATTGTGCGCTCGCCAATGATAATGTCGCCATTGCCACCGACGGGCTTAAGTTTGACGAAGCTGTCGATCATGCTGTGCGCCCCTACACGGTAGATTGTGCCGCGCACGCTTTCTTCGATGTCGGCGAGGGGGGAAATACGCGCAAGCGGATCGAATTCCAGCGGCATCAGAAAACCTCCAGCCCGGGTACGGCGACGACGAATTTCGCGCCCCAGCCGCGGCAGTGATCGAGTTGTTTGACCACTTCGGCCCTGATATTCCACGGCAGGATGATGATGTAATCCGGCCTGGCTTTGTCGAGATCTGCCGGCACCATGACGGGAATATGGCTCCCGGGCAGGAATTTGCCTTGTTTGTGCGGCGACAGGTCGCACACGAAATCGATCATACCCTGCTTGACGCCGCAGTAGTTGAGCAATGTATTGCCCTTGGCTGCAGCCCCATAGGCGGCAACGGATTTTCCGGCTTTGCGCGCATCGACAAGGAAAGACAGGAATTGCAGACGCAGATCGTCGATCTTCTTCTGAAAGCCCTGATAGAAGGCGATGCCGTCCATGCCGTGCTGTTTTTCCTTGGCAAGAAGGGTTGCGACTGCGGGTTCCGTTGTGTGTGCGGCATCCGCATGGCAGGCGTAAACGCGCAGCGATCCGCCATGTGTGGGCAGTTCTTCGACGTCGAAAACGCGCAAGCCTGCCTGGGCGAAGATTTTTTCAACCGTCAGCAGCGACAGGTACGAGAAATGCTCGTGATAGATGGTGTCGAACTGGTTGTGCAGCACCAGTTGCAGCAAATGGGGGAACTCAAACGTGGCCACGCCCTGCGGCTTGAGCAATGTTTTGAAACCTGCCACAAAGTCACGGATATCGGGGACGTGCGCCAGAACGTTGTTGGCGGCCATCTGGTCGGCGGCGAAGCCTTCGGCTCGGAGCTTTTCGGCACTTTCACGCCCGAAAAAGACCTCGCGGCTGTCAATGCCCTTGTCGCGCGCGGCGGCGGCGGTGCTGGCGGTCGGTTCTACGCCGAGGCAAGGAATGCCTTTCTCCTTGACGTATTGCAACAAGTAGCCGTCATTCGATGCGACCTCGACCACCATTGATTTACTGTCAAGATTGAAGCGGCTGGCCATCTTTTCGACATAGGCCTTGGCGTGTGCCAGCCACGAGCTTGAAAACGACGAGAAATAGGCATAATCGGCCGAGAAAATATCGGCATGGCTTTTGAACTCGTCGATCTGCGTCAAAAAGCATTTATCGCAGGTCCAGATCTTGAGCGGATAATAAGCCTCCATATCCTGCAGGCCCTGCGCCGTCAGGTAGGAATTTGACGGCGGTGCGTTGCCAAGATCGGCAAAAACATGCGACAGCGCGTGATTACAAAATCTACAGTGCATTGCCGACCCCTTGGAAGTCTGCGGACAGTAGCGGCAGGGTGCTGTCGCGTTCGGAGATAACGGTAACGGGCATGGGCCACTTGATACCCAGACGCGGGTCGTCATAACGGATGCCCGCCTGATGATCGGGCGCATAGATCGAGCTGTGCGTATAAACCATTTCGCACTTGTCGGTCAGCAGCTGAAAGCCGTGGGCGCAACCGGGGGGGATGATGACCGCCATGTTGTCGTCGCTCAGCTGTACGGCGACATGTTGCAGGAACGTGGGCGAGCCTTTGCGCACGTCAACAATCACGTCAAGGATGCGTCCGTGCAGGCAGCGGACGATCTTGCCTTCAAGGCCTTTTTCAGTCTGGTAGTGCATGCCGCGCAACGCGCCGCGCTTGTGCGTGACAGAAAAATTGATCTGCATGGGCGCGTGGTGCGACAGCCCCGCAGTATTGAGCGTTTCGTTGCAATAAATGCGCATGAAGGTGCCGCGCTCGTCGTCAAAGCGCTCGGTTTCGGCAAGCATAACACCTGCGATCTTGGTCGGGGTGATCTTCATAGGTTGAAATACTCCTTGATTTGCTGACGGCTGAGGGCGGGCATATCCTGCCCGTCGATATGAGCCTTGTACCATGCGCCGGTCATGCGGATGGCGTCTTTCAATGTGAGTTGCGGCGACCAGCCCAGACGCTCGGCGGCTTTGCGGACGTCAAGGCCAAGGCGCTGTGCTTCGTGTGGTTGCGGTGCGGTGTCGAGCTGCAGGTCGAATGGCAAGTATTCTTTAAGGGAGGTCAACACGACACTGACGCTTTGGATATCTTCGGGCAGCGGGCCGAAGTTCCAGCCTTCGCGGTATTCGCCATCGCCCTGATAAAGCTTTTCGGCCAGCAGCAGATAGCCGCGCAGGGGTTCCAGCACATGCTGCCAGGGGCGGGTAGCGTGCGGGCTGCGGATGTGGACGGAGGTGCCATTGGCTGCGGCGCGCGCCACGTCTGGGATCAGCCTGTCGGCGGCCCAGTCGCCACCGCCGATCACGTTTCCGGCACGTACGGTGGCCATGCGCAACTGTGTTTTTTTGAAATAGCTGGCATTATAGGCATAGGCGACGATTTCTGCCGCCGCTTTGCTCGCACTATAGGGGTCTGCGCCGCCAAGCTTGTCGTTCTCGTCGAACATCTTGCCGGTGTCTTCGTTGAGATAGCACTTGTCGCTGGTGACAACAACGCAGGCGCGGGTATTTTCCGCCTTGCGCGCGGCTTGCAGCAGATTGACCGTACCCATGACGTTGATGTCGAAGGTTTCAACCGGCTCGTCATATGACAGGCGTACGATGGGCTGTGCGGCCAGATGCAGGATGATGTCGGGCTGCGCCGTGACGATCGCCTGGGTCAGCGCATCAAGGTCGCGGATGTCGGCGACATGGTGTACGCTCATGCGCGTGCCAAGGTTGAGCAGGTCGAAGTGGTTGGGCGTGGTCGGCGGCGCCAGGGCATATCCGGTGACGTCGGCGCCGAGCGTAAGCAGGATTTCCGTCAGCCACGACCCTTTAAAGCCCGTATGACCGGTGACGAAGACCTTCTTGCCGTGCCAGAAGGCGGGGGACAGAGTGACTTTGCTCATGACCATGTCTTCCACGGGGCCTTGCCGCTGGCCCAAAGTTCTTCGAGGAGTTCTTTCTCGCGGATATTGTCCATGCACTGCCAAAAGCCGTCATGTTCGAACGCATGCACCTTGCCTTCGCTGGCCAGTGCGCGCATGGGGGCATGTTCCCACATGATATGGTCGCCTTCGACGTAGTCGAGGGCCTTGGGATCGACCACCATAAAGCCGCCGTTGATACGGCGCCGCGACTGGATCATTTTTTCCATGAAGCTGGTGACCTTGCCGTCAGCGATGTCAAGCTCGCCAAAGCGCGGCGGCGACAGCACGGCCGCCAGCGTGACGAGGCAGCCCGATTTTTTATGCGATGCCAGTTCTGCTGTGACGTCAACGTCGCTGAGACCGTCGCCATAGGTCATGAAAAACGGCGCGTCGCCGACGTAGTCGCGGATACGCTTGAGGCGGCCGCCGGTCATGGTGTTGTCGCCGGTATTGATGACGCTGACTTTCCAGTCGCAATCCTCGTTGGTATGCGTTTGCACCTTGCCATTAGACAGGTCAAAGGTCGTGTCGCTGCCGTTGAGGTAGTAATTGGCGAAAAACGCCTTGATGTATTCCTGTTTATAGCCGGCGCAGATGATGAATTCGCGCACGCCATGCGAGGCGTAGAATTTCATCAGATGCCACAGGATCGGCTTGCCGCCGATTTCGACCATCGGTTTGGGCTTGGTGACTGTTTCTTCGGCAAGGCGTGTGCCAAGGCCACCGGCAAGAATGACCGCTTTCGTCATACTGTTTCCAATTCTTTCGTCAGGTGCAACGCCAGAGCGCGTTGCGGGGATATCGGGTGTGGTCTTTGTTTAGCATGAAAAGGATGGGGGTAAAAGGCCTGTCCGGTTCATGATAAGTTTTTGTTTTTGAATGTTTATTCCTGTTTCTTATCTACTCTTTTTACCCACAGGGGCCAGCGGGGTTGCAAGGCGCGGCAGGGCGTCGGTCAGAACGCGGTGCAGGCCGCTTTCAAGGGCGGCGGTGACCGCGCCCAGCGTATTGGCGCTGACGGGCTGGTCGGCGCCCAGTGTGATGTCGCTGAGGATTGCATTGTCGGACAGGCGCACCAGGGCGAAGCGTATCGCCACGCGCACCTGCGGCAGGCTATTGGCATTGCCTGCATAGACGGGGGCGAAGCTTTGCACATCCATGCGCAGGCGGTGGGTGGGGGCGGTGGTGTTGTCCTCGTCGTCCACGCTCAGGCCAGGCAGGCTCTGGCGCAGGGTGGCGATGGCGACGTCCTGAATGACCTCGGGCAGGGGGGCGGGCCATTTGGCGCCCGCGTAGTAGTCAAGCCTGCGTCCGCCATCAAGCGCCAGTGCAATGCGATCCTTGTCAAGGCCGGCGGCAACGCCCGGCAGGGAGATTTCAAGGCGCGTACCGGCAGGCAACGCGGGGGGCTGGGCCATCAGGCCTGCCGCAGGGGCTTGCAGCTGGTAAACCGTTGCGGGCGGTTGCGGTTTGGGCAGGCCGATGCAACTGCTGAGCGTGACCAGAAGGAAAAGGGCGAGAAGAGCGCGTGTCATGGGCATGAAATCCTTGTGCGCGGGGGGGTTAGTGCGGAATGACCGTGCCGCCGCTGTCGCGCGGGGCAAGGAGCTGTGCGGGGTCATCGCCGATCTTGTCGACGGTGGAGCGGATTTTATCGGCCATCTTGCGCGCGGCCTTGCTGGTGGCCTCGATATCGCGCAGGCCTTCCTGCGTAAAGCGCGTGACATGGGGGCTGTTGGTGTTGACGACATCGCGCAGGGCGGTGGCGGCAGCATCAATATTGTCGGCAGTCTGGCCGAGCTTGACGACCAGTTCCTGCGATTGTGCGCTCAGCGCAGACAGGTTTTGCATCGCCGTTGCGGTATGCTTGAGCGTATCGGTTGCGGTGGCGACGTTTTGCTCGCTCAGCAGGCCGTTCATATCGCGGCTGAGGTTTTCGATATTGGCTATGGCAGCATCAAGGCGTTCGATGTTCTCGTCGGCAAAAACGCGGTTGACGCGCTCGGCCGTGTCGGAAATCTTTTGCGTGATGTTGGGGATGTCGCTGAGCAACTTGGACAGCTGCGTACCGCGGCCTTCGATCACGGGATAATCCTCGCCCTCGATAATCTGGGGCGTGGCGTCGTCGTTGGGGTCGGTCGACAGGCTGATATAGACAAGGCCGGTAATGCCAAAGACTTCAAGTTGCGCCACTGTGCCCGCACCCACGGGGACGGAAGGGTCGACCTGCACATTGACGCGGATGATATTGCGCTTGACCTTTGACAGGCCGACGAAGGTCACTTTGCCCACATCAACGCCGCGGTATTGCACGCTGGCGCCTTCCTTGAGGCCATTGACCGGGTCGCGGAAATGGATGGTATAGCGCTTGTAATCGCGCGTGTCGATGGAACCGCCCAGCCACAGCGCAAAGCCGATCATGCCGATCAGCCCCAGCATGACGAAGAGTCCGACAATAAAATACGGGCCGTTCTTTTCCATGACGTTAAACCTGTTCCTGTGGCGTGGCCGCCGGTTTGTTGTGGGTGTCGCGCACGGCGTGCATGCGCGGCCCGTGGAAATATTCGTGGATTTGCGGATGGTCGCTTTGCATCATCTCGTCCAAAGTGCCGCAGGTGATTTTTTTGTCGACGATCATCGCTATGCGGTCGCAAACGCGCACCAACGTGTCGAGATCGTGGGTAATAATGACAACCGTCAGCCCAAGGATGGTGCGCATTTCCAGCAACAGGTCATCAAAGGCGGCAGCGGCAAGGGGGTCAAGGCCCGCCGTCGGCTCGTCAAGGAAAAGGATCTTGGGGTCAAGCGCCAGTGCGCGCGCAAGGGCAGCGCGCTTGACCATGCCGCCTGACAGCGAGGCGGGGTAGCGGTCGGCAACCTCCGGCGCAAGCCCGGTGGTCTGCAGCTTGAACAGGGCGATCGCCTCGATCGCGGCGTCGTCAAGGTGCGTATATTCGCGCAAGGGAAAGGCGACGTTGTCGAGCGTCGTCAGCCCGGAGAACAGCGCGCCGTCCTGAAACAGAACGCCCCAGGTTTTTTCGATGTTGTCGGCGTCTTCCTTGCTGATCTTGTTGATGTCCTGTCCTTCGACCAGTACTTCGCCGCCGGTGGGGTGGTGCAGGCCCAGCATGGAGCGCAGCAACACCGATTTGCCCGAGCCCGAGCCGCCGATGATGCCAAGGATCTCGCCGCGATACAGCGTGAGGTCCAGCCCATCATGCACCGTATTGTCGCCAAAGCGGTTGACGAGCTTTTTAACCTCGATCAGCGTATCGCCCTTGTCCTGCCTGCCTGCGGTCATATGCCAAGCTCCGCAAACAGAATGGAAAAGGCGGCATCGGCCAGGATGACCATGAAAATCGACTGCACCACCGCGATGGTGGTGACCTTGCCCACGCTTTCGGCCGATCCGGTGACGTTCATGCCGTGATAGGTACAGATGACGGAAATAATAAAGGCGAAGACCGGCGCCTTGATCATGCCGACGATGTACATCATCGGCGTGGCGACTTCGGACACGCGGTCGATGTATTGGCCAAAGCCGATATCCAGCAGCGACCACGACATGATTGCGCCGCCGCCAAGGCCGACCATATCGGCAAAGAACGTCAGCAGGGGCAGGGTAAGCATCAGCGCCAGCAGGCGGGGGATGACCAGCAGCGTGACGGGGTCAAGGCCCATCGCCTCGAGCGCGTCGGTTTCCTTGCGCAAGCGCATGACCCCGATCTCTGCCGCGAAGGCGCTGCCCGAGCGGCCCGCCACCATAATGGCTGTGACCAGCGGGGCCATCTCGCGCAGCATGGAAATGACCGTGAGGTCGATGGTGAAGATGTCAGCGCCGAATTTCTGCAACTGGATGGCGCCCTGATAGGACACCACCATGCTCATCAGAAAGGCCAGCAGGCCGATGATGGGCAGAGCGGCGATGCCGGTTTCAAAGATGTGGCGGGTGATGGCGGCGGGGCGCAGCTGGGCCGGGCGCACAAGGTTGGCCATCAGGCGGCAGAACACCATCCCCATAAAGGCGATGATGCCGAAAAGAAAGCGGGCGATATCGCTGGCGCGCGCGCCGACTTTTTGCACGGCGCGGGCCAGCGGGTGCCCTTGCGCGGCGGGCGGACGGCGTGGCGGCGTGGCAGGCAGAAAAGCCAGCAGCCTTTCCTGCCGCTCGGTCATGGTCCAGCGGCTGGCATCGGCCCCTACATAATGGCGGATCAGCCAGGCGCCCACGGTATCGATGGTGGTGATGTCTGTCATGTCGACGTGAAGCGCGGGCGAGGTCGCGGCCATGCCTTGCAGGTCTTTCTTGTGCCTGCGCAGGACAGCGCGGATAACATCAGCCTCAAACACAGTCCACGCCCCGCGCAGACGCAGTGTCTGCGCGCTGGTGTCGATGGCAATGAATTCTGCTGCGCGCGTATGCGGCATAGATAAGCGTCCTTTTCGCAAATTACTTTAGCATTTTAATTTAAGTGCATGCAAACAAAAGATGTTTTACTTTAGGTTGTGGCGTGAAGCTCTCTGTAAAATCGCCAGCTGTAAAAAAAGTGATGGCGCTGGCGAACTTTGAAACGCGCTGGTATGTTTGCGCTCCGACTGCATCTTTTACCATAGGGTTATCCATGTTCGACCTCTCGTCGCTGCCCCTGACAACGCCTCAACTGCAGGTTTCGCTCCTTCTGGCCGTGACGGTGGTACTCTTTATCTGGGACAAATGGCGCTATGACGTCATCGCGATGCTGTCGCTGTTCGCGGCCGTTATCATCGGTATTGTTCCCGCCAAGGAAGCCTTCAGCGGATTTAGCAATCCGGTCGTGGTGACTGTGGCCGCCGTGCTGGTCCTCAGTGGTGCCATCGGGCGGTCTGGCGCGATCGAACATGTGCTGAAATTTATGACGCGTTTTTCAGAAAGGCCGTCTTTGCAGATGATGGCCCTGTGCGGCGGGTGCATGACCATCTCCGCATTTATGAACAACGTCGGTGCGCTGGCGATCTTTCTGCCCATCGCGCTGGCGGTGGCGCGCGCCTCGGGTCGTGCGCCGTCGGACTTGCTGATGCCGCTGGCTTTCTCCTCGCTGCTGGGGGGGCTTGCGACCCTGATCGGCACGCCGCCCAACCTGCTGATCTCCGACATCCGCGCGCGCTATGCTGACGCACCGTACCAGATGTTCGATTTTGCGCCGGTCGGCCTTGCGATCTGCGTCTTTGGGTTGCTGTATCTGTGTTTCATCGGCTGGCGCCTGGTGCCCAAGGACCGCCGTGGCAAACCCCAGCCCGAAAACCAGTTCGTGATCGAGGATTATATCGCCGAGCTGCGCGTGAACGAGGACTCGTCCCTGATCGGTTCGACCTTCCGTCAGGTCGAACAGGACGTGCCGGGCAGCTTTTCGATCATCGGCCTGATCCGTGGTGATGTGCGCGAAGCGGCGCCGCAGGGACGCCGCGTGGTGCGCGAAGGCGATTTGCTGATCGTGCGCGGCGAGCCGCAAACGATCAAAAGCATGGTCGAGAAAACCAAGACCGAGTTGCTTGGCAACAAGGATGAAATCGACATTCCGCTGACATCCGAAGGCGTGGGTGTGGTCGAAGCCGTGGTGCGCGCGGGATCGGACCTGATCGGCCGCACGCCGCGCCAGCTTGGCATGCGCCAGCGCTTTGGCGTCAACCTGCTGGCCCTGCGCCAGACGTCGAGCCATCGCGCCATCCGCCGCATCAGCGAAGTGAGCTTTCAGGAAGGCGATATCGTCGTTTTGCAGGGCGAGATCGACGCCATGCCCGAGCGGCTGGAGGCGATGGGCTGCCTGCCGCTGGCGCAGCGCAACCTGCAGCTTGGCCTGCGCGGTTCGCGCTATATTCCCGCACTGGTCATGATCTGCGCGGTTGCGCTGGTCATGGCCGAGGTCGTACCTGTGGCCATTGCTTTCCTTGGCGGTGTGCTGGCGCTGGCGCTGTTACGCGTGGTGCGGCTTGACGACATTTACAGCAGCATCGACGGCCCTGTGCTGATTTTGCTGGGGGCGTTGATACCCGTCACCGAAGCATTGGAAAAAACAGGCATGGCCGATGTCATCGCCGCCTATCTTGCGACCATTGGTGGTGATTTGACCGCGCCGTGGTTGCTGACGCTGGTGCTGGTGGCGACGATGATCGTCACGCCGTTCCTCAATAATGGTGCCACGGTGCTGTTGATGGGGCCGATTGCGGCGGGTCTGGCGATCAAATCTGGCTATTCGGTCGATCCGTTCCTGATGGCGGTGGCGATCGGGGCGTCGTGCGACTTCCTCACGCCGGTCGGGCACCAGTCCAATACGCTGGTCATGGGACCGGGCGGCTACAAATTCACCGATTACTGGCGCGTGGGCTTGCCGCTGTCGATCATGGTTGTGGCGGTCGGTGTGCCGGTGCTGCTGTGGGCATGGCCGGTTGCCCCGTAATCACTTCGCGCGCATGCGCGGCTTCGGCCGCGTGATATGTATCATGGTGCGCGTCTGAGTGCTTGTGGAACAGCGCCTGATGCGCCCCCCATGTCGTCAGGCCGATGGCCAGCGCGATGGCGTAGCGTTTGGCAACGTCTTTGCGTCCTTCGTGGCTGTGGCCACCATGCGCGCAATGCTTGTTGAAGATATATTTGTGCCCGATATATTCCCCGGTCACCGCCCCGCCAATGGCAAAGCCAAGCTCGAGCAACGGGTTGTGGCTGAGAAACGGAATGCCGATAGAGGCCGCAACCACGGTCAGGATGCAGCAGGGCAGATGTTCGATCGCAAGGCCGAGACCGCGCGCCGACAGGCTGCGCAGGTTGAATGATGGCTTGAGCGTGGTTTTCAGGGCGGGCATGGAAAGTCTCGGAAATCGAAAAAAGAAAAATCCCCCGCGCCGGCACGTCCAGATGCGGCGCGGGGGATTTTGATTGTCTTAGCGCAGGCCGTCGATCATGCCTTTTTGCACTTCGATGACGTATTCGTCATCGCCGACGCGGCCTTCGACCGCTTTCAGCGCATCAGCCGACAGTTTTTTGCCGATGATGACGTAGCTGGTTTCTGTTTCAAGCACCGCAGGGCAGCAGTTATTGCTGTGGCAGGCGAAAGCGGCGGGGGTAATGTCTTTGAAGTTCATGGTCAGGTCCTTTTCGGTTGGGAGTGGTAGTGGAAGTGGAAGTGGAAGTGGAAGTGGGTCACGAAGAAGCGCAGTTGCGGCAGTTGCCGTGAAGTTCAAGCACCTGCCGGCTGGTGTGAAAGCCGCGCTGTGATGCGCTGCCGGCCAGCTGGCGGGCGATGCCGTGATCGGCGATCTCGTCGGTGAAACCGCAACCGTCGCAGACCAGAAAGACATGCTGGTGGTCGGCATGCGGGTGATGGCAGGCGCGCCAGGCGTTGAGACTTTCGATCTTGACCACAAGCCCAAGCGCCTGAAGATCGTCGAGCGTGCGATACAGGCTGGCAGGCTTGAGCGGCAGATTGTGCAGAGCGGCCAGGCGTTCAATCAACTCATAGGCGCCGACAGCGCCGCTGGCCGACAGCAGGGCGGTATAAACCGTGGCACGCTGCGGTGTCCAGCGCTGCCCCGCAGCACGTGCGCGCGCGCCCGCTTCCTCAACCAGGGGACTGATCGAAGCGGCAGGCATGCGTTGCAAAACTGCGGGTTTGGGCAAAGCCATCAGGGCGACTCGTTTGTTAGACTGTAACAGATGTTATAATGTAACAATTTAAAAAGGCAAGAGGTGTCTGCGTGTTTTTAAGCAATTGATAATTAATCTTTTTTTATAAAGATCGTCTTGAGGCGGCGGATGGCGGGACGCAACGTCTTGCGCCAAACCTTAAAGCGGATCATGACACGGTCTAACCCGTTCAAATCCGCCTTGCTCATTGCCAAGGCGCGGCACCGCTCCCGATAGGCTTCAAATTCCGCGCGCTTTGCCGTGTGGAGGTACTTGGAAATATTGGTGTTGTGAACGCGGTAGTAGCTATAGGTTTTTGTGGTGTAAACAAAACGATATTTTTCTGCGTAACGGATATAGGTGTACCATTCGCTGTCGTAAGAAAAGCTTTCATCCCAGCCGCCAAAGTCAAGAAATGCCTGTTTGCGAAACATCAGCCCGCAACTCTGGATGAAATTGTTGAAGCACAGCCACTTCATGGGATTTTTTGTCTTGCGAATTTTTTCGCTGTCTTTGGCGACAAAGCCTATTTTTTTTCCCTCAGCGTCGATCTGCATCGCATTACAATGTACGAGTCCAACGTTCGGATCGTTGAAATATTCAACCATCGTTGATACATGGTGAGGGGGAAGAACATCATCGTGTCCCAAAATGATGACATATTTTCCCAAGCAGGAACGCACAAGATTGTTTACATTTTTTGTAAGCCCTTGGTTTTGAGGCGACGCGATAATTTTTAAGTTATGAAGTTGATAAGACTTGATGATATCAAGCGTTGCATCTTTGGAACAATCATCCCCCACAATAATTTCAATGTTTTGATATTTCTGTGTCAGGCATGAATCTAGGGTTTGAGCAATGAACCTATGGGAATTGTAGGTGGGAATGAGAATTGAGACTAAGGCTAAATTCATGGCTGTAACGATTTGATTGCGCGCGCCGGGTTTCCTGCGTGTACAGTGTGCGCAGGTATATTTTTAGTGACGACGGAACCTGCTGCAATAACTGCACAATCCCCAACTGTCACGCCTTTAAGTATTGTAACATTCGCTCCGATAAAAACATTACACCCCACTCGCACGGGAAATGTCTTGGGTGGTGCGAGCTTATTGCGCTCTGTATGCTCAAGGGGGTGACCATCGGTGTCCATGATTATTGTATTCATACCAATGAATGTATTGTCGCCAATTTCTATGCCGTCTCCTTCAGAAATGAAAGTGCAGTTGTTGTTGATACGCAACTTTTTGCCGAAAATAATTCGAGACTGCGTATTGCGTGCTTCAATATATATTGAACCATCATAAAAGCCGGGGCTGTATTTGTATCCTAGCTTGCAATCTTGGCCAAAAGAGATGCTCCCTAACCCGTGAAAGAGAACTGGCTGCGATATTTTTGCTTTGCCTGACACATTTTTACATGTAGAAAGCATGAGAAATTTGAACTTGCGGCTTCGCTGATAACATTTAGCGATAATTTTTTTTATATAATTAGTAGGCATTTATAGCCTCAACAACGGCTAATTGCTGATCTTGCGTCATGCCTGGCCAGAGCGGAAGGCTTAATACTTCGCGATGGATTTTTTCAGTCAACGGAAGTTTTTTTTCCGACCAAGGCTTGAAAGCATTTTGCTGATGAGGTGCGATTGGATAATGGATCATCGTTTGTATCCCTTTATCTGCAAGGTATTCTTGCAGTGCTAAACGATTATGATTGCGAATAACATACAGATGCCAAACGTGGGCACTTTCTATTTCGGCTTCAGGCAAATAGACGTCCGGGTTTTTTATGGTATTGCTATAGAAGCGCGCAATTTTCTGGCGTTGCACCGTTTCTGCGTCTAGGGCTGTAAGTTTTACACTAAGGATTGCTGCCTGAATTTCGTCAAGACGGCTATTTAAGCCTTGGTAAATATTTTCGTATTTTTTATGGCTGCCATAGTTGGAGATAGCCCTGATGACAGCCGCGAGTTCATCATCATTCGTTGTGACGGCACCTGCATCCCCAAGGGCTCCAAGGTTTTTTCCAGGGTAAAAACTAAAGCCGGTCGCATCCCCCCAATTGCCAGCCTTTTTTCCGCTAATATGCGCTCCTTGTGATTGCGCAGCATCTTCAATGACAAGGAGGTTATGTGTTTTTGCAATCTCGTTTAAACGTTGCATGTCGGCCAGTCTGCCGTAGAGATGTACTGGTAAAATAGCGCGTGTTCTTGGTGTAATCAGGTGTTCCACCTGTGCCGGGTCAATATTGTAACTATGCAGTTCAGGCTCGGCTAAAACAGGTACAAGGTGATTTTCAGTGATGGCTAGAATAGACGCGATGTATGTATTGGCGGGAACAATAACCTCGTCACCCTCTTTGAGTTTTCCTAGTTCTTTGTATGCCCGGATGATAAGTATGAGGGCATCAAGTCCGTTTGCAACGCCTATGCAATGCTTGGTCCCGCAATAGCGTGCAAACTGATCTTCAAATGCAAGGACGGCTTGGCCACGAATATACCAGCCGCTGTCAATAACAGTCGTTACCGCATCTATAAGGGCTTGGCGATGATTCTGGTTAATGAATTTAAGGTCAAGAAAAGGGATCATTTTTTTTGGGGCTTTGCGGGATTTCCTACCACTGTTGAATAGGGGGCGACATCTTTTGTTACAACGGCGCCTGCCCCTACTAGTGCATACTCTCCTATTATCACTCCTGGCAAAATTGTAGCATTGGCACCTATGGATGCGCCTTTTTTAATGTGTGGGCCGTGAAATGCTTCCGGACGCATCTTTGACCGTGGAGTTTTATCGTTAGTAAGTGTGACATTGGGGCCAATAAAAACGTCATCTTCAATAAAAGTACCATCCCATATCTGGACGCCGGATTTAATTGTAACATTATTACCTATGACCACATCATTCTCGATAAAACAATTTGCACATATATTGACGTTGTCACCGATGCGAGCCTTTTCAAGGATCACTACAAACTGCCATATAGTCGTGCTTTGACCTATGTGTTTGCTCTGAACATCGGCTAGTTCATGAATAAAATAGCTCATGATTTTAACTGCATCTGAAATGTTCTATAATCGCGGATATAGTCGTTTTCGTCGTATGTATCTGAAGCCAGCGCGAGAAAAATGCAGTCGGTGGTGAAGTTGTGCATTTCATGCCAGACCATCGGGCCCACATGGACGGCCTGTGCGGGGTTATTCAGGTGCAGAGTGCGCTTGCCGCTGACGTCTTCAATGATAAGGTCGCAAGCGCCTTGAATGCAAATGAAGACTTGATCCAGCGATTTATGCGCATGAAAACCGCGGGGGTGGTCGGGTTGCGTGCCGTAGATGAAATATGAGCGCTTGACTGCGAAGGGCAGGTGCTTGCCGAATTCGGCGACAACCAAAGTTCCGCGAGCATCGCCAATTTTTTGCAGGTTGATCGGATTATCGGTCATTTTTTGCTTTCTCTGTCAGGAGAGAGTGCAGGTACGTGCCGTAGCTGTTCTTGTAATGGTCAGCTTGGGCGATCAGTTCATCATCGCTCAGCCAGCCAAGTCGCCAGCCGATTTCCTCCAGACATGCGATCTTGAAGCCTTGACGGTTTTCGATGGTCGCGACGAAGCCGCCAGCTTCGAGCAGGCTGTCATGCGTGCCGGTAGCGAGCCAGGCAAAGCCGCGGCCGAAGAACTCGAGGTTAAGCTTGTTTTTCGCGTGATAATGACGAAGAACGTCGACAATCTCTAGTTCGCCGCGGACCGACGGGGTGAGCGTCGCCGCCACCTCGACAACATCGGCATCGAAAAAGTAAAGGCCGGTAATCGCGTAGTTTGACTTAGGCTGCCGGGGTTTTTCTTCGATGGAAAGGATGTGGCGATTTTTGTCAAATTCGACCACACCATACCTTTCGGGGTCTGATACCTTGTAGCCGAATATCGTCGCGCCGTCCTTGCGCTCGACGGCGGTACGCAAGAAGGAGGGAAAGCCCTGCCCGTAGAAAATGTTGTCGCCAAGCACCAGTGCAACGCTGTCGTGGCCGATAAAACTGGCGCCGAGCGTAAACGCTTGCGGCAGTCCTGCCGGTTTGGGCTGGATAACATAGGTAAGGTTGATGCCAAATTGCTTTCCGTCACCAAGCAGGCGCTGATATGACGCAATGTCGTCCGGCGTGGTGATGATCAAGATATCGCGGATACCGGCAAGCATCAGCACCGAAATCGGATAATAGATCATCGGCTTGTCGTAGACCGGCAGCAGCTGCTTGGAAACACCCTGTGTGATGGGATAGAGGCGTGTGCCGGACCCGCCGGCGAGAACGATGCCTTTCATGCGGTCATGGCCTTTCGCTGTGCGGCAAATTGCGCAACGTACCATTCAACGGTTTTGCGCATGCCGCTTTGGAAGTCCTCACGGGGATTCCAGTCGAGCGCCTGCTTGATCTTGTCGCAGTTGATGGCGTAACGCTGGTCATGGCCGGGGCGGTCCGCTACATGCGTGATCAGGTCCAGATAGGCGCTCACGCCTTTTGGCTTGTTCGGGTGGATGTCTTCCAGTAACGCGCAGACGGTTTTCACCACATCGATGTTTTTCATCTCGTTCAGGCCGCCGATATTGTAGGTCTCGCCATCAACGCCTTTTTGGGCAACCAACCACAGCGCTTCGACATGGTCGATTACATACAGCCAGTCGCGAATTTGTAGACCGTTGCCGTAGACGGGCAGGGGCTTGCCTTCCAGCGCTTTGTAAATGATGGTCGGGATCAGCTTTTCCGGGTACTGGCGCGGGCCGTAGTTGTTGGAGCAGTTCGTTATTACGCAGGGCAGACCATAAGTGCGGTTCCATGCGCGGACCAAATGGTCGGAGCTGGCCTTGCTGGCGGAATAGGGGGAGCTTGGCGCGTAGGGCGTTTGCTCACTAAAAGCGGGGTCTTGCGGGCCGAGGTCGCCGTAGACTTCATCGGTGGAGACGTGGTGAAAGCGAAACGCAGATTTTTTGTCTGCGGGCAGATCGTTCCAGTATGTACGCGCGGCATCAAGCAGGACGAAGGTGCCGACGATATTGCTTTGAATGAAAGGCGCGGGTCCTGAAATCGAGCGGTCGACGTGGCTTTCGGCCGCAAGGTGCATAATGAGGTCGGGCTGATATTGACTGAAGAGCGCATTGATGCGCGGGGCATCGCAAATATCGACTTTTTCAAAGATGTAATTTTCGCTTGTGGCGATGGTGGGAGCTGCGCCCGCATAGGTCAGCTTATCGATGTTGACCACGGTATGCGGGGTCGTGCGGGTAAGGTACTCCACAAGGTGGCTGCCGATAAAGCCGGCGCCGCCTGTGACGAAAATCGTCTTTTTCACGGACGTTTATCCTTGTTTTAGCGGGGCGAAATATGCCCTGCTTATAGCACACGTGAAAGGGGAACGGATAGTGGGAATATCCACTGCCAGTTTCTGTAATGTACAACGTAAGCTATTGTTTTATTTAATCATATTTCAGATCCGTCGCCTTGCCATGAAAGACTTTATAGGCAAAGACGGTGTAGCCGATCAGCATCGGCAGAACCACTGCGGCACCCGCAAAGATGATCAGCAGGGATTCGGGCGCGCTGGCGGCGTCTTCGATCAGCAGGCGGTCGGGCACGATGTAGGGATAGAAGCTATAGGCCAGCCCGTGGAAACATAAAATATAGATGGCGACGGTCATCGCAAACGGCATCCAGCACAGCGCGTCCTTGGGGCGCGGCAGCTGGCGCAACAGCCATGCCATCGACAGCACCAGTGCCCCCGTCATGACAGGAACCGGCGCCAGCAGGACGATGTTGGGGAATGAAAACCACTTTTCAAAGATGCGGCTGCTGACCAGCGGTGTGACGGCGGAGACAAGCGCGATGCCGCCCGCCATCAGCCACAGGCTGCGCTGCGCCCAATAGATGGCGCGGCGTTGCAGTGCGCCGTCAGTTTTCATGATAAGCCAGCACGCACCGATCAGCGCATAGCCCGCCATCACCGACAGTCCGGTCAGTGCAGAAAAACCAAGCGCCGCCCACGAACGTTCGAACCCCAGAATATAGGAGCCGAGCATCGCGCCCTGCGCGAAAGCGGTCAGTGCGGATCCGGCAATAAAGGTGCGGTTCCATGCCCGGCGGTGGCTGGTATGCGCCTTGGCGCGGAAGTCAAACGACACGCCGCGCATGATCAGCCCGATCAGCATGATGGCCACGGGCAGGTAAAGCGCCGTCAGGATCATGCCATGCGCCAGCGGAAAGGCGACCAGCAAGAGCCCCACGCCCAGCACCAGCCATGTTTCATTGGCATCCCAGAAGGGACCGATGGAGGCGATCATGCGGTCTTGCTGCTCGCTTTCGGCGCGCGCCATCAAGATGCCAACGCCAAGGTCATAGCCGTCAAGAACGGCGTAGATCAGCATCGACAACCCCATCAGGCCGGCAAAGATCAGCGGCAGGAAGCTTTCAAAACCGGTCATTCGTCTTTTCCTTCTTGTTTGACGGTGCTATCTGCGGGCGGGGTGGCAGTGCCGGGGACAGGCGTCATCGCTTTGGCGGGGACGGGCATATTCGCCTTGCGCGCCATATAAAATACAGTGGTGATGAACGCCGTCAGCAAGACAGCGTAAACCAGAAGATATGCGCCCAGCGACAGGCCGATCATGGGCGCGGGCACGCTTGACGCCGCATCGGCGGTGCGCAATACGCCATAGACCAGATAGGGCTGGCGGCCAATTTCGGTCACGTACCAGCCGGCCACGGTGGCAATCCACCCCGAAAACGTCATGGCGACAAGCGCGCGCGCCATCCACGGCGCCAGTGCCGCGTTGCGCCATACCTGCCAGCCGGCAACCCATGATACCAGCAACATCAGCACACCCACGCCGACCATAATGCGAAAGCTGAAAAACAGCGCGGCCACGGGCGGATGTTCGCCAATGTATTCGTTCAGGCCCTTGATCTCGCCCTCGCGGTCATGGGTGAGGATCAGGCTTGCAAGCTTGGGGATGGCGACTTCGTATTTATTCTCGCGCGCCTTTTCGTCAGGCACGGCGAACAGCAACAGCGGCGCGCCTGCGGTGGTTTCCCACACGCCTTCCATCGCGGCGATCTTTTGCGGCTGGTGTTCAAGCGTATTCAGTCCGTGCAGGTCACCGACGAAAATCTGGATGGGGATCAGGATTGCCGCCAGCGTCACGCCGGTGCGCAGGGCCGCCAGTACGGCGGGGCCGCGGTCATCGCGCAGCCAGCGATAGGCCGACACGCCCGCCACCAGAAAAGCGGCGGTCAGGCCCGAGGCCAGCAGCATATGCATGATGCGATAAGGCATGGAGGGGTTGAAGACAATTTCCTTCCAGCTGGTTGCATGGGCGACGCCGTCGATCATTTCAAATCCCGCGGGGGTCTGCATCCAGCTGTTGAGGACCAGAATCCAGAAAGCCGACAGCGTGGTGCCGCCCGCCACCAGAAAGGTCGCCAGCGAATGCAGGAAGTTCGACACGCGGCGATAACCGAACAGCATGACGCCAAGGAAGGTCGCCTCGAGGAAAAAGGCCGTCAGGACTTCATAGGCCAGCAGGGGGCCGGCGATGTTGCCGACCTTTTCCATGTAGCCCGGCCAGTTGGTGCCGAACTGAAACGACATCGTGATGCCGCTGACCACGCCGATGGCAAAGCACAGCGCGAAAATCTTGGTCCAGAAGAAATAGGCGTCCATCCATTTGTCGTCACCGCTGCGGTTAAAGCGCCATTTGAAAAACAGCAATACCCAGCCCAGCGCGATGGTGATGGTGGGGAAAAGGATATGAAAGGTGATGTTTGCGGCGAACTGGATGCGCGCGAGCATAACGGGGTCGATAGTATCGAACATGGCTTGTCCTTAAATTCAGTCTTCTTCTGTGTGGCGCGCGCGTTTGCCGCCGATGAGCTTGTCTTTCATGTCATAGAGCTTGAAAACCTTGCTGCCCATGCGAAGCAGTTGCACCAGCCGCTCGGTTTCCATTTTCTGCATGTCGGTGTACCAGGTGGTCAGCATATCGATCAGGTCGTGCATCTCGCGCATTTTGTCCTGCGCGTATTGCTCCTGCGGCGAATGCGGGGTGACCAGCAGCGTATCGCGCAGCATGGTCAGCGTTGGCTCGATCTCGCGCTTGCGACGTTGTTCGACCAGCGTGCGCACGATCTCCCAGATGTCATCGGGGGTAGTGAAATGGTCGCGGCGGTCGTTGGGCAGGTGGCGCAGGCGGATAAGGTTCCAACTGTCGAGTTCCTTGAGGCCCATGCTGACGTTGGAGCGCGAAAAGCCCAGTGTGTCGCAAATATCGTCGGCGTTGAGCGGGCGGTCCGCGACATAGAGCAGCGCATAGATTTGCCCCACCGTGCGGTTGATGCCCCAGCGGCT
>JAEXMB010000101.1 GCA_023444705.1 Pseudomonadota bacterium | reverse complement strand
ATCGACACCTGCGCGTCAACATTGAGGATGCTGGCGGCATGGCCCAGATGGCTCATCTGCGCAAAGCGGTCCTTGAGCAATTCGTAAGCGTTGCGTGCGGGCATGGAAAAACCTCCGTGTGATACAGTCATTTGACTATATTACGGCAAGGTAAAGGGATGGTGAAGTTTGGGAAGAAAATGGAGCGGATGAAGGGATTTGAACCCTCGACATTTACCTTGGCAAGGTAACGCTCTACCCCTGAGCTACATCCGCATCGCGTGAAAACAGTGGAATCGGGTATCTGTTTTCAAAAGAGATGCATATGGATAAAAGGCTGCGCCGGTTTTGTCAACAGGCGAATTTATCCATTTTTATCAGTTATTTAGACCTTGAATAATCCGCTGCACTTGCCGGCGGTGCGTCGTGGGATGCACACCCATGACCCAGATCCAGCCGCGCGCATGAATATCGCCAAAGAACGGATGGCCCAGGCGCGGTGCGTCTTTGGCGGGATGGGCAACGTCGTCGCGCGTGGCAATCTGGCGCAACAGGCCCGCGCATTCGTTGGTGACGTCGTCAAACAGCTTGATCCATTGCTCTTTGGACAACGTGCGCCCGCCCTTGGGCTTGACGTTGGCGGGGGAGGTATTGGCGTTCATGGTTTTGCCCGCCGCGAGCGTTTGCGCGATCTGCGTCATCGGGCGCATGCAGATGATGAGGTGTTCCATCACCATCGCAACCGACCAATAGCGCGAACTGTCTTCCAGACCCGGCAGCGGGTCGATCAGCACGCGCGTGAAAAACGCATCTTCATCAAGCGGCCCGGCGAGTTCAATGATGCGCGCGGTTTCGCGCACCATCGCATCAACACTGGCATTGCCGTCGTATTTTTTAATCAGGCGCGGATAAAGCCAGTATTTCAGGAACAGCCCCTGAAAAAACGGCAATCCCGCACCAGGGGGTTGCAGTTGCGGTTCCTGATGCGGGATTGTCGATGTCATGATTGACCTTTCTGCGCCGGCTGCGGTTGCGATGTGGTGTCCGCGGACATCACATGCAGCGCGTGCCAGCCATTTTTACTTGCCAAAACGCGGCCAGTTGACTTTGGCCTTGGGGTCGCGGCTGATACCGGCATTGTCGTTTTTCGCGCAAGCCTGACCAAACGATTTTTTGGCCGAGCTGCCGCCAAAGACGCGCGCGAACAGGCCGGGCCTGTCGGCATCGTCGCGCAACACTTGCGGGGCAGGCGTTGCGGCCTTGCGCTCCTCGGCTTCGTATTGCTTGCGGCCCTTGTTGGGGGGCAGCGTTTTGACGATGCGATTCAGCGTGCGGCCGTCATGCACCAGCGCCATGAAGTTCTTGCGCTCGAGCTCGCGCAGGTAATCCTGCGTGACGATCATGCCGGGGCCGGCCTGATCGCCGCCGGTCAGTACCTTGGCGACCTTGTTCGACACCACGACGTCGTAGTTGGTGACCGCACCCTTGAGGTAGAAGCCGTCAACCGCAAGGTTGAGCGCGGCCTCGCCGGATGCACCGGGCAGTTCCATGTTCACCGGCGCGGGCGGCTTGTAGTCAAGGGAGAGTTCCAGCGCCTTTTGCTTGGCGTCAGCCAGCAGGCGTTGCTTGTTCATGGTGATGCCGTCGCTTTCGCGCAGGATCATGATGTCTTTCGCTTCCTGTGCGGAGGTACCGACCTTGGCGGTCGAGATGGTTTCAAACGCCATCGCCACCGGCGGCATCGGGCCGCGCGGCAGTTTTTTGTTTTGCGTGGCCCGGCTGATCAGCTCGGTCGTGCCGCCCCATGCGGGCAGCAGGCCAACGCCAACCTCGACCAGACCGGGATAGGTTTCGGCATGCGCCTGTACGTGGGCGGAGTGCATCAGCACCTCGCACCCGCCGCCCAGTGCCATGCCCGAGGGGGCCGACACCACGGGGAAGGGCGCGTATTTCAGGCGCTTCATGGTCTGCTGGCCTTTCTTGACCAGCTTGTTGACCAGCCAGTACTGACGCAGCTTGAGCGCAATCACCGCCAGCGGCAGGTTAGCGCCGGTGGAGAAGTTCTTGCCTTCGTTATGAATGACCAGCGCCTTGTACTTGCCGTTTGATTTTTCAATCATGTCGCAGGCTTTGTTCAGCACCTTCATCGAGGTGAAGTCGAGCATGTTCATGGTCGAATCAAATTCAACGCACAGCACGCCGTCGCCGATGTCCCAGATGTTGGCACCCATGTCGATGGTCTTGGCACCGGGGATATGCAGCTTTTTCTTGACCGAATAGACCGGCTTTTGCGCCAGCTTGATGTCGGAGAGCAGCAGCACGCCGTCGGCGCGCACAACGGGCGTGTAGGCGCCGTCCTGCTTCATGTAGTTAAGCTTACCGTTTTCAACCTTGTAGAAGGTCTTGCCCGCTGCGGTCTTGAGCAGTTGCGGCACGGCGCGGCCTTCGGCCTCAAGGCGCTTGACGATGTAGTCGACACCCACTTTGTCAGCCAGCTCGAAGGGGCCTTCTTCCCAGTTATAGCCAAGCTTCATCGCGGTATCGACCGACAGGATGCTGTCGGACACCGTATGCGCGTGTTCGGCGGCATAAACCAGCGTCTGGCTGAAGACCGACCAGGCGTATTCGCCGCCCTTGTCTTTGGAATCAAGCAACGCCTTCAGCCCACCTTTGGCGGCGGCATCAAGGGCGGGCAGCTTGACTTTCTTGATCTGAGGGCGCTCTGCACCCGTGGTCAGGTCAACGGCGATTTTTTCCTTGTTCGGGCCAAGGCGGTAGAAACCGCCCTTGCCTTTGCGGCCGGTATAGCCGTCTTCGATCATCTTCGAGATCACCGGATATTCGCGGTTGATCTTCACATAGCCGTCTTCGGCCGGCAACTTGGACAGCAGCGAGGCGGAAATTTTCGGCATCAGGTCAAGACCGACAAGGTCGACAAGGCCGAAGATGCCGGTTTTGGGAATGCCCATCGGCTTGCCGATCAGCGCGTCGGCTTCCTCGACGCTCAGGCCCTTGTCATGCGCGCCGTTGATGGCGGCCTGAATCCAGAAGGTGCCGATGCGGTTGGCGATGAAGCCCGGGGTGTCGTTGCAGACCACAACGCCCTTGCCCATTTTCTCGTCCATGAAGCGGGTAACCTGCGCGACCAGCTCGGGGCTGTTGTCTTTGGAAGTAATCAGCTCCAGCAGCGGCATGTAGCGCGGCGGGTTGAAGAAGTGGGTGATGACGAAATCTTTTTTGAATTGTTCGCTTTGGCCTTCGACCAGATTTTTGAGCGGAATGGTCGAGGTGTTGGACGCGACGATGGAACCCGCCTTGCGGTGCGCGTCGATCTTTTGGAAGATGTCGTACTTCACCTTGGGGTCTTCGAACACGGCCTCGATAATCAGGTCGCAATCCTTAAGGCGGTCAAGGTTGTCCGTCGTGTTGCCCGGACGGATCTTCTTCGCATTGCGCTTGTGCATGAAGGCGGCGGGCTTGTTTTTCAACAGCGCGTCGATCGCACCCTTGGCGACACCGTCATTGTCATTGGGAAAGCGCTTTTCATCGACGCGGTCGAGCAATTCAACCTCAAGCCCTGCGTTGGCGAGTTGCGCGGCAATGCCCGCACCCATCACGCCTGCACCGATCACGGCTACTTTTTTGATGGTCATCACAATCGTCCTTCTTGCTTGTGCGTTCGTCGATTAGCGTTTGGGTTGCGCGCCGGGTTTTTTCAGCACGGTGGCGATACCCTGCCCGCCGCCGATGCACTGGGTGACCAGCGCGTAATCCTTGCCTTCGTCTTTCAGCAGTGCCGCCGCCTTGCCGGTGATGCGCGCACCGGTGGCACCCAGCGGGTGGCCAAGCGCGATGGCACCGCCATGCAGGTTGACCTTGCTTTCGTCCAGGCCTAGCTCTTTGATGCAGGCGAGCGCCTGGCTGCCAAAGGCCTCGTTGAGTTCGACGATGTCGATGTCGCTGGCTTCAAGGCCGGCCTTGGCCAGCGCTTTTTTCGATGCCTCGACCGGACCCATGCCCATCAGGGTGGGATCGCAACCCGCCACGGCAAACGATGCGACTTCGGCCATGATGGCCAGGCCGTGCGCAAGGGCAAATTCTTCGGAGCAGACCAGCACTGCCGCCGCGCCGTCGGTAACGGGCGAGGACGTTGCGGCAGTCACGGTGCCATCAGCCTTGAAAGCAGGCTTGAGCTTGGCAAGGCCTTCGGCCGTGCTTTCAGGACGCGGGCAGCCGTCTTCCTTGACAACGCCGGCGGCGGTTTTGATGGGCACGATTTCGGCGGCGAACTTGCCGGCTTTTTTCGCGGCAGCGGCCTTGAACTGCGAACGCAGCGCAAAGGCTTCCTGTTCTTCGCGGGTCACGTTGTATTTCGCCGCGACGTTTTCAGCCGTTTCGCCCATGCCCATATAGGCACCGGGGCTTTTGCGGTAGAGGTCAGGGTTGGGGGAGACGTTAAAGCCGCCCATCGGCACGCGGCTCATGCTTTCAACACCGGCGCAGATGACTGCATCGGCCATGCCCATCGCAATCGCGCCCGCCGCGTCATGCACGGCCTGCATCGACGAGCCGCAAAAGCGGTTCATGGTGACGCCGCCGATATGTTCGGGCAGTTCTGCATGCAGCACGACGTTGCGCGCAAGGTTGAGGCCCTGCTCGCCCTCGGGCATGGCGCAACCAAGCTTGAGGTCGTCGATGAGGTCGGGATTGACGCCGGTCTTTTCGATCAGGCCGCGCACGGTCTGTGCGGTGATTTCATCGGCGCGCGTGTTTTTAAGGTCGCCCTTGCCTGCAGGCGTAAAGGGGGAGCGCACATAACCGGCGATAACAACTTTGCGGCCGGTGGTGGCGGGAGTGGATTTGGGTGCAGGTGCAGACATCGGACGTGATCTCCATCGTGATGTACCGTTTGGGGCGGTACTGGTGACAAGATGGGCCTGTGATGTGCAATCGTCGAGATGCAATCGTGGGGCCCGCAGGGGATAGTCAAAGCCGTTCACACTCTCAGAGCATCGCCAGAGACAGTCCCCGCGCGTTTTGCCGCGCTGCAAGATGCCTCGTTATGTTTTTTTGTTATGGCGACCGAGTATGGCCGAGTCTGTCCGGGGGGTAAAGGTTTTTCCACCCCCTTCTCATGTTTATAGAAACACATTATGGTTATTAGTTGGCCAGCATCATAAAGTTGCTCATGATCGAGCCGAAAACAGGCTCCATGAACAGCGCGATCACCGCCACGACCAGCGTCATCGCCCAGACGACGCGAAACGGGCTCATCAGCGGACGGTCGAGAATTTCCGTCCACATCCAGCTCAGCGCGGGGATGATGCCCGCAACCAGCAGCAACAACACCGCGCGGATGGCGATGGCAATGCCCCAGTCGATTTGCGCATCACCCATGTAAACGGGTGCAGGCGCCAGCACCATTTCGTCGATGACAGCCACGCCGCTTTTGACGCCGCCGGCCTTCAACACGCCGTCGGTCAGGCGCCATGCGGCGATGGCCGCCAGAAAGATCACCAGCAGGGTCGAATAGATGCGTTCAGCCGATCCGCTGAAGCCGACACCCGGCTTGAGGTTCATCGCGCCCATTGCGTTGAGTTGCCGTGCGCGCGCCAGCTTCGCGTTTGCGCCTACGTTTCTGTCACCCTTGATGGCCATTTTTCTCTCCGTTGCACAAAGCAATAATATTCCAGCCCCAGTCTAGGGGCACAGGCCCTGCGCTGACAAGGGCCTGTTTGCGCCTAAAGTGCAGTGCGCTTACGCCTTGACGATATTATGACGATCAGAAATACCCGACAGCGCATTGCGCGTATCGACCACCAGCTTCGCATGCTTGGCCAGCATGGCGTAATCGATGCCGTCGTGATCGGTCACGATCAGCACCGCATCAGCCGCCGCGATGGTTTCAGGCGTCAGCGTGACGGAGGTGCGGCCCGTATAATTGCCATGCTCGCGCTTGGGCGGAATTTTTTCCACGTACGGATCGTGGAACGACACATGTGCGTTGCGGCTTTCCAGCATGTCCATGATGGTGAAGGCCGGGCTTTCGCGCTCGTCCGCGACGTTCTTTTTGTAAGCCACACCGATCATTAAAATCTCGGCATCCTTGAGGCCTTTGCCAAAGCGCACGTCAAGCTGTTCGGCCAGACGGTTGACCACATAGCGCGGCATGGAGACGTTGATCTCGCCCGCAAGTTCGATAAAGCGCGTGGCGATGCCGTGTTCGCGCGCCTTCCATGTCAGATAGAACGGATCGATGGGAATGCAGTGACCGCCAAGGCCGGGGCCGGGATAAAACGGCATATAGCCAAACGGTTTCGTCTTGGCAGCATCAATAACTTCCCACACGTCGATACCCATCGCGTCGTAGACAATCTTGAGTTCATTGACCAGCGCGATGTTGACGGCGCGGAAGATGTTTTCGGTCAGCTTGACCGCCTCGGCGGTGGCAGCGCTCGATACCGGAACGGTTGCGGCCAGAAAGCCGTCGTACATCGCCTTGGCCAGCGCCAGGCAGTCCGGCGTCAGGCCGCCGACCACCTTGGGAATGATCGAGGTGTGATATTTCGCGTTGCCGGGATCTTCGCGCTCGGGGCTGAAGGCGAGGAAGAAATCAACACCGGCCACAAGACCGCTGGCACGCTCGAGGATCGGGCGCACCACATCTTCGGTCGTGCCGGGATAGGTGGTTGATTCAAGCACGACCAGCTGACCTTTTTTCAGGCGCGGGGCAATCGCCTCTGCCGTGCGCTCGATATAGGTCATATCCGGCTCGCGGTTTTTGTTGAGCGGGGTCGGCACGCACATGATGATGGCGTCGACTTCGGCCAGACGGTCATAATCGGCGGTGGGGGAGAATTTCTGTTCGTTGACGAAGGACGACACCTTGTCGTTGTGGATGTTGCCGATGTAGCTTTCGCCGCGCGTCAGCTTTTCGATCTTGGTTGCATCGACGTCAAAGCCGACAACCTTGAACCCCGCCGTGCAGGCCGCACAGCTCAGCGGCAGGCCGACATAGCCAAGACCGATGACGCCCAGCACCGCGCTTTTGTTCTGGTAGCGGGCCAGCAAGGCAGCCACGTCAGCGGCGGCGGGTACGGTTTTGGGGACGGATGCGTTCATTGAGGTTCTCTTTCATGCGCTGGGTCAGCGGCGTTTTACCGCCCCTGAATTAGCACGAAAGGGCAAAGTCCCGCAACAAAGCGGGCGCGCAGGCGCGGGCAGGCAACCGGATTAACCGGTTTTCTTTAATGATTTGAGATGCTTGGAGTTACGGCTGCGCTGCGTGATGTCGCGGTTGATGCGGCGGTAGACGTTGAGCAGGTCGCGCGATTCTGCCAGCGGGTAATACGAAGCCTCGACACACAGCGCGCGCACGTTGCGGCCGCGGAAAAACTGCACGAAGTCGCTGTAGTTGCGATGACCCGGCGTGCGCAATTCCTGCGCCAGCGCGCGCTGATGCGCCTTGTCGAGCAGGTCGGCCAGTTCGCGCAGTTGCGGGCGCAGCTTGTTTTCAACGACCTGCTGCATGTCGCGGTCGTGGCTGGCGGCGGCGTTGAAGATCGCGCGCAGGGTATTGGGCGCGCTTGGCACTGTGTTACGCGCCGGTGCGCCGTGACGGGTATTATTGTTGGCGGCCTGCTGCCCGCGCGGTTGTGCCACGCCAAGGTCGGCAACGGTGCAGCCGCTGCCAAGGTAGGCGATGTCGGCCTTGCGCTGGTCGCGGAAATCATCGTGCAGCGTGCGGCGTGCATGCGCGGGGCGGTTTTTACCAGCCAGCTGGTCGAGCATGCCAAGGATCGACCCCGCCGAGGTATCGCTGACCAGCGCCTGCATGGCGTCGATGGTGTCAACCGCGATGGTCTTGGTCTCGCCGATCTGCTGATGCAGGTTGGGTACGTGCAACGCCAGCTGTCCCAGCGTCGCATTGGCGGGCTGGGGCGCGCAGACATAGCCGTGGTTCTGCGCCGTGGTGACGGGTGTCAGCATCAAAATCCAGCAGCTTTCACCCGCCGACAGCTTGTGAATATCCTGCAGGCCGTTGAGGCGGTTTTTATAGTCATGCACATCCTGCGGCAACAACAGCAGGTTGGCGAAATGGTTGGGCGGATAGGTTTCGGCCTGTGCGTCGTCGCGCAGTTCGTCCTTGGCGCGTGCCTGCGCCATCGTGCCCGAACCGCCACGTTCGATGATGTGATCCACGCTGACGGCGTAGCGTTCTCCCTGTGCGTTGGCGGGGTCAAGCCCGCGCGCCATGCGTGCGATGCCGTGGTCGCAGATACCCAGATCGCGCAGCGCCTGTTTTTGCGTCTGGGCGAGGAATTTCAAAAAGCGCTGGCGCACGGAAAAGACGTATTCGCTTTCAAGCGACGCCCCTTGCGATTGCGCGATGCGGGTGTAGAGAACCGGCGTCAAAGCAAAACCCTGCGGCAGTTTGGCCAGCAGGGTTTCAAATTCTTGGGCGCGGATGGGATCGGCGTCGCGCAGGGCGATCAGCAGGTCTTCGACGGAGGGAGCGGGCGACGCGCCGACCGCCGCATTGCAGGCGGCGGCTGCGGAAAGTTGCGTAATCGTCGCGGCACTAACCTTTTTCACCAGTCTTTGTGTCCCTTTGTTGGGGGCCGGCCAGTACTCGGGGTGAGCGTGGCATGCCGGGGCATCGGTGGCTGTGAGTGGCAGAGGTCAGCCCTCTGCGGTCGTTTTCTGTCGTTTTTGCAATCTGGAAAGAAATTATCGGTTTTCTTGAGCGCCCGCAACAGAAAACGGCGCAAGATTCTGTCGTATTCAGAATGGGGTTATCTTACTGGAATATATTGTAAAAACTGTCTTGCAGGGCAGCATCCAGACGTGCTGTCGCCGACCCGCTTTGGTTATCCCCAAGCAGGCCAAGATCAGCCAGCGATGTCACCCCGTGTTCGCGGATGCCACAGGGGACGATTCCATCAAAAGCGCGCAGGTCGCAATCCACATTCAGCGATACGCCATGATACGTGACCCCACGGCGCACGCGCACGCCAAGCGCGGCGATCTTGGCCTCGCCTGCACGGCCGTAAGGGGCCAGATCAACCCAGATGCCGACCCGCCCTTCGCGCCGCTCGCCGCGCACGCCAAAGGTGGCCAGCGATGCGATCAGCCAACTTTCAAGATCGCGCACATAGCGGCGCAAATCGTTGTCGCGCTTGCGCAAATCGCACATCACATAGGCCACGCGCTGGCCCGGACCGTGCCATGTATACTGCCCGCCGCGCCCCGTTTGATAGACGGGCAAATCGTGGCTGAGCAGATCGTCGGCGCGCGCGCTGGTGCCCGCGGTATAGAGGGGAGGATGTTCCAAAAGCCAGACTGCCTGTGGCGCGCCCTCATTGGCTATGGCTGCCACGCGTGCCTCCATCGCCGCCACCGCATCGGGATAGGCGACGGGCGCGGATGCGCGCCGCCACTCGAACCCGCCATCAGCGGGTGCGGGGGTCATCAGGGGGGATTCGCTGAGAACATCGGACATAGGGCGATGCTTGCGCCCCGTCCCCCGCCCTGTCAACGCCCTGTAAATCATTATTTTTCACATAAATGGCAAAATCCGCGCGGCAGGGCTTGCAAGGTGCGTGGCGGTTTGATATTCACTCTGTCACCTCAAAGACACCAGACTATCTACCCAGAGTGCGGTCATGGCGGAATTGGTAGACGCGCAACGTTGAGGTCGTTGTGGGGCGACCCGTGGAAGTTCGAGTCTTCTTGACCGCACCATTTTTTCCTTTCAGAAAAAACTAGTACGTGAACTTGTTCTTGATGGACGTCGTGCCGCCCTTGCGCTCGACCACGTCAAAGCCGGGATGATACGTGTCGTAGGGTTGCCAGTAGCATCCCTTGCCGCCGACGTTGAGCTTCTCATCTATAAAGGCTTCGACCACGCGGTCGAAATCGGCGTTGTCGAGGCCGTAGTTTTTGCCCGGATACCAGATGCGCTGGCGCAGGGGTGCCTGCGGTTTACCCACCGCGCGCGCGAAGGTGCGCGCCAGTGTGTCCAGTATCTCGTCCGTTTTTTTCGGCGCGAATTGAAAACGCTTGTCGCGCTGCTTGTCCTTGATGAACGGGTAGAGCATCACGCGCGCCAGCGGGTCGTTGATGTCGGGGTCGCTGTCAGACACCAGATAGGCGATCAGCATGCCGTGACGCACACCCTGCGGCATCTTGGTATAGGCATCAAGCGCGCCGCGCCCCGCCCCCGCGCAGGAATGCCAGGCACGGTTGGTCGACGCGCGCGCGATGTCGTCAAGGTTGCGCGACACCACCACCATCAGGTTTTCGGTGGTGCGCTTGGTAAAGCTGTCAAGTAGCGCTGGCGCGTGTTCGCGCAGTAGCTTGCCGATGCGAAAATTCTGTTTGCCGGTGTGGTCGGTGGCATAGCCGCCGGACCAGTCGGTGATGCGATAACCGGCTATATCGCCCGCACGCACGGGCGGCATGACGGCCAGTGCTGCTGCGATTACTTTGCGCGCAGGCGCGTCGTCGCCTTTGATGGAGAGGTAGATGCGCTCCTCCCCGCCAAAAACATCTTCGAGCTGCGCATCAGGTTCGCGCGCGGCGGCGGCTTGCATCATTTCATCCATCTGCGCCTGCGGCACGCTGGCGGCACCAAAGCGGCGCGACGACAGACGTTCGCGCAGGTCGGCTGCGGCGCTCAGCTCGCTTTTGTAACGCTGGATGGCGGCAGGACTATCAACACTGCGCAGCGCGCCTTCAAGCGCGCGCGACAGCTGTTCGCTGGTGAAGTTCGTCACACGCATGCGCGCCACATGCATCAGCACATCAAGCGCATGGTCGCGGAGCGCGGGCGTGCGCGCATCGGCGGGCAACAGGTCCAGCGCGGCGGCGGCGTCTTTTTCCAGCCGGGCCATAAACCGCGCATGCATGCCCTTGACCGCGTCTTTGGACGCGATGTCGTAATGGCGGCTTTGCTGCGCGGTGCCTGTCATGGCCGGTGCATCATCGTTGTTCGTGTCCCCTCCTTTGTCCGCGGCGCGGCGCATTTTTGCGCACGGTCGCGTTTGCCGTAAAAAACGGCAGAAAAACCCAGTGAGCCACAGCGTAGCAAAGCGCGTTTAAAAGATGGTTAATTATGGAATAAATTGCTTTTTTATTATTATTTTATAAAGAGATAACTGGTATAGATCGCTACATGCTATGCTGGGGCGCACCGACGCGCCGCACAAACTTATCCACACCCTAAAAACGACTGCTAAGGATCGCCACTGTCATGGTTCTCAAGAAAGACAAACTCTATCAAGACGCCCTTGAGTATCACATGAGCCCCAACGGGCCCGGCAAGATCACCATCACGCCAACCAAGGCGATGGTCAGCCAGCGCGATCTGGCGCTCGCCTATTCACCCGGTGTTGCCGCCCCGTGCGAGGAAATCGCCGCCGATCCGTCCAAGGCGGCGCTTTATACCGCGCGCGGCAACCTTGTCGCCGTTATCACCAACGGCACCGCGGTACTGGGGCTTGGCGACATCGGCCCGCTGGCGTCAAAGCCGGTGATGGAAGGCAAGGCCGTACTGTTCAAGAAATTCGCGGGCATCGACGGCATCGACATCGAAATCGACGAGAAAGACCCCGACAAGCTGGTGGAGATCATCGCCTCGCTCGAGCCGACCTTTGGCGCCATCAACCTTGAAGATATCAAGGCGCCGGAATGTTTCGAGATCGAAAAGAAGCTCAAAGAGCGCATGAAGATCCCCGTGTTCCACGACGACCAGCACGGCACCGCCATCATCGTCGCCACCGCCTTTACCAACTGGCTGCGCCTGACGAACAAAAAACCCAAGGACGTGCGCGTGGTGACGTCGGGCGCGGGCGCCTCGGCGCTGGCCTGTGTCAACCTGCTCGTCGCGCTGGGCCTGCCCAAGAAAAACCTGATCCTCACCGACCGCAACGGCGTGGTCTGGAAGGGCCGCAACGAAAGCATGGACCCTGAAAAGGCGCAGTTCGCATCCGACACCAAGCACCGCACGCTCAAAGACGCGATCAAAGGGGCCGATGTGTTCCTTGGCCTGTCGGGCCCGCGCGTGCTGGATCAGGACATGGTCAAGTCGATGGGCAAGACGCCCTTGCTGATGACCCTTGCCAACCCCACGCCCGAGATTATGCCCGAGGATGCGCGCGCCGCGCGCCCCGACGCCATCATCTGCACCGGCAGGTCGGACTACCCCAACCAGGTCAACAACTCGCTGTGCTTCCCGTTTATCTTCCGCGGCGCGCTTGATGTAGGCGCCACCACGATCAACGAGGAAATGAAGCTCGCCTGCGTGCATGCGCTGGCCGACCTGACCATGCAGGAAGCCACCGCCGAGGTCGCCGCCGTTTATGGCGACGTGCCGCTGGCTTTTGGCCCTGAATACCTGATCCCCAAGGCGTTTGACACGCGCCTGGTGCTGGAACTGCCGCCCGCCGTGGCCAAGGCCGCGATGGACAGCGGCGTCGCCACGCGCCCGATCGCGGATTTCGACGAATACCGCTCCAACCTTGAAAAATACGTCTATAAATCGGGGCAGCTGATGCGCCCGATTTACGCGCGCGCCGCCAAGGACCCGCAACGCATCGCCTTTGCCGAGGGCGAGGAAACCCGCGTGCTGCACGCCGTGCAGACAATCGTCGATGATGAAATCGCGCACCCCATTCTGATCGGCCGCGAGGAAGTCATCAACGCGCGCATCAAAAAACTCGGCCTACGCATCCGCAAGGGCACGCACTTCGACCTCGTCAACCCCGAAGGCGACCCGCGTTTCAACGACTACTGGTCGACCTATCACGCCCTGCTCAGCCGCAAGGGCATCACGCCCGCCATCGCCAAGCAACGCATGCGCACGCGCAACAGCGTGATCGGCGCGATGATGCTGCACAAGGGCGACACCGACGCGCTGATCTGCGGCACCATCGGCAGGTACGAGCGCCACTTTGCCTATGTCACCGACATCATCGGCAAATGCGAACATGCGCAGACGCTGGCCGCGCTCAACGTCATGATCATGGACAAGGGCACGTTCTTTATCTGCGACGCCTTCGTCAACCAGAACCCCACGGCCGAGCAGATCTGCGACACCGCCCTGCTTGCCGCCGAGGAAGTGCGCCGTTTTGGCATCGAGCCCAAAATCGCACTGCTCAGCAATTCCGACTTCGGATCGATCAGCTCGCCCGACGCGCAAAAAATGCGCCGCGCGACCGAGATGATCAAGGAGCGCAACCCCGCCCTGCAGGTCGACGGCGAAATGACCGCCGTCGCGGCCCTGTCAGAGGAATACCGCCAGGTCATGCTGCCGGAATCAACGCTGAAGGGGCAGGCCAACCTGCTCATCATGCCCAATATCGAATCCGCCAACATCACCTTCCACATGCTCAAGGCGCTGGGCGACGGCATCACCGTCGGCCCGCTGATGCTGGGCGCACGCAAGCCTGCGCATATCCTGATCCCAAGCGTCACGCCGCGCGGCATTATCAACGCTGCCGCCTTTGCCTGCGTGTCTGCACAACTGGCAAAGAAAAAGGAAGACGTGAAAGCGTCCAAGAAAAGCCTGACCAACCTGCGCCCGCCCGCCCCCAAAGGCGGCAAAAGCACCAAGGCCAAGGCATCGACCGCAAAACGCAAGAAGAAGCGCAGCTAAGCCATCGCGCCTGCGCCCAAGGTGACCCGTGAGCCCGTCCGACGACGATCACATTGACGAACTCCCCCAGCCCGTCGCGGTGCCACCGCCCGACGAGGAGGACGAGGACGAGTCGCATCTGGGCCTTGCCGATACCGTCATCCGCGAGGTGCGCGGCCTTTTGGATGAAGGCGCGCTCGACGCCGTGCGGGCGCTGTGCAGCGACATGGCCGCCACCGACATGGCGGAACTGCTGACGAAAATCGACCCTGACAAGCGCCAGCAGCTTGTCGATATCCTCGGCGACGTCATCGACCCCGAGGCGTTTTCCTACATCGACGAGGACATCCGCTACGACCTGTTTGAAACGATGCCGGCACAACGCATCGCCGCCATCGTCAATGGCCTTGAATCCGACGATGCCATCAGCCTGATCAACGGCCTGGACGAAGACCGCCAGCGCGAGATTTTGCGCCACCTGTCGCGCAAGGTGCGCGCCGCGATCGAAGAAGGCCTCACCTTTGACGAAGACAGCGCGGGCCGCCTGATGCAGCGCGAATTCGTCGCCGTGCCGCAATTCTGGACCATCGGCAAAACGGTCGACTATCTGCGCGCGGCATCGGACAACCTGCCGCCAAGCTTTTACGACCTGTTTATCGTCGACCATGCCCACCGCTTCGTCGGCTCGATCGCGCTCAGCCGCGTGCTGTGCGCGCAACGCAACGTGCGCGTGGAAACCCTGACCGGCGAAGACCACGTCACCATCCCCGTCGACATGGACCGCGAGCAAGTGGCGCATCTGTTCCGCCGCAAGGACTTGCTGTCCGCCCCCGTGGTCGACGAGGACGACAAGCTGATCGGCATGATCACGGTCGATGACATCGTCGACGTTATCGACGAAGAAGCCGAAGAAGACATCATGAAGCTCGGCGGGGTCAGCGACAGCGACATTTACCGCCCCACCCTTGCGACCGCGCGTTCGCGCAGCACATGGCTGGCCGTCAACCTCATCACCGCCTTTGTCGCCGCCACCGTCATCAGCCAGTTCGAGGCGACAATCGGCAAGATCGTGGCGCTGGCCGCACTGATGCCCATCGTTGCGGGCATGGGCGGCAACGCCGGCACGCAAACCATGACCGTCGTCATCCGCGCCCTTGCGACCAAGGAACTGTCACGCTCCAACACCTGGCGCATGGTCGGCAAGGAATTCGCCGTGGGCAGCATCAACGGCGCGGTCTTTGCGCTGCTGGTCGGCTCGGTTGTGTGGTGGTGGTTTGGTCAGGTCGATCTGGCGGGCGTCATCGCCGCCGCGATGATCATCAATCTGACGATGGCGGGGCTGGCGGGCATTTTGATTCCCGTGGGGCTTGACCGCGTGGGTATTGACCCCGCACCCTCTGCCGGCATCTTCCTGACCACGGTGACGGACGTCACGGGTTTTCTGGCCTTCCTCGGCCTTGCCACGCTGCTGCTGATTTAACGCCCGAACAGACGCGAAATAAACCCGCCTTTATTCGCAGGCTGGTCGTTTTGCGCGCGCTGATCGATATAGCGCTGATACGCAACGCGCGCCTCGTCAGTAAAATTCTGCGCGAGGCTTTGCGCGGCAGGGAGATCTGCCTGCTTGTGGAAATCGCCGCGCGTGTCCAGCAGGCGGAACAACGTTGTTTGCGGCGCGCCCGGGCGCAGACCCGCTTCGCGCACCTGACGGACGATGTCGGTGCAGTCATGCGCGCTGATAACCCGCTGGTCGCAAGTTACGGCATAGGGATCATCAAGTATTTGCTGCAAGACGCCCAGATAGCGGACACCGCTACGCTGGGCGGCATTAAAATGCAGGCGCAGGGTGTCGTATGGAATGCTGTCATCGAAATACATCGCCATATTGCTTACTTCCTTCTGCGGCTGGCCGCGCCAAACATCATGACGCCACCGCCAAGCGCAATACCCCCGCCCGCAAACAGGCCGAGGTTGGTCAGCGCCTGCGTCGATTTGGCTTTCTCGGCCGCGCCTGCGGGCGTGCAGGGCTGCTTGCGGCGCATGGCATCATTGCATTGCTTGAGCAGAGAGTAGTCGAGCAAGACCGGATTGCGCATGGCATCAACCGTGGCATAGGTGCTGACACCCGCCCCGCCCAGCGCCACGGCCGTGCCGGCTGTTTTCATCGCCACCGGCGTTGCGCTCCACAGTGCCTTGGCCGCGCGCAAGGGTGCGGTGCGGATAGCGGTGCCCACAGCCTTAAGACGATCGTCGCTCAGCAATGGTTCGGGCGCCACATCGATAACGCCGATCTTGGCGCGATAAAGGCGCAGGCGATAGACGGGATAGATGACCAGCATCGCGCCCGGCGGCCCTGCGATGGACAGCACCAGCACGGTGACAGGCTCGCGCCATGTGGTGACCAGGTCCTTGAGCGTATCAACAAACGCACCACCCGCCTGCCCCCAGGTCACGCCTGCGAAGGTCTGCTTGAAGTAGTTGCGGATGCCGGACCAGATCTTTTTCATGACGCGTCAGTCATATCCTCAGGCGATGTGCATGCGGCGCAATTGCGTGGTGCCGGTGGCGGGGGCCTGTTGCTGTGGTTGCACCTGCGACGCTTCGGGGAAGATTTTATGCAGCTCGTCGCGGATGAATTGCTGGCGCGCCTGCACTTCTTCGATGGTGGCGGGCTCGGCCATGTCGTTGAGGCGTTTGATGAAGTCGGTCAGCTGGGTGTATTGCTCGACCGTGCAGCCGGTGCCGGTTTGCTGGGCCTTGTTCAGGCAGACGCGCAGGGCAGCTTCCTCGTACTGGTTTTTCGGCGGTACGGGCAGTGCGGGCTCGTCAGGGAAGAAAATCTGGCGAAAGCCTTCAAGCATGGCATGCTGCTGCGCCAGTGCGCTGTAACGGTCGGTGACAGGCATCGCCGCGACACGTTCGATCAGTTCGGCCAGCGCGGTTTTTTGCGCGGCGGTGCAGGTGATTTTGATGTCAGCATCAGCGGCAAGCTCCGCACAGATGGCATCGGCTTTTTGCGCGGCGGTTTGCGGTTGCGGCGTATTGTCCTGCGCCTGCGCGGCGAGAGGGGCGGAGCAGGCAAAAGCGGCGGCGAGGGCGATCGATTTGAATGTCTTTTTCATCTGTATGATCTTTCTTTTATGCGTTGATGTATGGTGTGGCAGTTAGAACGTGTGGCGAAGCGGTGCGCGCGCAGGCGTTGGCGTGCGCATGATCTGGCGGATATTTTCGTGCAGGGCGGCGCGGCGCAGGCTGGCTTCCTGCGGGCTGAGCGCGGGCGGGCGCAGATAGCCGTCGCGCAGCAGATCGACCAGCGCGCTGCGCTGTGCGTCGGTGCAACGCGCGGGCGCGGGATCGCAAAAGGCAGAAACCTCGGCCAGTGCGCGGGTCTGTGCCGCGTTGTAGGCGGCGGCCTGCGGACGCTGCCCGCCCGTGGTGGAACAACCCGCAAAGGCGACGCTGGCGGCCAGCACGCAGCTCAGTCTGGTCAGGGCTTTGGTCATGACAGGTCTTTCCGGTGGAAAAAATGAACAATACGCGAGAGAATCGTGGCCTGAAAGCGGCTTTGATATTAACTTTTGGCTTTGATTATGTCAATCCATAAAGCCCCGCCGCACCCTATGCCCCCTCGCCCAGCACCCCCGATCTGCGCTAGGGTATAGGCCATTGGAATAACAGCCGGAAATCAAGGAGACACCACCCGCCATGACCGAATCCTACACCCCCAAGGCCCTTGATTACCCCTCCCTGCGCTTTCCGCTGGGTGAAAACGCCGAGATGATCCGCGACACCGTGCGCCGCTGGGCGCAGGACAAGGTCGCCCCGCGCGCGGCGGACATCGACCGCACCAACGCCTTCCCCAACGAGTTGTGGGCGGAAATGGGCGAACTGGGCTTGCTTGGCATGACCGTGCCCGAAGAATACGGTGGGTCGAACATGGGCTATATCGAACACATCGTGGCGATGGAGGAAATCAGCCGCGCCTCGGCCAGCGTCGGTTTGTCCTACGGTGCGTTTTCAAACCTCTGCGTCAACCAGATCAAGCTCAACGGCAGCGAGGCGCAGAAAAAGAAATACCTGCCCGACCTTTGCGCCGGCCGCAAAATCGGCGCGCTCGCCATGAGCGAGCCGGGTGCCGGATCGGATGTGGTGTCGATGAAACTGCGCGCCGATAAAAAGGGTGACCGCTACATCCTCAACGGCAACAAGATGTGGATCACCAACGGCCCCGATGCGCACACATTGGTCGTCTATGCTAAGACCGACGTCAACGCCGGACCCAAAGGCATGACGGCCTTTATCATCGAGCGTGACTTCAAAGGGTTTTCGACTGCGCAGAAGCTCGACAAGCTGGGCATGCGCGGATCCAACACCTGCGAGCTGGTGTTCGAGGATTGCGAAGTGCCCGAGGAAAACGTGCTGAACAGCGTGGGCAAGGGCGTGAACGTGCTGATGAGCGGCCTTGATTACGAACGTGCGGTGCTGGCGGCGGGGCCGCTTGGCATCATGCAGGCCTGCATGGACATCGTCATCCCCTATGTCCACGAACGCAAGCAGTTCGGCCAGAGCATCGGCGAATTCCAGCTGATGCAGGGCAAGATCGCCGACATGTATGTCGCGCTCAACACCGCCCGCGCCTATGTCTATGCCGTCGGCCAGGCCTGCGACCGTGGCGAGGTCACGCGCAAGGACGCGGCGGGCGCGATTTTGTACGCAGCCGAGAAAGCCACATGGATGGCGCTTGAGGCTATCCAGACGCTGGGCGGCAATGGCTATATCAACGAATACCCCACGGGCCGCCTGTTGCGCGACGCCAAGTTGTACGAGATCGGCGCCGGCACGTCGGAAATCCGCCGCATGCTGATCGGCCGCGAGCTGTTCAAGGAAACGGCGTAACCGCTAGGCGCCAAACGGCCATTTGAAAAATGGACGGTGGCGCGCGGCGAAAGTGCGGCGGATGAAGGCAGCACCGCGTTGCACGCCCGCCGCATTGACGTCATGGCCAAGGGGATAGGTTGCGGCTTCGACCTTAAACCCTGCCTCGCGCATGACGCGTTGCGATCGGGCATGATGGGCGAAAGGCACCACGTTATCCTGACTGCCGTGCGCCAGAAAAACCGGCATGCGCACGATGCGGTCACGCTTTAATCCCGGCACATCGACCAGCATGCCGTTATAGGCGACAGTGGCCGCGCAGGCCTGACGGCGGCGCGGGGCCGTGTGCAGTGCCATCATCGCGCCTTGGGAAATGCCGGCGATAGCCAGCTGGCGGTCATGCAGGCCGTAGTGCGCCAGCTTGGCATCAATATAGTCGTTCAGCACAGGTTCAATGGCGCGGATCTGCGCGACGCGCGCTGTGGTATCGGGATCAAGCGCGCGGATGGCAAACCATTCGCGTGATTTCGGATCGGACGGATTTTCGTGACATTGGTCGGGCGCATCCGGCATGACAAAGACGGTGTCAGGCAAGACCTTGGCCCATTCTTCGGCAAGCCAGCGCATGCTCTCGCCGTTGCCGCCAAAGCCGTGCAGCAACACGACCATCGAGGTCGGCTTGCGCCCCGATGCGGGAAGAACATCGACACCGCTTAACCTCGGGCGCATCAGACGCAACGGCGCATCCGCACTGAGCGCGAATGTCGTCGCAAGCAAGCCTGTGATAAAAGCGCGGCGGTTCATCTAGCGGTGACGCGGCACGATCACGCACGACAGGCCAGCGGCACTGGCGATGCTATGCGCCTGCTGTTGCGTGGCCAGATCGCGCGCGGCATCTGCCTGCACCTGCGCAGCCCTGATGTCGTCGCAATTGCGCTGTAGCGCAACGCGAAAAGCATCGGCCAGTTCCCGGGGCTGGGTGGTGACTGTTTTCTCCAATCCCGAAAGATGTTCTTGCGCCGCATGAGACAGGCTTTTGTAGACCGCACCCACGGTATCGCCAAGCGCGCGCTGCTCGGCCCGTACCTCGCGTTCGCGGTAGATGCTGCCGCACGCAACCAGCGCACCGCTGGCCGCCGCCGCAAGGCCGAACATACCCATGCCCGCTAGCGCGAAGGCGCCGCCGGTAATGACCAGTGCGGCACCCGACATGGCCATCGTCAGCCAGAACGTCGGCGCGTGATCTTCGATCTTGGCGCTATCGGCCAGCCATGCACGCTCGACCGCAAGACGGCGCGCCAGAACTGTCTGCGCACGCTGCATGAAGGACCCCTGCGGGGCGAACGTTTCCTGTGCGAGTTGTTCGCTTTGCGACAGGCCACGGAAAATTCTGGCGTGGAATTTGTTTTGCAAAGACATATTGGCATCCGCTGTTGAAAATAAAACAGACATAGGTATACACGGCCCCTTAATATTATGTCAATATTAAGCAATATCTATTTGATATTAAATAATTTATGCTACACCAGTAGCACTGTGCTTGCGGCCCAGCAGGTCTTTCACGCGCGTGACGATATCCGCCGCGGTCAACCCTGCCTGTGCGTATTGGCGCGCTGGTGTGTCATGGTCGAGATAAACATCGGGCAGCACCAGACTGCGCAAGGTCAGCGCACCGCCATCAAGCAGGCCGTCATCCAGCATGAACTGCTGCGTGAGCGAGCCAAAGCCCCCGACACTGCCTTCCTCGACCGTCAGCATAATATCATGCGTGCGCGCCAACGTGCGGATGAGATCATGGTCAAGCGGCTTGGCAAAGCGTGCATCCGCGACTGTCGCGGAAATGCCCTGTGCGGCCAGCTGGTCGGCCGCCAGCAAACATTCCTGCAGGCGCGTACCGTATGACAGCAGCGCCACGGTCTTGCCCTCGCGCACGATGCGGCCCTTGCCGATGGGCAGCACTTCGCCGCGGGGCTTGAGTTCATGCCCCACACCTTCGCCGCGCGGATAGCGCAAGGCGATCGGACCGCTGTCGTGCGCCATCATGGTCGCAACCATGTCCTGCAACTCAACTTCGTCGGCGGCGGCCATCAGCGTCATGTTCGGCAAACAGCCAAGATAGGCGACATCAAACGATCCCGCATGGGTGGCGCCATCGGCCCCCACCAGACCCGCGCGGTCAAGCGCAAAGCGCACCGGCAGGTTTTGCAGCGCCACGTCGTGCATGACCTGATCGTAGGCGCGTTGCAGGAAGGTCGAATAGATCGCAACCACAGGCTTATAGCCTTCGGTGGCAAGGCCTGCGGCAAAGGTCACCGCGTGCTGTTCGGCGATGCCCACATCAAAGCAACGATCGGGGAATTCACGCGCGAATAGGTCAAGCCCCGTGCCCGACGGCATGGCGGCAGTGATGGTGACGACCTTGTCGTCGTGGCGCGCTTCTTCGATCAGGCTTTGCGCAAAGACTTTGGTATAGCTTGGCGCGTTGCCGCCGGATTTCTTTTGCGCGCCGGTGGCGACGTCAAACACCGTTACACCGTGCATTTTATCGGCAGCGGCTTCGGCGGGCGGATAGCCGTGGCCCTTCTTGGTCACGACGTGCAACAGGATAGGCCCGTCATGGGGGCTGTCGCGCAGGTTTTCCAGCACCGGCAACAGGTGGTCAAGGTTATGGCCGTCGACAGGACCGATATAGTAAAAACCAAGCTCTTCAAACAGCGTGCCGCCCGTCATCATGCCGCGCGCGTATTCCTCCGCACGCTGGGCCGCCACTTGCAAACGCGCAGGCAGTTTCTGCGCCATTTTCTTGGCGGCCTCGCGCAGAGTGATGAAGGGCTTGGAGGAAATCAGGCGTGACAGATAGGCGCTCATCGCGCCCACGGGTGGGGCGATCGACATGTCGTTGTCATTCAAAATCACGATCAGGCGCGAATTGAGCGCACCGGCGTTGTTCATCGCCTCGTACGCCATGCCGGCACTCATCGCGCCGTCGCCGATGACGCAGACGACGTTGTTGGTGCGCCCGTCAAAATCGCGCGCAACCGCCATGCCAAGCCCTGCGGAAATCGACGTCGAGGAGTGTGCGGCGCCAAAGGGGTCATATTCGCTTTCGCTGCGCTTGGTAAAGCCCGACAGCCCCCCGCCCTGACGCAACGTGCGCATCTGTGCGCGGCGGCCGGTGAGGATTTTATGCGGATAGGCCTGATGGCCGACGTCCCAGATCAGGCGGTCTTGCGGCGTATTAAACACGTAGTGCAGCGCACAGGTCAGCTCGACCACGCCAAGGCCCGCACCCAGATGCCCGCCGGTATGGGCGACGGCGGCGATCATATCCGCGCGCACCTCCGCCGCCAGTTGCGCCACCTGTTTGCGGTCCAGCTGGCGGATATCGGATGTCTGGCTGATTGCATCAAGCAAAGGGGTGGTCAGCTGGGCTGTCAGCGGGCGCGGCAGTGTCATGGTCGTCATCTCCGGTTCGGCGGTGCCTGTGTTATAGCAACCCCGCCCCGCCCGCGCCACGGGATTCAGCCACTTTTGAAATAAAATTATAGCGTTTTCCCACTTGTCCGCCGCACCGCAGCGCTTACATTAAGAGTGATAGCGGGCCGGGCCCCTCTGGCGTGAAGTACCTATCCTTCACGTGATGTCGGACCGCATCAGGGTGACCTGGTGTTGGTTGGATATTCGATTTTTTAGTATGCCCCGCCACCGCCAGTTCTCCCTGACATCTTGAAACGTTTTTTCAAGCCCAAGGAGGACTATGCCCATGACGACCAAATCCCCATCCAAAACCCGTCTGTTTGTCAAAAACCTGCTGATGCGCGCCCTGCGCATTGATGCCGCCATCAAGCGCGAGCAGCGCAAACGCCTGCCCGATCCCTTCCGCCTGTTGCAGATGAAAAAGCTGCGCCTTGCGATCAAGGACCGCCTGCACCGTGCCCTGCCGCGCCGCAACGGCCGTCTTGAAGCGTAAAAGAATAATCATGATGAATGTTGCTGTGGCCGCCGCGAGCATGGTGCGCTTGCAGCAACATGCACCATGATTATCAGCACAGCCGCACGCTGCTGGCGGAATATTCATGGATATTTTTTGACTGACCTGATCGTTTAAGCGGAGGGATATATGATCGACCTGTTGCCGTCCATGCTGTTTGACAGCGTGATGGGAAAACCTGTGTGGATGTGGGGTGCGTTTATTACGCTGGTGCTTGCGCTGCTGGCACTTGACCTTGGCGTGATGCACCGTAAAAACAGCGTCATCGGTGTGCGCGAAAGCCTGGTGATGAGCGGTTTTTACATCGCTATCGCCATGCTGTTCGGCGGCTGGGTCTGGTGGGCGCAGGGTGCTGAAAACGGCGCGGCGTTTTTTACCGGCTTTCTGATCGAAAAGACGCTGGCGCTTGATAATATCTTTGTCATCTCGCTGATCTTTGGCTATCTGGCCATTCCGCGCGAATACCAGCACAGGGTATTGCTGTGGGGCATTCTGGGCGTGATCGTCTTGCGTGCCATCATGATCGGACTCGGCGCCGCGCTGGTCGCGGAATTTTCGTGGGTATTGCTGATTTTCGCGGCGTTTCTTGTCTACACAGGTATCAAGATGCTCTGCGTCAAGGAAGCCGACCCTGACATCGCCAACAACCCGCTGTTGAAATTCCTGCGGC
>JAEXMB010000087.1 GCA_023444705.1 Pseudomonadota bacterium | reverse complement strand
CAGATGAACAGGATGTTCGTGGTGTCAACTTGCAAGAATTCCTGCTGCGGGTGCTTGCGTCCGCCTTGCGGGGGGACGGCGGCAATCGTGCCTTCCATGAGCTTGAGCAGTGCTTGCTGGACGCCTTCGCCCGACACGTCACGGGTGATCGAAGGGTTGTCCGACTTGCGGCTGATCTTGTCGACCTCGTCAATGTAGACGATGCCGCGTTGTGCGCGCTCGATGTTGTAATCACAGTTCTGCAGCAGTTTCAGAACGATGTTTTCGACGTCCTCGCCCACGTAACCGGCTTCGGTCAGGGTGGTGGCGTCGGTGATGGTGAAGGGAACATCAAGGATGCGCGCCAGCGTTTGCACCAGGTGGGTTTTACCCGAACCGGTGGGGCCGATCAGCAGGATGTTCGATTTGGCGAGTTCGATGTCGCTGCCTTTGCTCAGGCCTTCGTCGATACGCTTGTAGTGGTTGTGAACGGCAACCGACAAGACGCGCTTGGCGCGTTCCTGACCGATAACGTAGTCGTCCAGAACCTTGCTGATTTCGCGCGGGGTGGGGATGCCCTTGCCGGTTTTGACCAGCTGGGTTTTATCCTCTTCCTGGATGATGTCCATGCACAGCTCGACGCATTCATTGCAGATGAATACGTTGGGGCCTGCGATCAGCTTGCGCACTTCATGCTGGCTTTTGCCGCAGAAGGAGCAGTACAGCGTGTTTTTAGTGTCCCCCGAACCCGTCTTGCTCATATCTCGTTTTTTCCTTTCTTATCAGGCAACAGCCTCAGCTTTAGAATAGAACAGTCGATCAGGCTTGCCAACCGAACTCTTGTTGCCTTGCGCCACATTTTTTGGCGGCTTTCCCCCGTTTTTCGGGCGGAGGTGTTTGTATCGTGCCTGCCGCCCTTTGCCAAGAGCCTTGCCAAGCGGGCCTGCTCCTCATAGCTTCATTTAGCGCGGTGCGCGATTAAGAAAAGGTTAGCGATAATATGACTACTGCCATCGACGAGCTTGTGGATAACTTTGCCTTGTTTGACGACTGGGAGGAACGTTACCGCTACCTGATCGACCTTGGCGCGCAATTGCCGCCGATGGACGAGGCGCTCAAGACCCCCGCCAGCAAGGTGCAGGGATGCATGAGCCAGGTCTGGATGGTCGCGGGCTGGGACGGCGAGGGCCGACTGACCCTGCTGGCCGACAGCGACGCGCAGATCGTGCGCGGGCTGATCGCAGTGCTGGTCGCGGCGTTTTCGGGATGCACGCGCGGTGAAATACTGGCGACGGATATTGATGCGGTGTTTAAAAAGCTCGGCCTTGACCAGCACCTCAGCCCCAACCGCAGAAACGGCTTTTTCTCGATGGTCGAGCGCGTTCAGCAGTTTGCCAGCGGCAATCCTGCGGCAGGCAGGGCCTGAGCCTAGCGGCCGACGTAGGCGATGGACGGGGCGATTTTCTCGTAATCCGTGCGGAATTTACGGTTTTCGAAGTTAAAGCTGATCTTGATGACGGTGATGCTGTTCAACCCCGCCAGATAATGCGCGACGTTGAAGAATAGGCGGTTGTCCTTGTCGACGTTGTAGCCTGTCAGCGTGCCCCAGTTGAGCGTTTGCGAGCCCTTGGAGAAATTGATCTTCTTTTTATCAAGGCTGATGCCCTGAAATTCGCCTTCAAGCACGGCGGTGATTTTCTCGTTGGTCAGGCCTTCCAGAAACGTCTTGTCGGCCTTGAGCGTGGTAACGCGCACGCTCAGCATCTCGCCGGTATCTGAATCCACCCGCTGGTACATTGCGATTTCGCCCAGCGTGCCGGTGGCGGGCGTCTGGTCGAGGTATTTGACCTTGTGGCCGTCGCTGCGCAGGGTTTCGACGGTGGGCGCTTCGGGCAGCAGAATGCTGTATTCGCCATCAGGTGCGGCGTAGCGCACGAATTCATCCTGCTGGGCATGCGCTGCGAGCGCGATCAGGCAGAGCGTCAGGGCGGCAAGGGTCAGCAGGCGGCGCATGCGGTTTTCTCCCCATTCGTGCAGGCGGGTTGCCATGTGGCGGCATCGGCGCCGGTTTGCTCGCCGGTTTGCATGTTCTTGACCTCGTGCGGCTGACCGTCCTTGAAGGGCGGGAACCAGACATAGGACACGCCTTTTTTCTCGGCATAGGCCAGCTGGTTTTTCACCTTGGCATCGCGGTGGTACAGCTCGACGTTGAAGCCACGCTGGCGCAGCTGGTGCGCGGTTGCGGCGGCGACAGCGCGACGGGATTCCTCGGGCAGGACGACAAGGATGTCGGTCGGGCTGCGCTTTCCGGCCTTGATAAGGCCCTTGTCAAGCAACAGGCCGAACAGGCGCGTCAGGCCAAGCGAGGCGCCCACACCGGGCAGTTTCTGGTTGATGAACGATCCCGCGAGGTCTTCGTAACGGCCGCCGCCGCCGATGGACGCGGCGCCGAATTGCTTTTGATCCTTGAAGCGCACTTCAAGCACCGTTCCGGTATAATAATCAAGCCCGCGGATGATGCCGAGGTTAACCGCCACCTTGTCGCCGAACTGGGGTGCAAGCTGGTCGATGACGAATGACAGTTCTTCGATACCCGTATCAAGATCGGGATGGCTGACGCCAAGCGCGCGCACTTGCGCGGCAAACGATGAATCCGCCGTGCTGATGGATACCAGCGACAGGCAGGCATCGATGGCTTTGGCGTCAAGGCCGCCTTCGGTCAAAATTTTACGCACGCCGTCGGCGCCGATTTTATCAAGCTTGTCGAGCGTGCGGGTGACAAGCGCGCTGTCGGTAATTCCAAGCCCGGCAAGGAAGCCCAAAATCAGCTTGCGGTTGTTAAGCTGCATTTCAACCGGCGGAATGTCGAGCGCCTGATAGGCCGACAGCAATGCCGCCGCCACGTCGGCGTCGCATTGCAGGGGCAGGGCGTCGATGTTCACGATGTCGATATCGCATTGGTAGAATTCGCGATACCTGCCTTTTTGCGGGCGCTCGCCACGATAGGATTTTTGCAGCTGGTAGCGTTTGAACGGAAAGACCAGATTGTTGAAATGCTGCGCCACATAGCGCGCCATCGGCACGGTCAGGTCAAAATGCAGGGCAAGGCGCGCCTCGCTCTTTTCGTTTTCGTCGGCGTGCAGGCGGCTGATGACGTAGATTTCCTTTTCGGTCTCCCCGCCCTTGGCGGAAAGGGCGTCAAGTTCCTCGACAATCGGGGTTTCGATGTTGCAGAAGCCGTAGCTTTCAAAGACGCGGCGGATTTTATCCAGCCACTCCAACTCCACCGCGCGGTATTCGGGCAGCCATTCGGGAAAGCCGCTGATGGCTTTGGGTTTGTAGACGCGCTCTGACATGGTGGTGTATCCTGTGAAAATCGTGGTATCGGCCCATATTCTACACCAAGCCGTTTTCTTTGTAACCCTGTGCCGTAGGCGGCGCGGATAAGGCCAAAAGGAGTGTTTTATGCGTTTTCTGGCCCTGATTTTCTGTATTTCCCTGCTCTGGACGCCGCTTGCGCCCGCCCATGCCGCCGATACCCATGCCGTGCTGGCCACGGGCGGGACGGGGGGCTGGGTCAACACGGCGCGCCCGCTGACGGCGGCGGATTTCAAGGGACGGCTGGTGCTGCTCGATTTCTGGACCTATGGCTGCATCAACTGCATGCAGGTGATCCCCGATCTCGACTACCTTGAAAAGAAATTCCCCCAGGTGCTGGTGGTTGGCGTGCATTCGGCCAAGTACACGGGCGAGGGCTTGAGCGATCGCATCAAAAAGGCGGCGGAGCGTTTTGGCATCCACCACCCCGTGATGAACGACAACGACTACAAGGTGTGGGATTACTTCAACGTCCATGCCTGGCCGACGCTGGTGCTGCTGGACGGGCAGGGCAAAGAGATTTCGCGCTATGCGGGCGAGGGGCACAGAAGCGACCTTGAGGGCGACATCGCCAAAGCGGTTGCGGGCGGTGATGGCGCAGCAGGCGCGCTTGACGGCGTTGTCGCAGCCAAGGCCGATACGGGTGTTCTGGCCTATCCGTCGCACCTGGTCATGAATGCGAAAGGGCAGTTGCTGGTCGGCGACACGGCGCACCATCAGGTGGTGTCGATCGACCCCGCCAGCGGCAAAGTGGGCCAGCGTATCGGCAGCGGCAGCGCTGGATTTAAAGACGGCGACGCCAAGACAGCGCAGTTCAATATGCCGCGGGGTATCGCCGTGGTGGGCAGCGATCTTTATGTCGCAGATACCGGCAACCATGCGATCCGCAAGATTGACGCACAGGGCACTGTGACGACGATTGCCGGCAACGGTACGCGCGGGTTCGATCGCAGCCCCGATGGTGCCGGCAAGGACAGCGCACTCGCCTCGCCGTGGGATGTGGAGCTGATCGAAGGTGGCAAAGCGCTAGCCATTGCCAATGCCGGAACCCATCAGCTGTGGCGCTATGACCTTGCCGGCGGCACGTTCTCGTTGCTGGCCGGCAGCGGGCGCGAGGATATCAAGGACGACGATGCCGAGGGCGCCGCACTGGCCCAGCCAAGCGCACTGTCGCTCGACGGGGACAAACTCTATTTCGTCGATGCGGAAAGCTCATCCCTGCGCACATTGTCTGATGGCAAGGTCAAAACGCTGATCGGCACGGGGCTGTTTGATTTCGGGCGTCTGGACGGCACATATCCCACCGCGTCGCTGCAACACCCTCAAGGTGTTTTTGCCGCCAACGGCAAGGTCTATGTGGCTGATACCTATAACAATGCATTGCGCGTCTATGACACCTCATCGGCGGTGTTGTCGACGCTGAAGCTGACAGGGGCGGAGCTGAGCGAACCCGGCGATGTGACGTTGGCGGGCGATACGGCCTATATTGCCGACACGGGGCACCATGCGATCGTCAAGGTCGACCTTGCAACGGGCAAGGCCAGCACGCTGGCGTTAGTGCCGTGATGATTTGCGGCGCGGTGACGGCGCGTCGTCGAACAGCTCGGCCAGCTTGTCGGTCATGACATTGCCGAGTTCCTCGGCATCGCTGATGGTGACAGCGCGCTGGTAATACCGCGTGACGTCGTGACCGATACCGATCGCCAGCAACTGCACGGGCGAGTAATCCTCGATATAGCGGATCACGCGCTTGAGGTGGTCTTCAAGATAATGCCCCTGATTGGCCGACAGGGTTGAATCGTCAACCGGCGCGCCGTCGGAAATCACCATCATGATACGGCGTTGCTCGCTGCGCGCCAGCAGGCGGTTATGTGCCCACAACAGCGCCTCGCCGTCGATGTTTTCCTTGAGCAGTCCTTCGCGCAGCATCAGGCCAAGGTTGCTGCGCGCATGGCGCCACGGGCTGTCGGCCGATTTATAGACGATATGGCGCAGGTCGTTGAGGCGCCCGGGGTTTTGGGGCTTGCCTTGCGACAACCACAATTCGCGGCTGGCGCCGCCCTTCCACGCGCGGGTGGTAAAGCCCAATATCTCCGTCTTGACGCCGCAGCGCTCCAGCGTGCGCGCAAGAATGTCGGTGCTGAGTGCCGCAATACCGATAGGGCGCCCGCGCATGGAACCCGAATTGTCGATCAGCAAAGTGACGACGGTGTCGCGGAACTTGGCCTCGCTTTCCTGCTTGTAGGTGACGCTGTAAAAAGGATTGGCGATGACGCGCGACAGGCGCGAGGCATCAAGAATGCCTTCCTCAAGGTCGAAATGCCACGAGCGCGCCTGCTGCGCCATCAGCTGGCGTTGCAGCTTGTTGGCCAGACGGCTGATGACGCTTTGCATGGCGCTGAGCTGCTTGTCGAGGTTCTTGCGCAGGCGCGCCAGTTCGTCCGCATCGCACAACTCGCTGGCCTGAATGACTTCGTCGTAAGCGGTGGTGAAAACCTGATAGTCGCCGAAGATGTTACGGTCGGCATTGCGGCCATGTTCGGGCGGTGCGTCATTGGTTTCGTCCGACGCCATATTGTCGTCGTCTTCGCCCGGCTCGAACTCGGCGTCTTCCTGCGCCAGTTCGGTTTCCGCACCTTCGGCATCGGGGGTGGCTTCGCTTGGCTCGGCCATTGCGGGGGCGTCTTCAGTGCTGCCGTCCTGCGAACTGCTTTCGCTGTCCTGCGCGTCCTGCGCCTCGGGGTCTTCTTCGGGCGATTGCGGGGGCGGGCTGAGCGGTGTGGTGACCAGCTCGAGTTTCTGCAGCAGGTTTTGCGTGACCTGCGCGTAGCTATCCTGATCGGCCATCGCGGCGGCCAGCTGGGCAAAACCTTCGTCGCCCAGTTTCTCGTTGATCCAGTTTTTCCAGACGTTGACGGCTTTTTTCGCCTCGGGTGGGATGGCGCGGCCTGTCATCTGCTGGCGCGCCATGTGGCGCAGGGCAAAGGACAGCGGCACTTCGCTGGTGCTTTGCACGTCATCAAGGCGCATTTTTTTGGCATCGGCGCGCAGGCTGGCGGTGATGTTGCTGGCGGCCCCCGGATAGTTTTGCGTGCCCACGGCCTCGATGCGCGCATCCTCCAGCGCCTCGTAGGCGGCGCGGGCGTTGGTGTCAGCGGGCATGTGTACGCTATGCAGGCGGGTGTCGTGATAGCGCAGGCGCAATGCCATGCTGTCGGCATAGCCGCGCAGCAAGTCTTGCTCCCCTGCGCCAAAGGCTTTGCTTGGCGTAGGCAGGCGGATGGTCTTGTCGCTCAGCTCGGGAAAACTGCCCGAGAAAACGACGGCGATTTCGGCGTCATCGCCCAATGCGCGCGCCGTGGCCTCGGTCGCGTGGCGGAAGATATCCTTGGGGTCTGTCGCGTCGGCGGCCATGCGTGTGCTTAGTCTTTCTTGCCGTCGGCCACGGGGCTGCGGTCAAAGCACCGCTGGTAGTATTCAATGACGGTGGGCTTTTCCAGCTCGTCGCATTTGTTGAGGAATGACAGCGCGAAGGCGAAGTCGAGGTCATCCATCATCTGCGCGTTTTCGGCCCAGTTGATGACGGTGCGCGGCGACATCACGGTCGACAGGTCACCCGCCATGAAGCCTTTGCGCGTCAGGCCCGCAAGGCGCACCATGCTGGCGATGGTCTTGCGGCCTTCGTCGGTTTTGTAGTGCGGCGCGCGCGCCAGCACGATGTCGATTTCCTGTTCGGGCGGCAGGTAGTTGAGCGCCGCCACGATGTTCCAGCGGTCCATCTGGCCCTGGTTGATCTGCTGCGTGCCGTGATACAAGCCGGTGGTGTCGCCAAGGCCAACTGTGTTGGCAGTGGCGAAGATGCGAAAAGCGCTGTGGGGCTTGATGACTTCGTTCTGGTCAAGCAAGGTCAGCTTGCCTTCGGCCTCCAGTACGCGCTGGATGACGAACATCACGTCGGGGCGGCCGGCGTCATATTCATCAAACACAAGCGCAACAGGATTGCGCAGTGCCCAAGGGAGAATACCTTCCTTGAATTCGGTCACCTGCTTGCCATCCTTGAGGACGATGGCGTCCTTGCCGATCAGGTCGATGCGGCTGATATGGCTGTCGAGGTTGACGCGCACCAGCGGCCAGTTCAGCCGCGCCGCGACCTGTTCGATATGCGTCGATTTGCCCGTACCGTGATAACCCTGCACCATGACGCGCTTGTTGTGCGCAAAGCCCGCAAGGATCGCCAGCGTGGTCTTGCGGTCGAAGATGTAGGCATCGTCGGTTTCGGGCACATGGTCCATCTTTTCCGAGAAGGCGGGGACCTGCAGATCGCTGTCGATGCCAAAGACCTGACGCACCGACACCATGATGTCAGGGCTATGCTTGGTTTTGCTGGCGGTCATGGTGTTGCTCATCACTGGTCGTCCTGTTCTTTGACGTGTTGGTAGGAAATCTTGAGGATATGATAGGCGAGGTTGATTTTTTTGAAAGTCTCTTCCGCCGTTTCATCGCCCTGATTGGTGTCGGGGTGGTATTTCTTGGCCAGCTGCTTGTAGCGGGTCTTGATGGCGGGCCATGTCACGGGGGGCTTGAGCTCCATCGTGGCCAGAGCCTCCAGCGTGGGGTGGGGGATGGCGTTGATGTTGACGCGGGCTTCGTGATCTTCGTCCTTGTCTTCGCCGAGGTTGAAGTCGCCGAAAATATCCTCGCGCGTGAAATGGGCGTAGATTTTCTGGCGCAGGTTCTGTTCGTAATCGCCGGCCTCGGTGGTTTTCCAGCTCGGGCGGTCCCAGACCATCGACTTGTACATGTGGTTTTCGATTTCCACGCGGTTCATGCCCTTGAAGAAATCCCAGTTCTGGTTGTATTCGCGCACATGGTCAAGGCAGAACCAGTAATAGCTTTGCATGTCATAGCGCGATTTCGGCGCGCGGTATTCGCCCAGATGCGGGCAACCCGTAATGTCGCAACCGCGTCGAATCGTCATTTCGCGCCCTTCGGGAAGGGTCGGGTCTTTTTGAAACGGATGTATTTTTACGCGCCACATTTATCCATTATCGCCCCCGCAGGGGTAAAATTCCAGATCGCGCGCAATAATTTTGCCCACAAGCGGGCATGCGGGCAGGTGTGGCGGCTCAAGGGCCTAGTCCTGCGGGTGCATACAGATGCATGTTTTGCGTAATATTAATACACCTAATAGGTGTAAAATTTTAATAAATTCAATTTATAGTTGTATTAAACATCGCCTTTGTTATATTTGCCGCATATTGCTCAAGTCATTTTAACGAACCCGGGGGGGACGATAGCATGATGGACACGATGACACCGCCACTGATGGGAGCCGCCGCCGAAACACCGTCAGGGGCCAAGAGCGCGCCCGCGCGCACGATGCTCAGCCGCAACGTGCGCATCCATAACCGCCGCACCAGCGTGCGGCTGGAGCCCGCCATGTGGGCGGCCCTGAACGAGATCGCCACGGCGGAAAATTGCACCATTCACGACCTCTGCGGCGCGGTGCATGACCTCAAGGAAGAAGGGGTATCCTTCACGGCGGCGCTGCGCGTCTTTTTGATGGAATATTACCGCACAGCGGCAAGCGTCAGTCCGCAGGTCAGCTCGGTCAAAAAGCTGCTGGGCGCGACGACGGACAAGCCGGGGTCGCTCCACTGGCACAAGGCAGGCTAGGGCGCTGTCCCCTACAAGGCTGGCGGCAGGACGCACCGGCGTGATAGACTGGCAGGATGGAGCGCCGTTTTCACGCTATTTCGCTGGTCGATCTTGTCTTCTTTGCCCTCAGTTGCGTGTATCTGGTGGCGGAGTTCCGCTTTAATGTCACCCTGCTTGACGTGGCGGGCAGCGCCAGCGTCGATGCCACCGCCATCCATCGCGTCGCCGATTTCGGCCGCAGCGTGTCGGGGTTTGGTTTTACCCTGCTGGCGCTTGGCATGTTTGCGCGCGCGCGTTTTCGCCTGACCCACCGGCGCGAGAAAACCGCCTTTGGCATCTTTGCCTTTGCCTGCGTGGCGCCGTTTGTCCTGTTTCCTCCCCGCGAGCAGGAAATGCTGTTTCTGGTGCCTGTCGCCTTCGGGTTGTTTTTGATTTTTCTCAGTCGCGGGCGCTTTCCCTTTCATACCGTGCTGGCCGTCGTGCTGATGGCGTGGCCCGCGATGTTCGCGGGGCAAAAAGCGATGATCGAGCATCTGGTGGTCGAACCCACCACATGGCAGCAACGCCAGCATGCGCGCGATGTATTGATGCTGAAAGCGGGGCTTGAAAAATGCGTGGTCGAGGTCGAGGACCAGTGGCTGTGCAAGGGCGATAAATCAACCGCCGAGGTACGTGCGGTACGCGCCATGATCGCGGCCCTGTGGATGCACAACCCCGAAGCGATCATCGAAGCGCTGGAGCCGCAGCGCGAGCGCATCATCGACAAGACAGCGCGCCAGAGCGGCAGCGACGTCGTGACCAAGGCCTATAAAACCTATGTGGATACCGTCAGGGCCGAGCGCGACAAGATGGTCGACGGCCTGATCGACAAGTTTTACACGCCCTATCAGCGCGCCTCTAATGCCTACCTGACGGCAAAGGACCCCAAAAAGCTGGCGGCGGATGTCGACAAGATCTGGCGCGAGATGGAGCGCGAGACCGACCTTGCCTGGAACGACTATCTTGATGCGCAGCGACAGTACCGCCAGACGGTGGGGCAGGCCTCGGACACCATGCTGACGCGTCAGGGGTTGTTCTTTCAAAAGCTCGACGAGTTCTGCGCCACGCGCAATTGTCCGCGCGGCAACGTTGACCGCGCCACCCTGCGCCTGATCGACGAGGCAGAAACGCAGTTTATCCGCAAAACCGGCTTTCCGCCCAATGTCATGAGCAAGGCGGAGCTGATGACCTATCCCCGCGCGCGCGACAGTTTCGAGCAACAGACCAACCAGCGTCTGGCCGAGGCCACGGGTTTTGCCAATGCCGCATTGCCCGCCAACTGGGTCTATGACGAGGCTTATATGAAGGCGTTGCTGACCGAAATGTTTCGCAACCGCGTCTTCAGCGAGTGGCGCAAAACCTTTGGCGATTTGCCCGCAGGCCTTGCAGTCGATGAATTCTTTGTGCGCATGAAGGTGCCGCCTGTACCTGCGCTTGACCAGCTGGTCATGGATGAGGGGGCGTTTGCCGAAACCTATACACTGCCCAAGCTGCGTGAGAAAATGCGCGGCACCATTGACGAGCTGACGCGCGAAGCGCCCCTGTATGCCAATGGCGAAGCGCTGGCCGACAAGGGCAAGGACTACATTCGCGCTGTTTATATTCCAGCTATCGCGCTTTTGATCTCGCTGCTGATCGTCACCCTGACGGTGATGCGCGGCGTCAATGCGGCTTTGCGCCTGTCGTTGCAGGTGTTGGGTGAAACAGGCGTGCCGTGGTTGCGCCGTCAGGGCCTGTCGGGCCAGCGCCATATGCGCCATGCCATCATGGCGGTATTGTTCGCTATCATCGCGCTCGGGCCGTTTATGCTGTCCAATACCTATACGCAATCGCGCGTTTATCAGGTGTATGTTGCCGAGGCCCAGCGCCAGAATATCGTCACCGCCACGCTGCTCGACTGGGCGATCCATGTGCAGCCCATCGTCTATGGCGCGGTCAGACCGTTGCTTAGCGATTAATTGCGGCGGTTATCGTTGGCGGCGGCCGGACAGGGATTGCGCGGCACGTTGACGGGATAGGCGGTGATGATTTCGTTATCCTGCGGGTCGACGACGATGCGTATCTTCAGCCCGTCCGCCGTCATGCTTTCCGCCATGACATAACCGTTGCGACTTTCCTGCCAGTCAAGATTGTCATTGGCAGCCAGCAGAGGAATATCGCGGGCGATTTTCTCGCGCGTCCAGCTGGCGGGGAATTCGGATTTGCAGGGTGTGCCGCTGCCATGCAGGTGGCCGCCACCGCGGCTATCGCCGTCGGTGATGTGGCGCAGGCGCTGTTGCGTCAGCACGGGCGGTGCGCTGTCTTGCGTGACGGCGGCAAGCTTGTGGCGGATATCGTTAACGGGATCGAACGGATTGACCTGCCCCAGCAACGCCAGCAACAGATGCGCACCAAGGATCATACCGGCAGCCGCCAGCGCCAGACGCTTGAGGTGGCGGTCGCGCCAGATCATTTAGAGCGTATGGCCCATTTCGAGGAATTTCTGGCGGCGGCGGGTCTTGAGC
>JAEXMB010000034.1 GCA_023444705.1 Pseudomonadota bacterium | reverse complement strand
GTCGTGGAAATCCACGCCCGTCGCCTCGAGCACCAGATCGACCATGCCCTTGCGCGGCCACGGCGCCTTGAAGTCGATTTCATGGTCACCGAAGGTCAGCTTGGTCTCGCCGTTGTTGATGTGCTTGACCGCGCCTTCGACCACGCGCTCGAACAGCGCCATCATGTCGGTATAGCTGGCATAGGCCTGATAGATCTCGCACGCCGTGAATTCGGGGTTGTGCTTGATCGAAATGCCTTCGTTGCGGAAGTTGCGGCCGATTTCAAACACCTTGTCCATGCCGCCGACGATCAGGCGCTTGAGGTACAGCTCGGGCGCGATGCGCATGTAAAGCGGCATGTCGAGCGCCTTGTGATGTGTCAGAAACGGCGTGGCCGTGGTGCCGCCGGGAATGACGTGCATCATCGGCGTTTCGACTTCAAGAAAGCCCTCGCCCACCAGCAGCTGGCGGATGAAGGTGATGATCTGGCTGCGCTTTTTGAACACGTCGCGGCTGTCCTCGTTCATGATGAGGTCGAGGTAGCGCTTGCGGTATTTCAGCTCGGTATCATGCAGGCCGTGGTATTTTTCGGGCAGCGGACGGATGGATTTCGACAGCAGTTCGACGTTCTGCGTGTTGATAGTCAGCTCGCCGCGCGGGGTGCGGCGCACGATGCCCGTCACGCCGATGATGTCGCCGATGTCGTAATGCGCCATCTGCGCCAGCAGTTCGGCGGGCGTGCTGTCCTTGTGGCTGAATATCTGGATCTTGCCGGTTGAATCGCGCAGGTCGATGAACATGCCCGAGTTGCGGTACGACATCACGCGACCCGCGACGGTGACGGTGTCGGTGGTGACCTCGCCGTTTTGTAGGTTCTCGTATTTCTTTTGCAGGTCGCCCGCATGGTGGGTGACGTCAAAGCGATAGGGCCACGCCGTCACGCCCAGGCCTTGCAACGCCTTGAGGTTGTTGATCTTCGCCTCGACCAGCGCGTTGCTGTCGGTTGCCACGTGTTGTGCGGGGGTATCGGCTTTGGCGGTCATGTCTGTCACCTTCGGCAAGGAAACGGGGATGGAGGGGGTTATTTTTCGAGGATCATATCATAATGCGGCATGCCGGCCTCGATATATTCGCCGCCGCGGGTCTTGAAACCCAGTTTTTCGTAGAACGGCACGGCAAAGCTTTGCGCCGCCAGCTTGAACAGGCGGATATCCCCGCCCTTGGAAAATTCGTTGATGATATAGCGCATCAGCACGCGGCCAATGCCAAGCTTGCGATAGCCCTTGTCGACGGCCACGCGCTCGATCTTGGCGGCACTGCCCATCAGGCGCACGCGGCAGGTGCCGACGAAGCTGTCGCGCACGCCGTCATTGACGATGACGCCGAAATGGCGCGCGGCGTCATCCAGCCCGTCGCGTTCAACCTCGGGCGGCACATCTTGCTCGCCCACGAAAACCGTGTGGCGCAGTGCATGCGCACGCGCGAGGTCTTCGGCCGAGGTGATGGGGAAACACTTGATTTGCATGTGGATTGTAATGTCACAGCCACGCCGCAATGGCAAGGGTGCAACGCAATAAATACCTGTCTTATGGCATCTCGCGTACTTGTTTTGTACATGCGCGGCCCCTATACTCGCTGACATGAGCTTCCCCCGCGACAATACCGTCCAGAACGCAGCCGCACCGCGCCTGCTGTTGCCCGCCGCCCCCGTCATGGTGGCGACGGCGCAGGGCATCTGCGTGCTGACGGCCGATGGCGAATTCGAGCAGCTCTCCCCTGCCAAGGCGCGCGACCTTGCGCGCGAACAGCCGCCCATCGTCTGCCACGCGGCAGAGATGGCGCACCGCCTTGGCCTCGGGAGCGAGCGCATGGCCGCCTTTGACGTGCTGGAGCTGTTCGCCTTCGTGCATCCCGGTCGCGCCACGGTGCCAAGCCCGCGCGGCCTTGCACAGGCGCTGCACCTGATCGACCCTGAAAATGCCGAAGATGCCTGCATGACCCTGCGTCAGGCCACGCGCCATTTGCTCAGCGACATTATCGCGCTGGCCGATACCGCGCAGGGGCGGCAGATGGCGGGGATCGCCGCGATGATGGGCGGCATGCACCGCCCCGCCGCCGCTTACGAGGGTGCCAGCGCACCCCCGGTCGGCTGGTCGTGGCTGACGCCGGTCTTTGCGGCACTGGGGCGCGAGGGCACACCACCAAGCGCCGGCGAAGTGCGCGCAAGCCTGCGTATCTGGGAAAAACTGGTCGAATGGGCCGTGCATGCGCCCGAGCCGCCCGCAGGCCATTACGGCGTCAGCGTGACGGACAGCCACGACAAACTTGACCAGCTGTTATCCCGCCGCAAGCGCAACGCGCGCGGCGAGCAGCAGGATTACACCGCCGCCCTCACCCATGCCTTTGCCCCGACGAGCGAGGCCGGACAAACCCACGTCGTTCTGGCCGAGGCCGGAACGGGTACGGGCAAGACGCTTGGCTATCTCGCCCCCGCGCTCAGCTGGGCGGAAAAGAACGGCGGGGCCGTGTGGGTGTCGACCTATACGCGCACCCTGCAACGCCAGATCGACGCCGAACTTGCGCTTGCCTATGCCGACCCCGTTGACAAGCTGCGCTCGGTGGTGACACGCAAAGGGCGCGAGAATTATTTATGCGTACTGAACCTCGAGGAAGCCAGCGAAGCGCCCGCCGTCCTTGGCAACGCGGCGCAGGCCGTCACGCTTGGCCTGCTGCTGCGCTGGGCCAGCGCCACGCAGGACGGCGATTTCGGCGGGGCCGATTTCCCCGGCTGGCTGCCGGGCTTGCTTGGCTGGCACCGCGTGTTCAACTATGCCGATAGACGTGGCGAATGTATCTACGCCGCCTGCCCGCATTTTGATAAATGCTTCATCGAGAAAAGCGTGCGCAAAGCCGCGCGCGCCGATGTGGTGATCGCCAACCACGCGCTGGTCATGCACCAGATGGCGCTGGCCGACAGCGAGGACACCATCCCCGGCCGCCTTGTGTTCGACGAAGGCCACCACCTGTTTGACGCCGCCGACAGTGCCTTTCGCGCCGAGCTGACCGGCAGCAGCACGGCGGATTTGCGCCGCTGGCTGCTTGGCCCCGAAGGCGGTGCGCGCAAACGCGCGCGCGGGCTGAAAAAACGCGTCGATGATTTGATGCCCGACGACGATCAGGCGAAGATGTGGCTGGAGGATATTTTACAGGCGGCACAATCCCTGCCCGGCCTGCACTGGCGCCAGCGCCTGAGCGAAAATACGCCCAAGGGCCCGGTCGAAACCTTCCTTGCCGCCTGCGCGCAGCAGGTGATGGCACGCAACAGCGACGCCAAAAGCTTTTATTCGCTTGAGGCCGACATCAACCCGCCCATCCCCGAAATTCTGGCGGCGGCGCAAGCCCTGTCACGCAAGCTTGGCGACCTTGCCCGCCCTATGCAGGACCTGGCCAAACGCCTGCAGGACAGACTGGTCGACGAGGCCGACGACCTTGATACGCAAACGCGCGAACGCTTGCGTTTCGTCAGCACCAGCCTCAACCGCCGCGCCAAGCATATCGTCGGCCCGTGGCTTGACATGCTGCGCGATATTTCCGCCCCCACCTTCGCCAACAACAACGCGACCGTCGACTGGCTTGAAATCACCCGCAGCGAGGGCCGCGACGAAGACGTTGGCTTTTACCGCCACGCGCTCGACCCCGCCGCACTCTTTGCCGCTGCGATCAAGGATCAGGCCAAAGGCGTCGTGGTAACTTCGGCGACACTGCGCGACCCGTCGGACGAAGATGAACAAGGCTGGCAATCCGCACTGGCGCGCACGGGCGCGGATATCCTTGCCCCCGCGCCGCAGGGGCCGCATCTGTTCAACGTCGCCTCACCTTTCGACTATGCCGCGCAAAGCCGCGTGATCGTCATCACCGACGTCGACAAGAACAATCCCGATGAAACGGCGGCGGCGCTGGCGGCACTGTTCAAACACGCAGGCGGCGGTGCGCTTGGCCTGTTCACCGCCGTGCAAAGACTGAAACAGGTTGGCGAAAAACTGCGCCCACGACTGGCTGCGGCCAACCTGCCCCTGCTGGCGCAGCACGTCGACCCGCTTGATACCGCAACACTCATCGATATTTTCAGGGCGGAGGAAAACGCCTGCCTGCTCGGCACCGATGCGACGCGCGATGGCATCGACGTTCCGGGCCGCTCCTTGCGCCTTGTCGTCTATGACCGCGTGCCGTGGCCGCGCCCGACCTTGCTGCACAAGGCACGCCGCGCGCATTTCGGCAAAAGCTATGACGACCGGCTGACGCGCTTCAAGCTCAAGCAGGCCTTTGGCCGCCTGATCCGCCGGTCGGACGACCGCGGGGTCTTTGTGATGCTGGATGGCGCCCTGCCCTCGCGCCTGCTCACGGCGTTTCCCGCCGGATGCGTGGTGGAACGCATCGGACTCAAGGACGCGCTGGCGCGCCTTGATGAATTTTTCGGTGCTGAAAAGAAAGACGCTTAGGCCGTCGGGAACAGCTGGCGCGCCGCTTCGTCGCGGCAGCTGTTGAATTCGTTTTCAAGGTGGTGGATCGTCATGTCGATCGCCTTGTTGGCCAGATCGCCCTGCACTTTTTGCAGGAAGTCGTGGTTGCCCGCTTCCTCGAAATCAGCCTCGATCACCTGTTGCGCATAGGCTTCGGCGTCGGCACCTTCGAGTTCAAGCTGCTTGGCGGCCCACAGGCCGAAAAGCTTCACAGCGCGCGCGTTGAGCTTGAAAAGGTTTTCCTCATCCAGCTTGAATTTGGTTTCAAACGCTTTCTCGCGATCGTCAAACACGGTCATGGCAGGCAAGCTCCTTGGAGATGGGCAAATAACGGTCCGGCGAGATATATATCCCTCTGCCCCTTGATTGTCCAATTTTTCCCGCTAGGCTAGGCATAAGCGCCTTTTCGATATTTACATTCCTTCATAGAAATCAGGAATTTAGCATGTCACCCACCCGCCCCCGTCCCGACCGCGCCACTGCCGAAGCCGCCGTGCGCACACTGATCGAATGGATCGGCGAGGACCCGCAGCGCGACGGCCTGCACGACACGCCGGCGCGCGTGGTCAAGGCGTTTGAGGAATACTACAACGGCTACACGCAGGATGCCGACGCCGTCCTGTCAAAAACATTCGATGAGACCGGCGGCTATACGGGCGCCGTGCTGGTGCGCGACATCCGTTTTGAATCGCGCTGCGAACACCACATGGCGCCGTTCATCGGCAAGGTGCATATCGCCTACCTGCCTGCAGCACAACCCGACACGCGCGTGCTGGGGCTGTCAAAACTTGCGCGTCTGGTCGACGTCTATGCCCACCGCATGCAAACGCAGGAGCGCCTGACCGCCGAAATCACGGCAGCACTGGCGCGCAACGTCGCCAACCGTGGCGTGGCGGTGATGATCGAAGCCGAACATTTCTGCATGAAGGTGCGCGGCGTGCATCGCGACGATGCTTTTACCGTCACCAGCGAGTTTACGGGCGCCTACCGTGATGACGCAAGCATGCGCGCGGCGTTTTACCTGCAGGCGAAAGGCCAGCCGCATCCCACAACGCCTTAAGGCTGGAACTGTTCCTTGAGCATACGCTCGTCCAGATTCATCTCGGGGTCGAACAGCAACTGCATGCTGACGGATGTATCCTCCACGATCTCGACAGTGGAAATATCGCGCACCTCGGTAAAATCCGCGACCGCGCTGACGGGGCGGTTGTCGGCCTCGCGCACGGTAATGCTGACAGTGCTGTTTTGCGGCAACAGCGCCCCGCGCCAGCGGCGCGGGCGAAAGGCGCTGATCGGCGTGATCGCCAGCAGGTTCGCGCTCAGCGGAATGATGGGACCGTGCGCGGACAGGTTATAGGCCGTACTGCCCGCAGGGGTGGCGACAATCACGCCATCGCAGATCAGCTCGTCAAGGCGTGTGACGCCATCAATGGCGACAGCCAGCTTAGCGGCCTGACGCGTTTCGCGTAACAGCGACACTTCGTTGACCGCATGGGCGCGGTGCGCAACACCATCAAGCGACGTCGCCGTCATCAGCAGCGGATTAAGCGTCACCGTCTGCGCACGCGCAAGGCGCGCGGGCAGGTTGTCGGTATAATATTCGTTGAGCAAAAACCCGACCGAGCCGCGGTTCATGCCGAATACCGGCTTTTTGTGCTGCAAACTGTCGTGCAGGGCGCGCAGCATCGACCCGTCGCCGCCCAGCGCCACCACCACGTCGGCATCATCGCGCGGCGTATCGCCATAAAGCTTGACCAGTTCGGCCTGGGCCGTGCGCGCGGTCTTGGTATCGGCGGCGAAGAAATGGATTTTACTGCGCGTCATATCGCTGTCCTTTAAAAATCGCGGCGCACGACCATGCCCGGCGTAGCGTCCTTATGCCTGAGTTCGACGGCAAAGGCGTGATTGAGCATGCCGCACCCCTTGGCAAAGGGCGGAGCCTGCAACAGCGCCTGATACATGAAATTCAGCCCGCGGGTGATCGCATCAAGCGCGTCCATGCCCTGCCCCATGCCCACCGCAATGGCCGAGGCCAGCGTGGCGCAGGCGGCGGGCACTTGCCCTGCCGGCACCTGCGGGCATTCAAATACGGTTTCGACATCGTCGGTGGCAACGACATAAAGCTCGTGGGCGCTGACCACCTGACTGCAACGCAAGACCACGGTTTCCGCACCCAGCGTGCGCAACATGGCGCTGGCGTGGCGCATCTGGTCAAGATCGCGCAGGGTCATGCCCGTCAGGTATTCGGCCTCGCGCAGGCTTGCGGTCAGCACGTCGGCGCGCGGCAGCAGACTGCGTTTGACGGCGGCCACCGTCGTTTCATCGACCAGCAGGCTGCCATTGCGGCCCGCAAGGGAGGGATCGACGATAACAGGCACATCGCGCGCGACCTGCGTTGCGATGACATCGGCCACGACCTCGACCGTGACGCTGTTGTTGAGCGTACCGGTCTTGATGGCATCGACACCGATATCGGCCAGCACGCTGCGCATCTGCCCCGCCACCAAAAGCGGATCGACGATCTGGAATTCACTTTGCCCGCCGCTGTTTTGCGCGGTGATTGCGGTGATGGCCGTCGCCGCATAGCCGCCAAGCGCAAGAATGGTCTTGAGGTCGGCCTGCACGCCAACGATGGCGCTTGAATCAGATTCCGCGATTGTCAGGACACGTCCGGCCACTTGTCTATGCGCTCCATGCCGTTAAAAAACCAGTTCCAGCGATGATGCGCGAGCGCTCAGGCGCGGTCAAGCCCGTCGACCAGCTGGCATAACTCGTCAACCACGCGCGCGACCAGTGCCGCATCGTCGCCTTCGGCCATAATACGGATCAGCGGCTCGGTGCCGGATTTGCGCACCAGAATACGCCCGCCACCGCCAAGCTTTTCCTCGCTGGCACGGATGGCGTCCTGCAAGGCAGGATTGTTGACGGTGGCAGGATTGTTGAAACGCACATTTTGCAGAACCTGCGGCACCGGCTCGAACACACGGCACACAGTGCTGACGGGTACACGCAGCCCATCGCCCGCGCCCGCGCTGTCCTGCGCAACGCCTTCCTGCGCCTGCTGGATGACGGCAAGTACCTGCAGGGCTGCGATCAATCCGTCGCCGGTGGTGGCGTAATCGCCAAGGATCAGGTGGCCCGACTGCTCGCCGCCGACATTAAAGCCCTGCGCGCGCATATGCTCGACCACGTTCTTGTCGCCCACAGCCACGCGCGCCAGCGTCAGGCCCATCGCGTTGACAAAACGCTCAAGCCCGAGGTTTGACATCACCGTCGCCACCAGCCCCTTGCCCTTGAGCGTCCCTGCCTCGGCAAAGGCACGCAGCATCAGCGCCATCAGCTGGTCGCCGTCGATCACCTGCGCCTTTTCGTCGCACATGATCAGGCGGTCGGCATCGCCGTCAAGCGCAAGACCCATATGCGCGCCGTGGCGCATCACCGCTTCCTGCAGGGCGGCCAGATGCGTGGCGCCGCAATCTTTGTTGATGTTGGTGCCGTTGGGATCGACGCCAAGGGGGATGACCTGCGCGCCAAGCTCGGACAGGATGCGCGGCGCGACCTTGTAGGCGGCGCCATGCGCGCAATCAACCGCGATCTTCAGCCCGTCAAGGCGCAGGCCCTTGGGAAAGGTATGCTTGACGTATTCGATATAGCGGCCGCTGGCGTCGTCAAGGCGGCTGGCGCGGCCCAGTTTTTCGGCAGGCACCAGATAGCCGTCGAAGGGCTGGTCGACCAAGCGCTCGATCTCGCCTTCCATCGCTTCGGGCAGTTTATAGCCGTCGGCGCCGAACAATTTAATACCGTTGTCGGCAAAGGGATTGTGGCTGGCCGAAATCATCACACCAAGATCCGCGCGCAAGGAGCGCGTCAGCATCGCAATCGCAGGCGTAGGCAGAGGGCCGACCAGAACAACGTCCCAGCCCATGCCGATAAAACCGGCGGTCATGGCGGGTTCGATCAGATAGCCCGACAGGCGCGTGTCCTTGCCGATAACAACCTTGGGGCGGTGGGTCGCGGCCACCTGCGGGCGCACGACGATGGCCGTGGCCATTGCGACCTTCAGCGCCATGTCGGCGGTCATCGCGCCGGTATTGGCGCGGCCGCGAATGCCGTCGGTGCCGAAAAGCTTGCGTGTGGTCATCAGGTATCCCCCTCAGGTACGTCTTTGCCAAGATAACATTAAAACGGCGCGCTTGGCGGGCGCGAATAACAAGTGGTTACAAACTGTAACAATGGCCAGTCTTTATTTGGGCTTTTTCAAGGTCAAAGTGCCGTTGCCCGCGCGCGGCGGGTCAAAGCTGCGGCCCAGCCGCTGTGCCGCCTGCGCCACGATGTCGTGGTCAGCCAGGTCTGCAAAGCGCGACACCACGGCGGTTTCCGCACCTGTTTCGAGGTTGCGGTTCAGGCGCAGGACCTCGCCGGTGGAAAAATTGAAAATCTCGGTCAAACGGTAGCCGATGGCGGGTACATCCGTGACGCGCGCGACGCGCGCGGTGTCGATCAGGTGCCAGTCATCCGCAGGCGCGCGCGGTTGTTCTATGAGCTGCACCACATGGGGGACCGGCCCTGTCCGTTGCGCGCTGCGCAGGACCAGTTCATCCGTGCGCGCGGTTTTGGCGGGCAGTTCTCCGCGCGCCGCCGCATGCAGCAGGCGCACGCTGTCAAGATCGCCCGCCTGTTCGGCATAGAGCAGCGGCGAGCGGCCTGAATCGCTTTTCGCCTCGGTATAAAAGCCGTTGGCGAGCAGCAGGCGCGTCACCGCGGGCTGGCGGTGCTGGCAGGCGATGTGCAGCAAGGTATCGGCATCGCCGTTGAGCTGGCGCGCGGCGGCACGGTAGGTTTCAAGCCATTCCTGCAAAATCGCCGTGCGGCCAAAGGCGGCGGCCACAAACAGCATGTTGGGATAATTGCTGTCGACCTTGTGCAGGGGGGTGGCGCCCAGCTCGACCAGCGTGCGCACCAGATCGTCACGCTCCAGCAACAGCGCAAAGCCGATGGGTGTGGGGCTGGAAAAGACTTTTTTCAGCCACTCGTCGCCGGGCTGGCGCTTGCCGTCTTCGCGGCTGAAGCGCAGCGGCAGGCGCTTGTCGAGCAGCGAGGCACCATGTTTGGCCACCAGTGCGCGGATGGCGTCGATGTCGTTGTCGATCAGCGCGCGGCGCAATGTGCGGGTTTCAAACATCGTTTTGCGGCTTTTTGGCGATCAGGCGCGGTGATGGCGGTTCAAGCGCTGCGGGGGCCTTGCCGCCTGCGGCCTTCAGTGCGGCGCGCGCGCGTTCAAGGTCGGGATTAAGCGTGATGCCAAGCTCGGCAAAGCTGCGGCTTTCCACGGTTTCGGCGTTGGTTTCAAGGTTGCGGTACAGGCGCGTGCGCTCGTTGCTGGCGAAATTGAAAATCTCGGTGACGCGGTAGCCGATCGCCGTGTCCTCGCGCACCTGCGCGATGCGGTCATCGTCAAGCTTGCGCCACAGCGGCTTGGCGGCAGCAGGCGCGATCATGCGCGCGGCCTTGTCCTGATATTTCTGCAAGGCCTGTTTTTGCAGGGGTTTCAGCACGGCGATCACAGCCTCGTGCTTGTACTTTTCTGCGTAGTAGAGCGCGGTGCGGCCGTATTCGTCCTGCTTCTCGCTGTTGAATTTCTGGTCTTCGAGCAGCCAGACCACCATGTCGGCATGGCCGCGTTCGGCCGCGACGTGCAGCAGGGTTTGGCCCGACCATGACTTCTCGCCCATCACGGTGGTGTATTTCTGCGCCCAGTCCCTGAGCACATCAAGGCGCCCGTAATAAGCGGCGTCGAACAGCATGTTCTTGCCGTGATCGCCGTTTTGCGTGACATGCGCGCCGCTGTCGTGCATGGCATCGATCATCGCGCGGTCGCCGCAGGCAAGTGCAATCGACAACGGGCGCGCCGCATAGTCGCCCAGACGCATATTGGCCAGCACCGGCTTTTTCGCGATGATTGCCTTGGCGGTTTCAATCTCGCCATTGGCAATGGCGCGGCGCAGCTTGCCTTTTTCGAACATGCTAGCCTCCTGATGCTTTCTTGACGACGCTGGGCGCGCGCAACGCGGGGGGATTGCCGCCAAGACGCTGCAGTTGCGCGCGCGCCTGCGTTTCGGCAACAGAGCTGGCGGCTTGCGACAGATCGATGGTCACGGCGGTTTCAGCCCCTGTTTCAAGGTTGCACTGCACGCTGACGCAGGTGCCAAGCGCGAAGTTGAAAATATCGGTCAGGCGATAGCCTGCAGTGCGCTGCGCGCGCGTGCGGATGATGGTGGTATCATCGACCATATGCCATTGCGCGGCATCTGCTGCCGTCTGCACCGGTGCCGGTGCCTGTGCCTGTGCCGGTAGCGGCGTGGCCGCAGTGCTGTCGCCGCCACGCGCGGCAATCGCCGCACGCAAAATCTGCACGGCATCCTGATTGCGCTCGACCTGCGCTTTGTGCAGCGGGTTTTCGTAGTATGGCAGCGATACCGCAGGGTCTGAAATGCCGCTGTCGATCAAAAAGCGCAACATGGCGTTGTCTTTTTTCTCCACCGCCGTCAGCAACAGGCGCGCACGGTCCTGTGGTGTCCACAGCAAGGGATACTGCGCGATCCAGTGCGTCACGATGGCCTGGCGGCCATTGTAAACCGCCTCCTGCAACGCGGTGCGGTCATGCGTGTTGACGGCCATCAGGTTCCACCCCGCCGCAGCCAGCGCCAGCACCATCTCGTCACTGCCCTTGGCCAGCGCACGATCCATGCATTCATAGGCGCGGGTCTTGGTCTGCAATTGCGGATAGCGCGCCAGCAGGTCTTTCACCTGTGCGAGATCGTCGGCGGCGATCGCCTTGTTCAAAGCACCAAGCTTGAAAAGCATGGGTCGCGGCCCCCTTGTGGGAAGGTCGAAGAAATGATTATGGCTACCAAGGCACCCTAAAGAGGCCGCCCGCTTATGTCAATAATTGATTAGCCGATTGTAATTTAAAAGAAAAACCGGCCCGCGAGAGGGCCGGTCAATCTTCAGGAACATATAAGGACAGATCAGAGCAGAGTCGGCTCCGCACTGCCCAAATCACTGCCGCCGGCGGCGGGCACGGTGCCCGAGCGCATGCGCTTGCGGCGCTCGGCGTCTTCCTCGTCCTCGCTGCGGCGGTCGAGTTTCTCGCCACGCAGGATTTTGGCGATGTCATCGCCGTTGAGCGTTTCGTATTCCAGCAGCGCCTTGGCCAGCTGGTGGAGTTGTTCAAGGTTGTCGGTCAGCACCTGCTTGGCGCGGTTATAGCCGCGCTCGACGATTTTCTTGATTTCATGGTCGACCTTGGCAGCGGTCTGGTCGGACATGTTCTTGTGCTGCTGTACGCTGCGGCCAAGGAAGACTTCCTCGCTGTCCGCGCCGTAGTTCAGCGGGCCAAGGTCCTCTGACAGCCCCCACTCCGTCACCATGCGGCGCGCCATGTCGGTTGCCATCTTGATGTCGGACGAGGCACCGGTGGTGACCTTGTCATCGCCAAAGATAATTTCCTCGGCAATGCGTCCGCCCATCGCCACGGCCAGATCGGCATGGAGTTTTTCGCGGCTGACCGACAATCTGTCGCCTTCGGGCAGGCGCATGACCATGCCAAGCGCGCGGCCACGCGGAATGATGGTGGCCTTGTGGATGGGATCGGATGCGGGTTCGTGCAGGGCAACGATGGCGTGGCCTGCCTCGTGATAGGCGGTCAGTTTCTTTTCGGCGTCGGACATCACCATCGAGCGGCGCTCCGAACCCATCATGACCTTATCCTTGGCGTCCTCGAAGTCCTGCATGCCGACCACGCGCTTGTTGCGGCGCGCGGCCATCAGGGCGGCTTCGTTGACAAGGTTGGCAAGGTCCGCACCCGAAAAACCGGGGGTGCCGCGCGCCAGCACGCGCGCGTCGACATCGGCGGCCAGCGGCACTTTGCGCATGTGGACTTTCAAAATACGCTCGCGCCCGTTCACATCGGGGTTGGGCACGACGACCTGACGGTCAAAACGGCCCGGGCGCAATAGTGCGGGGTCAAGCACGTCAGGGCGGTTGGTTGCGGCGATGAGGATCACGCCCTCGTTGGCCTCGAAACCGTCCATTTCGACCAGCAACTGGTTGAGCGTTTGTTCACGCTCGTCGTTGCCGCCGCCAAGGCCGGCACCGCGATGGCGGCCAACGGCGTCGATCTCGTCGATGAAGATAATGCAGGGCGCGTTCTTTTTGCCCTCGGCAAACATGTCGCGCACGCGGCTTGCACCCACGCCGACGAACATCTCGACAAAGTCCGATCCCGAAATGGTGAAGAACGGCACGCCCGCCTCGCCCGCGACCGCGCGCGCGGTCAGGGTTTTACCCGTACCCGGCGGGCCGACCAGCAAGACACCCTTGGGGATCTTGCCGCCAAGGCGCTGGAATTTCTGCGGATCGCGCAGGAATTCGACGACTTCCTGCAATTCGACCTTGGCCTCGTCAATGCCCGCCACGTCCTCGAACGTCACTTTGCCGTTCTTTTCGGTTAGCATTTTGGCCTTGCTGCGGCCAAAGCCCATCGCCTTGTTGCCGTTGCCCTGCATCTGGCGCATGAAGAAAA
>JAEXMB010000066.1 GCA_023444705.1 Pseudomonadota bacterium | reverse complement strand
CCCCCCCCCCCCCCCCCCCGCCGCCCGCGACGGCGCGTTCTATTTGCGCCTGCGCAAACATAAAGACTAGCAGGAAAAATCAGCGCGGTGCGGGGGCTGGTTTGATAACAGGCGCAGCATAGCCTGTGCGCAGGCTGCTGGTCAGGCTCATTGGCTTGCCGCCCATCGCGGTCAGCCTGTCGTGCATGGCCTGCAGGGTTTCAAGCGGCACATCGGCGAAGGACATCGCCTGCGGAGGGAATTTATTGTCGCCATCCTGCTGTGTCTCGGTAATGCGGCCAAGGTCAAAGCGGTAGATGGTATCAATGCGGTTTTGCAACGACAGCGGGCGCAGCAGCACCGTTTGCAAAATGATATTGTCGCCAAGACGTGAATAGATCGGCGCCGTGGAAAGTTCTTTCAGCACGTTGTCACTGTAGTGATAGGCATAACGGTCGTTATTGATCTGCTGGAAATAGGGCGCGAAGTCGGCCCCTGCCTTGACGAAAGCCGTTTTCACGTCATGCTCGGCGTTTTCGACCACTTCGCGCCAGATGTCATGCGCATGGACGTTGGCGCCAAGCGCGATCAGCGCGCGTACTTTTTCAACATCGGGCGTATTGTCGTGGCCGTCATCAAGTTGCTGGCTATAGGCGCAGAGCGACAGCGCGGTATCAAGCAACACCTGCGGATCCTGCATGGTAAAACCGGACAGTGTCTGCCAGGCGTGCGTCAGGTCTTTTGCCGTAGCGTCAAAGGCATGGGATAAAAGAACATCGTCGGCGCGCAGAATACCCGATTGCGCCAGCAAAACAGCTTTTTCGCCATCCATTTCCGACAGGATCATCAGGCGCTCTTCAAGACCCATCGTCTCGTCGCGCAAAGCCGCGCAATGGCGCAGCAATGTTTGCGGCAGACCAGTGATGTCGGCACGCTGAAAGGCATCTTTCAAACCGTTGCGCGCGACTGCCTGCGCCATGACGCTGACGGCAGCCTGCAGGCGCGCGGGCGAGACAGCCGACAGGCTGCGCTCGAGCGATTCACCCAGCAGGCCAGCGCGGTCGTGATCGACGTCGGGCGGGGGCGGCAGATGGTCGAAATGGTGAATGGTCATGGCTCGGATACGGCAGGTGGAATCAAAAACTGCCCTACCCTACAGTAATTGCCATAATATTGCAAATAAAAAGCATCCGGTCACGGCGTGGGGGCGAGAACATCAAATTATTGATTTATCACCAGAAATCACGCTTGCGCTTGCGCGGGGCGCGAATGGACGATCCCGTGCCATTGCCGTTCATGCCGGGTTTGATGACGCTGGGCGGCTCGACCTTGTCGGCCTGCAGGTTTTTCGTGGCCGACACCACATAAAGGCCAAAGGTCGCAAGCGCGGGCATTTTGCGGTTGGGCAGATAGGTCTTGTAGAAATTTTCAACCCCCGTACGCGTCGGCGCGCTCAATCCCGCATAGCGCGGTTGGGCGAAATCAAGATCAGGGCGGTGCTGCGTCAGATACGGCTGGCCGCGCCACAGCAACAGGCCCTTGAGGCGCGCGCTGGTGATGTCGCGGCGAAACAGGTCGCTCAGGCCGCTTGATGCCGTGTTGAAATCGCCCTTCGTTCCCGCATCGTCCCTGATCTGGTCAAGCTTGCGCCTGTCGGCAAAGGCGGTGATGAAATCAAGATGCACGCGCTCGTAATACGAGCGCATGGCAAAATCATCGTAGAAAGCCGAAAACAATCCCGCCATCAGGCGCCCGTCGGCCAGTGCGCCGCGGCCCTGATCGCGCTCGGTATCGGCGGCATCCTGCAACACACGGTCACCCGCGCGCACCAGCCCCGGAAAGCGCGAGCGCATCAGCAGCAACGGGCGTTGCGCGACCTGCAGGCGCGACAGTTCAAACGCCACTTGCACTTGTTGCGCATAGGCATCGGCCTCAATCGCAAAGGCCAGACGGAAAACGGTTTCAGGACGGTGACGCGCGGAGGGCAGCAGGTCATCCGCGCGCGCGTTTTGCAGCGCATGCACGGCTTCGTGCGCCAGCAGCAGGGCCAGCGTGTCGCGGTCATCAGCGGATTTCAGCACGATGGTCTTGCTGGCGCTGTCGCATAAGCCGCTGGCGCCGCGCGCCGCGGTGCGCGCGTCGTCGAATACGACCTTATAGCCGGCAGCAATCAGCCCTTCGACCAGATGGCGGCCCGTCGGGCTATGTGCCAGCACGCCAAGCGCCGCCGATAATGTGACGAGATTGCGCGCCGCGACATCGTCGGTGGCACCGACACTGCCAAGGCACGGCAGGTCAAGCGGCGGCGACGGCGGTACGGCGGACGGGAAAGATGACGACAGACGGTTGTGGTCGCGCGTCGTCAAGGCGCGTTGCGGCGCAAATGCAGGATCGGGCCGCGCAGGCGCGCCGGCGTTTTGACGTGAAATATCCGGTTGTCCGTTGTGACCGCGCGGATCGCGCGGCCCGCCGGTATTGACCGGAGGCTGCTTGCGTGACGTCATCGGCTCCCCTTTTAATGGCCAAACCCCTTCGGCCATCCGGACAGCGCCGTGATCGATACGGCTCTGCCGGGCACACACCCGCTTTGTCACGCCGTTTCTCCTTTGAATAAAAACACATTTTCTTGCGAACAGCTAGAATTCAATATGAAAGGTGTTAAGATGCGGTTAAGCTGTAAAGCCCGCAGAAAACCTTGCGGTTCGTTATTCTCATCGCCTGTTTTTGGAAAAGGCCCGCCGCGCCATGACACAAAAACCGCCACATGATTCGCACGACCCCGCGCGCGACGCCGCGTGGCAGCGCGATGTGCGCGAAGGCATTCTCTCCAAACGCCAGAACCTGCTGATGGAAGCCGCCGCACGCGGACAGACGACGCGCATGGCCTTCATCCACGCGCATGACGCCGCCGTCTGCCGCGACCAGTCGGTGATGAACGCGGCATTGCATGCGGCCAGCTGTGCGGGCCATCACGCCGCCGTCAAATGGCTGCTGGCGCATGGCAGCGACGCCGCGCATAACCGCAGCCGCTGCCTGATCGGCGCCGTCAACGCCAACAGCGGCGATTGCGTCGACTTGCTGTTGCGCCACGGTGCTGACATCAAACAGGCGGAAAAAACCACCTATCCATCGTCATTGCTGGCGCGCGCAGTGGGCGAGCGCAAGCCCGAGGCCGCCAAGGCATTGCTGCTGCACGGTTGCGATCCCTTTGGCTATACGCCGTCAGGCCATCAGGTGACATCGCGCATCCGCGACCTTGGCATGCCGATTTTGAACGAGATCATCAACCGCCTGTGGCTGAAGGACGTGGCGCGCGTGCCTGCGGATTTTGCCAGCGCAACGCCGCTGAGCGATCTGCAACGCGTCTGGCCAACCCACGGCGGCCTGACGGGCTTTCAGCTTTGCGCCTATAACGGCCAGATTGATGCACTGCTGGCGCGGCTGACCGCGCAGGGGCGCAAGCTGTGCAAAAGCGATCTCATCACCGCAACACCCAAGCATCCGCAAACCATCCTGTTCATCGCGGGCCAGCGCGGGGAGCTGGCAAAAATCTTCCGCCCCGCACTGTGGGGCTATGACGTCGCGGCGATGCGCGCAACGCTGTCCTATGTGCCTGCCGCGTTTCGCCACCAGATTGATGTCGCTGGCTTCACCACGATCGAGCGCCAGCGCGCCATCATCGACCGCGCGGCACAGGACGCCGCCCGCCTGCGCCTGCCCAAGCCACCGCGCCCCTGAGCGCAGCCTCACTTACCCACAGAAATTTTAACGCCACAGGCAAAGCCGCTGCATTCAGCGCTTGCGAAAACGCGCGCTGTCTTGTTAGTGTTGAGTTGGGGAATATACAGAGTTTAGTTTAGCCGTTTTTGGGGGATTTTTTCACCATGACCGACGCTTTTTCGCAGCAGGGTGCAAGCGCACCTGCCATCTCGCACGCCTATGTGCGCAAACCCGGGGCACAATTTGGTCTTGAGCATATCGGGGTGGGCATTCCCGATCCTGACCGCGCGCTTTACCAACACGACGCCTATTGCCGTGCGCTGATCGGCTGCGGCGTGGATGTACGCGCCCTGCGCCATGACCCGCAATTTCCCGACAGCTGCTTTATCAACGATGTCGCCGTCGTGACACCCAGCCTTGCTGTCATCGCCAACTTTGGCGAACGCCATGCGCGTCAGGGCGAACAGCAGCTTGCCGCATCATTGCTGGCGGGCAGCCGTATTCTTAAATCCATCACCAGCCCGGGCACGCTTGACGCCAGCGATGTCGCGCGCGTGGGCGATCATTTCATCATCGGCCTGTCAGCCCGCACCAATCAGGAAGGTGCTGCACAACTCGCCTACTTCCTGACCGAATACGGCTATCAGGCCAGCGTCGTCGACTTTGGCGACGGCACCACGCGCCTTGGCACCAGTGTCTGCGATCTTGGCATGGATGCGCATGGCAACCATCGCATCCTGTTGCGCGAAGATCTATCGCGCCACTTTGCTTTCATCGCCTATGAAAAGATGACGGTGGGCTGGGATATGCGCGCGGCACTCGACAGCCTGATGGTCAACGGCACCCTGCTCGTCCCCCACGGCTTTGCCGAGGTACGTAGCGGCCTGCAGGCACAGGGCATCACCGTACAGGAAGTCAACGTGTCGGAATTCATGAAGACGGGCCTGGGCCTGTCGAGCCTGTCGCTGCGCCTGCCCGCGCGGCCGCATGCCGACAGCGTCATCAGCCTGACCGCCGCGCGCCAGCGACGTGTGGCGTAGGCAGGACTGCCGCATTTAAAAAGCCCCGCCAGAGATGGCGGGGCTTTTTATATTCTTAGGTCTTGCCGCTGAAGTCGGGCAGGCTGAGCTTGGGTTCGCCCTCGGCCACCTCGCCGTCCTGCATTTCCTTGAGCGAGACCTTGGTCGAGCCGACCATTTCCTCGACAATCTGGTCGATCACGGCACCGAGCGACACGCTCTCGCCACTGTCGCCGAGTTTTTCAGACTGCATCGCAATGCGGCGCTTGATCTCGTTGCGCGCCGAGCCGCCCGGATAGTTCGCGGCCAGCAGGCGGCGCGCCTGCGCGGCACCGATGCGGCTGTAAAGACGGTTACGGATGGCGGCATCCTCTGACGTGGTGGAGAACGCCCACAACTCGATCGGGCCGAGCGTGTTGATAAGGTGCTGTTCGTACTTGCCCTCGGTCGTGCCAAGCACCAGCAGTGCCGGCGCACCCGACGCTTTGGGGCCTGTCAGCTTGTGGCGGATGATCCAGCGCGCGGTTTCGGTCAGGCCGAAACGCTTTTGCGTGGCATCGACCGCGCCGTCGGAAATGGCTGTACCCAAAACCCAGACACCGGTGGCAAGATCGACCATGTCGTCGTCGAAATCCTGCAGCATCTGCGAGGCGAGGATGATCTGGATGCCGCGTTTGCGGCCCTCGCGCACGTCGCGCACGACCTGCCCGCGCACGCTGCGCGAACTTGAAGTACGGTGGAACTCGTCATAGCACAGGCGTTTTGGCGTTTCGGCGAACTGGCGCAGGCGGTCTTCGTGGTAGGGGCGGTAGCGCGGCGGCATTTGCGCCAGTGCTTCTTCGTTGATCCACCACGGGGTGACCAGCGCATGGCGCGCCAGCATATACATGATCGCGGTCTGGCGGTCTGCCGTCGCATCGCCCTGCGGCGCCACGTCGGCCAGATCGAGCGAGCAGACGCGTACTTCGTTCAGCGCGAATTTCGTCACCGACGACAGGATCGGGAATTCACGCACGCCCGAGGTGATCATACGCTCGAACGCGTGAATGACACCCTCTGAGGACGAGCCGATCGAGGTTTCTTCAAGCAGGTTTCTGATCTGCGGGCGGCGGGCGGCGGAAATCGCATCGCCCAGCATCGGCATGGCGTAGCGTTGCGCAAGACCGGCCTCGTAAGTCGCGCCCTTGTCAAACAGCAGGTCAACCACATCCCACCAATAGGCACTGGGCGGCAGGTTGATGTCATGCTTGCGGATGGCGTCGTCGACAGCGGCGTCGATGCGCGGCAGATAGGGGCGCGGCTCGGCGTTGGCGACACTGTCGTCGCGCCAGCGGTACATCTCGTCCACCACAAGGCCCGCAAGTTGCGAGATGCCGTCATAAGGCTCGGCCTGTCCAGGCGGGGTGCAGATCAGCGTCAGCAGTTCGATCAGGAAGCTGCGCTCCGTCACCTGCGGATAACGCATGCCAAGCTTGGTATCAAACGGGTTGATCGCAAAGCTTTGGTTCATCTGCAGGCGGTAGGATGCGGCCTCGTTGCGGCGCTGGGGCGGCAGCGCATCCTTGATGAGCGAGATCAGGCCCGAAGACGACGGGCCGATGTCGATGATCGCAACGAACGGCAATTGCGACGAACCCGCCGTCAGGCATGAGCCGAGGTTGAGCGTGTTCATCAAAACCGATTTACCGCCACCGGGCTGTGCAAAGACAAGGTCGAACCATGTCGTGGTCACGTTGGTACCGGTCTGGTACGGCCACACGCGGCCATCGGGCGTGCGCAGCAAAATCGCGCCGCTGTCAAACGGGCTTGAGGCGCGCTGCCACGGCATCAGCTTCATCACTTCGTACAGCGGCGCCACGGCAGGTGGCGCGGTGCTGGCGCAGTGGATGCCAAGCGCAGACGACATGACTTGATCGAGCGGATCGCCCGTTACCTGCGTCACCTGGCAATAGCCCCAGCTCTCAAAGGCCTGCGCCAGCGTCGACAGGCGGTCTTCAAGCAATTCGGTATTGCCGCGCGGCGCCCATGTCGCCATTGAAATGCGCAGCTTGACCACGGGTTCGCTGCGCGACATCTCGCCAAGTGCTTCGAGTGCGTCCTTGATCTGGCGGTTTTCCGAGTTGGTCACGCTGAAGATCGACGACAGGAAAGTCTGCATGGCCATGCCCTGAATGCCGCCGCCTTCGATCAGGAAGGAAATGCGGAAAGGCACCTTGCTTTCGTTCAAACGCGCCAGCAGCTGCGGGAAAGGCGACGGTTCCATCGGGCCGAGTGTCATGTCGACGCCGCCCCAGACGTATTTGCCCATCTCCACACTGTGGTCGTTGATGACGCGTGCCGAGGCGTTGGTCAGTTGCCCGCGCAGCGACGGCCACAGCACATCGGAATAATCACCGTATTTTTCAGGCGCGCGCGGGCGGATGGCATCACCCGGCAAATTGGGGCGCCAGTTGCTGTCATTGGTGTTTTGCAACAGGTTGGCGCGGATCAGGCGCAACGCATCGTGGACTTCGATCACGTTGTTGTGGATGTCCATTTCATGCAGCGCCGTGGTGGTGGCGGTGACAAAGCTATGGTGGCGCGTGCGCAGGGCCTCGATCGCAGCGAAGGGATATTGCGCGTCGGTGGAGGGCACCCATTTGCGCTTGCGCGCGCGGTCTGCCTCGCGCGCCATGTCGGCCTTGGTCAGGATCGCAGGGCGCGTCCACAGCACGAAATAGATTTCTTCCCACGCCAGATAGTGGCTGAGGTGCTTGGAGCGTTCTTCGAAAATGTCGTCGATATCAAGGCCGATGCTGCGTGCCGCCACCTGATTGGGGCGCAACATGATGCGCAGCTCTTCGCCGATGCGCTCGGGGTTGCGGCAGAAATAAACCTGCACGGCATGGCCCGGACGGTCAAAGCGCGTGCCGATCTTGACCACGCTGTCGGCAAGGATTTTGCGGTATTCGGTATCACCGATAATCTGGCGCGCGCCGTGGATTTTCAGCACCGTCAGCAAAGAGCCGTCGTCAGACACCAGCGTCGTCGCGTCATCCGCCGTTTCAAGGCGGATGAACGATTCCACAGGCTGGCGCATCAGCCGCGCGAATGGCCTGAAAAAGTTGGTGAGAATCCCCATCCCTGCCGCTTTTAAACCCCTGACGTCCCCAAAACACGCAACACCCGTTACAGATAGACGCCGGGCGGCGGTTTGTCCACTATACCAAAGTTATCAGAGGCTTAAACAGGCTTTTTTCTACGCGGCGAGCTGTTGTTGCAGATCGTAGAAGGTTTTGACCCATTGGCGCGGCGGATGGTCGCCAAAGGGGCCGTCCTTGGAGCGCCAATAGGCGAGGATTTGCGGAAACTGGTTAAATTCCAGATCACCCTCGCGGATGATGCGGCGGTCAAGCGGCAATATGCGAAACCCCTTGAGCTTGTCGGCGCGCTGGCGATATTCGCGGGTTTCAAGAAAATCCTGCAGAACACTGGCCAGAATCTGCGGGCTGTCGGTACCCAGACGGGCCACCGCCTCCGCCTTGCGGGCCAGCAGGGCTTCCATCGCGTCGCGCGCAGCGTCGGCCATCGGCCCCTGGCTGATGCGCGCCACATAGACGGCGCGGCAAATGTGATGCAACGCCGCCTGCCCGATTTCGGGCAACCAGATCACGGCACCGGATTGCATGCGCTCGATGCGCTCGACATGAAAGCACTGATAACAAAAGGTGCAGGCGGTGACGTAGTGATCGGCCGTGACCTTGCCCGCGACGCTGGCGGGCGGCGGCGGGTCGCTTTTCTTGCGGCGCAGACCCGTGTAGTGGACTTCCTGATACTTGGCAGCCGTATAGCCGCAGTACTGGCAGCTGTTGCCGTCGCGCTCCAGCACTTGGGCGCGCAACTCGTCCGACGGCTTGTGAACGGCGGCGGGCAGAACACGCCCCGTCTCGGAAAAGGCGCTGACGCCTGGTGTGATGCGCAGAAAACTCATATCAGGAACCCCTTGTCGATCATCCCTGTCTTATTTTACGCCCAAAAAAAGATCCGGCGCCAGCCAAAAAGCCGGCGCCGGATTTTTAGCAAGCCTGTCGGATTAGTTGAATTCGACAGCCTTGAACTGGACTTTGCTGGGGTCGATGCCATCGCTCTCTTCGCCGACCGAACCAGCCATCGCTTCGGTCAGGTACGGCAGGGTGAGCAGGCCGCCCGACGCGCCCATACGAACCAGACCGTCTTTCATCGGGGTCTGGCCGGGGTTGTCAACGTGCTGCTTGAGCTTGAACACGCCGGCAACGCCAAGACCGATACCGCCGATGTAAGCAACGGTCGAGATCAGGTTGGGAAGCTCCGACGACGATTCAACGATCTTGCCAGTCACATCGGTAAAGTTGGTGCCGCTGGACTGAGCGTTTGCGGTGCCTGCGCTGGCGAGGACGCCTGCGGTAAGAGCAGCAGCGAGTTTGGTGTGCAGATATTTCATGTGACCTTCTCCTTCACGTTTGTTTGCGCACATTTTTTAGTACCTTTGATAACCATGTTATCACGCCGGACGGGACGTCAGCCAGAAAATTTCTCTAGCTGAAGGTGAACCCCGTAACTCCGACGGTTTTCTGTATAGCGTTGACCAATTCACCGAGATTGATGGCCAATGCCCCACCGAAAAGGAATGTCAGACCCTGCGCCATCGTGGCGCCCTGGTTGCCGTCGGCAAAGGCCCGTAAAACGAACCAGCCGCGGATAAAAGCGATAAACCCGACGATCATGACAAAGGCCATGACGGACTGGATGACCGTCTGGATCTTTTCGGCGTCGTCACCGGTCACGCCGGCGATATCGGCCAGGGTGACACGGGTCGCGATTTCATTATCGCCGAACAGGCTGGAAGAAAAGGCCCCCATCATGTCGCCAAAGGCGAACAAGGCGCTGGCGGTAATAAAAGTCATGATCGTGCCCATGCCGGCGGGGCCGCGCGGGCCGTCTTCAGCGCGCTTGGTCAGGCGGCTGATGCCGATCAGCAAAAAGCCGATGGCGAAGATATAGCAGAAGGCCGCCAGCAGGTTCTGGATAGGCCCGCTGATGTCGCTCATGGCACGCACGACCATCGCATCAAGACCGTTGCCGCTGGCACTGCCGCTGATGGCGGTTGAGCTGGTGATGCGCTGGCCATTGCCAAAGGCGGAGTTATAAACGACTTCCGACATATAAGGCGCGGTCAGGAAAGCGCCACCAGCGATAAATCGCTTGACGGAATCGCTCAACGGCGGGGGTGCGCCAGGTTTGTCCACCCCGTTAACGTGCGCTTGTAACTTGAATACGCCGGTCATCGCCATGACCAGACCGCAAATATAGGACAGCATGCTCAGCAGATTAGGGACGTCTTCGAGCGAGCGCGTCGTGTTGTCCATGACGCCGCCAAGGCTCTGCTGCGCCATCGCGTCGCCCGCATAGAACGTCAGCGCGGCGACCACAGCGGTCTGGACGAAAAACTCTTTAGAACGACTGTTATGCATCATGCCCCTCTGCATCATGCGGACCCCTTGCGAGGCCACGAAATGGCGCGTTGTATATCTTCATTAAACCATGAAAGTGTTAACATATGCAAACAACCGGGCCACTTCACAGGCCGCGCGAGATGTGCAAGTTACTGATATATAACGATTTGCGATTTTTTTAGCCTTTGCGAAAATTTATATAAAATTCGCGGTAAATTTTGCCCAAATTGCGCGTGCTTTACGCAAAATCCGGTGTGGGCACAGAATCAGGGGTGGTACAGACAGCCTGCTCCCCACCCCTGCTCCTTATATTACTGGTTCACGCTGCCCATCGAGCCACGCACGACCCAGCGGCCGTCACTGCCCTGTGCGATGGAAAGAATGCGGCCAAGGCCGGGCACTTCATCGCCCACGCCCACGCTGCGCATTTCCTGACTGCCCTGCTGCGCCAGCCATGCACGGCCGGGTTGGGCGGAGCGCAATTGCCATGCGACAGCCTTGCCAGCAACCGGTGCAGGTGCGGCCGCCGGACGTGGTGCGGCAGGCGCTGGCGCCGTGGTTTCACCCGTGGCGGTGCCGACAGCCGTGCGCACCGTCGATGTGGCTGGCGCCATCATCGTGGTATTGCGTGGTGCCGATGCAGGGGCAGCAGCCGGTGCAGGCGCAACGGCAACAGGTGCGGGTGCAGGTTTCACAGGGGCCGGAGCTGGCGGTGCGCTGACAGCCTTGGTCGCCAGTGCATCGATGCGACGCTCGAGCGCCTTAAGGTCGGCTGCGGTCACTTCCGATGCGGCGGGCGCGGGCTTGGTCTCGCTTTGCTGCTTGCGCAGTTTTTCAAGTTCGCGGTCCATATCGGCAATGCGCTTTTCAAGGCTGTCGATCTTGTTGCGCATTTCCTGTGCCACGGCAGGATCAACCGCAGGAACAGGTGCGGGTGCGGCAACAGTGTTTTCAACCACAGGCGCTGCCACAGGTGCAGGTGCATCCATCGGATCAGCAGGCGGCATTGCGGGCGGGGGAATAATACCGGCGACGTCACCTTGCGGCGCGGGGGCGGAGCCATCGACAGGCGACAGTTCTGCCTGATCGGGTGCAGGCGCAATCGGCTCGGGCATGGGTTGCGGCGCGCCATCGGCGGGCGGCGCGAAAGCCGCCATCGGATCTGCGGGAGGCATCTGTCCGTCCATCGGCATGCCGCCATCCCTCGGCGGCTGGCCTGCCATCATCGGGTCGGCCATCGGATCAGCTGGCGGCATTGCGCCATCACCCATGACGGCCTCGGGCATGCCCGGTGCAGGCGGCGGCGCCATACCGGCCATCGCAGGATCCATCGGCATGCCGCCATCCATCGGCGGCGCAATCATACCAGCATCGGCGGGGGGCATCTGTCCGTCCATCGGCGGCTGGCCCGCCATCATTGGATCGGCCATCGGATCAGCAGGCGGCATGGGCGGTGCCAGCGGATCTGCCGCAGCACTTGCGGGGACGTCGCCCGGAATAGCCGCCGCCGGGGCGGGAGCCTTGTTGCCCGCCATCTGCGTGTAGCCGACATAGCCGCCGATACCCAGCAGCGCCACCAGCACCACGCCTGCCATCAGCTTGGCCTTGCCGCGCGACGATGTGCGCTCCTGCGGCAATGCGGCACTCATGCTTTCGTCAAGCTCCTCGTCGACGACAGCGTCGTCAAACGCCGCATCGTCGGTGGCGATATCGGTCGCCGTATCAAGTTCAAGCTTGAGACCTTTGTCATCGGAGTGGTTTTGCATGGTCATGGTCCTTTTACGGCTGGAAAAACAAACCTGCGCGTTATTTCGCGTTGGAGGTGGTCACGGAATTGAGGAAGAGAATGCCAAGCGTCGTACCCTTGTTGAGGTGGACGGTGACAGGGCGGTCGGATTCTTCGTCGAGGATGTCACTCACCTGGTCGGCGGCTTCTTCGACACCGGCGTAGACCTGTTCTTGCGCGTCAGGCTTGGGCTTATCCTGGGTGACAGCGCCACCGCTGCCGACAGTCGTCGACGTTGCGGTTTCAGCAGCCGCACTGGCATAGCCTTTGATGAACTCGGCGGCGGCGGGAAGGATCACGCGCGAGAAATAGTGACGGTCGATGTCCGAGCGATGGCCGGTCAGCGTGGTTTCTTCATCAAGCGCGACACCCTGCACCTGATAGACGACACCGTCTTTGACGACCTTGTTGAAAGTCAGGATCATATAGTCCTGACGCACCTCGAGCTGGCCGATGGCGCGGCCACCTGCAAAGGGGCCCGACAACAGGCTGACCAGCACCGGGCCGGGCAGGTCGGAGTTGAGCTGGTTCATCAGCTGGCCGTAGACGATCGAACCGGCGGAAACGATCACCTTGTCGACTTCGCCCATCGGACGGCCAGTGGTGGGATTGGTCATGCCCACGGGTTGCAGGCCCGCCTGCATGTTCTGCTGCTGGCGCTGCGCTTCCTGTTGCTGCTTCATCAATGTGTAGTCGGAAGGAACGTTGGTCACGGGCGCAACGCGTGAATTCGCGGGTGCCTGTGCCGCCATGATCACGCGCATTTGCGCGGCAAGGCGTTTGGGTGCTTCGGGATCGGTGCGCGCGGCCTGCGGCTGCGGGCGCACGGGCTGCACCATCGGCACGACTTCGGGCGCGGGCGCGGTGTCTTCGGGTTCTTCGTCGGCCATCACTTGCTGTTCCATCGCCAGGCGGCGGCTTTCCGCCTCCTTGCGCCATGCGGTCAGCGGGTCGGCCTGGGCGGCTTCGGGCGCTTGTGGCACGGTCAGCGCGGAATTGGATGCGGTGCCGATTGGCACGGGGACGGAGCTATCGCCCGTCTGCATGGCGCGCTCGGCATCGGCTTTGTTCGCTTCCTGCAGCTGGCGTACATATTCCGGGTCGGCGTTTTCCGTTCCCGGCACGGCGCTGACGTTCTTGAGATCCGTTCCCATGACGATCGCTTTGTTGTCGGCCGTGTCGTTGCCACCAAAGACGGTCAGATAACCACCCACCAGCACCACGCCACCCAGCACGACAGCGGCGATCTTCATGATCGGGTTGCTGTCCCAGACTTCGCGCAGGGAAGGGCGCGCGCTCAACTCGTCGCGCGAGGGCACATCCACCATATCGACGTCGTCGTGCATCTCGCTGTCGACGTCGATATCGACGTTGTCATCATAATCAGCCATTGCCGTTCCCCGTTATTCCGGCGCCTTCAGGCGCGCCTTGACCATGCGTCCCTTGTCGGACAGCAAAATGACCGGCGTTGCCTTGAGCGTATAGACATTCATGCCGTCCGCCGACGTCGCGCTGCTCTGCCACGAGGGCGACAGCAGCGTCAGCGGCGTGCGCAGATACATGGTGTCGTTGATACTGTAAGCGGTCGTCGCGCCGTCAACACCGTCAAGTGTCAGACGCGTGGCGGCACCGACGGAAGTACCGTCCAGCACGCGCATCAGGTTTTCATCCGTCCCCGCGACAGTGGTCAGGCCGCCGTTGGCGATCAGCGGCGTCTTGGCCAGCGGACCTGCTTTTGGAATACGCGCGTCAAAGCGGTAGTCGACGACATCAAGCCCGGTGTCGATGCTAAAGGTGATCGGCGTGATCAGGTCGACCAGGCGGATGGAAATATTGCCCACACCATGCGCGGACATCGGCGTGATGCGAATGACGTGGCCGCCTTCTTCGGGCGTGGTGACTTCGAACTTGCCCGCCCAGCTGACATCCTGAATGGCCCAGGGCGCGCCCGTCATATCAAGAATGGTCAGCGTGGTGACGTAACCCGGTGCTGTCTTGATGCTCAGCGGCGGCTGGCTTGGGTCAAGCGAGACGTTTTCAACCGTCGTGCGCGCCTTGGGCACGGTGATCGGCGTTTCGGCGGCCTCGCGACTGACGCGGAAACTGTCAAGCACGCTGCGGGTTTGCTCGGGCGTGAGCGGCAACAGGCTTTCAAGCGACTGGTCAAAGATCTGCTGCTTCATGCGCTCTTGCTGCGCCATTGCGTCGGCTTCAAGCTGTGCCTGCAATTCTTCGGAAGACTGCATGGCGCGCGCGTTGCCAAGCGGCAGTTGCGCGGCAGGACCCAGCGGATTGGTATTGTTTTGCTGGCGGCTGGCAGCGCGCTGTTCGGCTTCGCGGATGGACTGTTGCGCGCGGAAAGGCGCCAGCGGATCGGCACTGGCAGCGGGTTGTTCTGCCGGCGCAGACGTTGCAGCGGTATCGGCGGCGGGCGTTTCAACGACAGGCTGTTCTGCTGCCACCTGCGGCATTTCGGGCGGTTGCTCCGTGGCGGCGTCCTGTACGGGGCTCAGCTCCGGTGCGGCGGGTTGCTGGTTGGTGATCAGCGTGTCTTCGCCTTCGGCGGGCGGGCTGGTCAAGGCGGCCAGCGGATCGGCTGCGGGTTGCTGGTCAACACTTTGCGCCGCGCGCATGGCATCGAATTCGTTTTCGGCGGCAGGCGTTGCGACAGCTGCCGGTTGCGCGGGTGCTGCGGGTGCGGTGTCTTGCGCCAGCGCAGGCGTTGCGCACGACAGAAAGCCTGCGGCCAGCGCAACAAGCGCAACCGATGCGCCATAGGGCGCGCGCGACGTCTGCGGGTGTGAATGGTGTCTGCTGTTTTTCATCGCGTATCCGGTATTCCCCATACGTCGCTGTGACGTCTTGTTCGGCGTCCCCCGACGCCCGGCAGGCCTGGCGGATGTTGCCATCCGCATGCCCGCACGTAAAAACCCCTGCCTTTTACTTTAGCCCAAATTCACGGCGCACGCATAGGGTCAAGATGCGCCGATACATTGATTTTCAAAACGAAATCCAGCGGTCTATGGCAATTCCCATCGGATTGACCTCTGTCGGCACCGGCAGGATGACCAGACGCACCGTTTGCTTGATCGAGCGCGAGAGCGAACCCGAACGCACGGTCACCATCAACGGAATTTCCACGATCCAGTTGAACCGGCCCGCCGACAGGCCCTCGAACATCAGCAACGGCGTCCCTGCGGGCACCGCCGTCACCAGCTGCTTTTCACTGACAACGTTCTTGAAAAACAAAGAGTTACTTAGAACTTGCGCAAACGAGACCCAGCCGTCGGCGGTAAAGCGCGTCTGCGCGTTGGTCAGTTTCTGGTCATAATCATTGAAACCAAAGGTCATCACCTGTGATGCCGCATCCGCCGCCCAGTCGAACAATGCCTGTTGCGTGATATAGGGGCGCTCAAGGCCTAGCATCTGCATGCGCGCACCTTCGGACGTTTGCGCGAAATAGCTGTCTTCAGGCACATGGGTGATGAAGGCGAAAACCAGCAGGCCGATCAGGCCGAAGATCACAAAGGTCAGCAGATAGGCCAGCTTCATCAGCCGCGCATAACCCGCGCGGTAGGATTCGCTGCGCGCGGGATCAACCCCGACGCGGCGCGACAGCGCCTCGGCAGCGGCGGCATCGGCCGCCAGCGGCGCTGCGGGCAGCGATGGTTTTGGCATGCGTGCCTTAATCAACGGTCGCAACCCATGATTCAATGCCCACACCGGCCGGATTTTCCAGCGACGGCACGCGCTCGACCACCAGTGCGACGGTCAGGTTATCCACGCGCGATTGCGTCGCGCCGGATTTATAGGTGACGCGGATCGGCAGGCGCAACAGCCAGCGGTACTTGCCGTTGATAACACCCTGGTTTTCAAGCGTGGGCGCGCTGCGCGGCTCGGCCGTGACCACCTGGCTGTTGGCCTGGATGGATTCGATGATTTTGGCGCGCTGCAACGCGCTGGCAAAGCTTTCCCAGCCGCGGCGCGTGAAGTGGCGCGAGGATTGTTGCAGACGGCGCTGATAGTCGTGATAGCCAAAGGTCATGGTTTCCGACACGGCCTGCGTCGCCCACGACATCAGGGCCGAGGTATTCATGTTGGGGCGGTCAAGGCTGACCAGCTGCATGATGCGGCCATCCGCCGTGGTGGCGAAATAACGGTCGGCAGGCTTGGACGTCGTCATATATACGGTCAGCGCAAAAATCAGGCCGATGATGACGATGGCCTGCAGGATGACGATACGGATCAGGTTGCGAAAACCGTCGCGGTAGAATTCATTGCGCGTGACCACCGTCACCAGCGGACCCGCCGGCATAGCGGCGGCAGCGTCGGCCTGATCGGCGGCGGTCGTTTCTGGCGGTGTGCCGGCTTTTGGCCGTGCCGTGCCTTGCGTCGTCATAAAAGCTATATCCTTGTTCCCCGATGGGCATTGCCCGGCCGCCGCCCGCGCATGCGGCCAGCGACAAACTCCCTTGATAAATAATAAAGCGCAAGCCGCGTCCGTGGCAAGAGAAGCCGTCACCCTACCTGCGAAATTTTCCAATAATAAGAGAGATATAGCCAACCATATCCCCAAGGCCGGCCAATCTGGCATGCCCCTTGCTCCGATACAGGCAGAAGAAGACCCGACGTGACCGGCACGCAGGGGATAACAGAGACGGGATGAAGTGTCATGAGTATCGCTTTAGATAATGCGATCAGTGGGTTAAGGGCCGCACAGCGTAATCTTGATGTTATTTCCAATAATATCTCGAACGCAGGCGTGGAAGGATATACCCGGAAAATTTTGCCGCAGGAGACCCTGCTCATCGGCGGCGAGGGCGCGGGCGTCAAGCTGCAGGCCATCCTGCGCAAGGTCGACCAGACCCTGATGCGCGACCTCGTCAAACAAAACAGCGTCACCGCCAACAGCGCCACCACCGAAACCTACCTCAACCGCATTCAGGAATTCCACGGCGCGTCCGAGGCCGAACGCTCCATCGCCGCGCGCCTTGGCAAACTCAACGACGCCTTCGCCGATTTGTCGACCGCGCCCAACGATACCTTCAAGCTGGCCAGCACCGTCAACGCCGCACAGGACGCCGCGCGCGCGATGAACGATTTCAGCACGCTCATCAGCCAGATGCGCAACGACATCCAGACCGAGATTTCATCATCGGTCAACGACCTCAACCAGTCGCTCAAGGCCATCGAAGGCCTCAACCAGAAAATCGCCGTTCTTGATTCTCAAGGCCGCTCGACCGCCGAACTTGAAGACGAACGCGACCGTCAGGTGCAAAACGTCTCGAAATACATCGAAGTCTCGAGCTATAAATCCGAAAACAACAAACTTGTCCTGATGACCCGCCGCGGCGAGACGCTGGTCGACGACAAGGCAAAAACCGTTACCTTTGACCTGACACCCGTATCCGCCGGCTCTTACTATCCCGGCGGCGGCGTCAACGGTATTCTGATTGAAGGCATCGACATCACCCAGACCAACATCGGCGGCAGCCTTGGCGCGCTGATCGAAATGCGCGACCAGACGCTGCCCACCTATCAATCACAGATCGACGAACTGGCGCAGAAAACCGCGGAGCGTTTTGACGCGCTGGGCCTGCGCCTGTTCACCGACGCCAACCGCACCGTGCCTGCCAGCACCACGCCGCCCACGCCCGTCGGCTATGTCGGCTTTGCGGGCGAGATCCGCGTCAACCCCGACATCCTCGCCGACAACACGTTGTTGCGCACAGGCACCTATGGCCAGACCGCCCTGCCCGGCTCAAACGAGATGATCCGCAAAGTGCTGGATTACGCCTTTGGCATGAACATGGGCCAGACCGCCAACGGCACCGCCGATATTTCCGCGGGCACCATCTTTGCCGCGACGGGCATGACGCAAAACGCATTGCTGGTCGGCAACGTCGACCTCACCGACTATGCGCCCGACCTTGACGCCGCACCCAACATCACCGCGCCCGCCAGCTTCCAGCTGAGCATCGGCGGCACGCCCTATGTCATCAACATCAACCCGGGCGATACCGCAACCGATCTGGTCAACACCATCAACACCACCGTGGGCAGCAACGTCGCAAGCCTCAACGGCATTGGCCAGCTGCGCCTGAGTACCACCGGCGACATCAACATCGCCGACATCTCGCTGGGTGCGGCAGGACTTGGCGACCTTGGCCTGAGTGCGGGCACCACCACGGCGCAAAACCCCTCCTTCAGCGTACAGGTCGGCACGCAAAGCGCCGTCACCGTCAGCATCGCGCCCGGCGACACGGCGGCGAACCTGCTGGCCACGCTCAACGCCATTCCGGGCATGAGCGCAAGCCTTGGCCCCGGTGGCGAGCTGATCATGACCCCCACGCGCGGCGGCAGCATCAGCGTCGCCAACATCAACGGCGAGCCGATGCAGGCCCTTGGCCTGACCGTCAACAACGTCGCGCACGCAGGCTTTCGCACCACCGGCGTCGGCCCCGACGGCACGCTCAGCACGGGCCTTGTCGCCAATTCGACCTTTACCGATTTTTCGCGCAGCATGATCGCAAGCCAGAGCGAGGACCACGCCAGCGCCGTCACCAAGACCGACCGCGAAACCTCGTACTTCGAGGCGCTGGCCAAGCGCGCGTCGGACGAAAGTGGCGTCAACATCGACCAGGAATTGTCCGAGCTGATCCGCGTGCAGACCGCCTATTCGGCGGCGGCGCGCATGATCAGCGCAGCTGAACAGATGATGGATGAGCTTTTCAACGCCTTCCGCTGATAAACACTCGCGCGCGTGACCGCGCGACAGACAGGAGAACACGAACATGACCAACGGCATATCCTTCCTCGGCCAGTCGCAAGCGCAGCAAAGCCGCCTGCTGTCGCTGCAAAAGACCATGACCGACCTGCAGCGCCAGTCGACCACGCAGAAGAAGTACGAGAACATGAGCGGGTTTGGCGCCGCAAGCAAAAGCGTCATGCGCTACCGCACCGATATTTCAAACCTGACGACCTATACCAACAACATCGACCTTGCCAGCAACCGCATCAAGATCATGAACACGGCGATGGACAGCGCGCGCAAGGCGGGCGAAGACCTGATCAGCGCCATCGGCGTGCAGGTGATCGGCGGCGAGGTCGATATCGAATCCATCCGCAACGTCGCCAAAAGCAGCCTCGACTTTTTGCAGACGCTAATCAATACCGAAGCCGACGGCCGCTATGTCTTTGCCGGATCAGCCGTGGAAACGCCGCCGCTGGCCAACCGCACGGCGGTGGGCATGCAAACGCAAAGCCAGATGACCAACTGGCTCAACGGTACCTATTCGACCGCACAGGTCATCAACAACATCAAGAATATGTCCGACACGGCAGTCGGCTTTGACCCGTCGATGAGCGCGGCTGGCCCTGTGTCGATCCGCGTCGATCAGGATGTCGAGATCGACTATGCGGTCGTCGCGCCCGACAACGGCTTTGACAAGCTGATGACGGCGCTGTCGATGGCAGCCAATCTTAAAATCCCCGACCAGTCGACCGACGTGCCCGACATGGCGCAGTTCACCGAATTGCTGCTGGCGGTCGAAGACCTGGCGCGTACCGGCGTGAAGGAAATCACCTCTGCCAACAGCAGCCTGAGCGCGAAATACGCCGTGGCGGAAAACCTCAAGGATCAGCAAAACGCCGACAAGGCGACACTGCAAAACCTGCTCGACAACGCCGAGAACGCCGACACGACCGAAGTGCTGATCAAACTGCAGTACACGCAAGTACAGCTCGAGGCCGCCTATCAGGTAACCTCGTCGGTCAGCCAGCTGAGCTTGGTCAACTTTATTTAAGAGGCTGGCGGCTCTGTGCGCTTGCGGGCCGGCGATACGCATATAAGTCCGTTAGCAGAAAAGCGAGCGGACTTATTTCGTTGCGGTTACTTGCCGATGTCGAAGATGCGCGGGCGCTTGGGCGCTGCGTCGTTGGCCGCGTTTTTGCGGTCGGATGTGCGCACCATCATATAATGCTTGTCCTGCCAGCTGCTGCCTTGCAACGTCTTGAAGCCGATCAGGCGCTGGCCCTGCGGGTGCGCGCTGGCGACAGTCATGCCCGCCTTGCGGCTGACGCGCAACAGGTCGCCGTTTTGCGCGGCCAGCACGCGGTGCCCTTGTTCGCGCATGGCCTGCGCGCAGGCCTCGCGCAGTCTGGCGTCGCCGTGGATGGGCACCAGTGTTACGGGTTTGATCATCTTGGCCATCTCGCGCAACTCGGGCAGGCGCGCGTGGGCGTGGGCGTAGAGATTTTTTTCCTGACGGGTCAGAAACTTGATGCCTTTCTGGCGCAATTGCGCCAGCAGGCGGAAACGCCCCGCCTCCTGCCCGGGAATGGACGGCGCACAAAACAGCACGATGTCTTTTTTGGGATCAAGCGTCAGCGCGTTATGCGTGCCGTCGACCGCGCGTGTCAGCGCCGCATGTTGCGTGCCTTGGGCACCCGTCACCACGACGACGGATTGCTTGGGCTTGGCATCGGCCAGATCGCGCGCGGCCTTGCCGGGTGCGAGAACGCGCACATTGAGCGGCAGGCCGATGCGGTCCTGCAAGGTCATGCCGGTTTGCGCCAGCGCGTCGAGGGATTGCTCGTGGCTCCAGCCCGCAACCCACAGGTCGCGGCTATTTTCTGCCGCAACGCGGCCGATGGAGGCGAGGTTTTCTTCAAAGCCGCTCATCACCGCAATGACAATGCGCTTGTTGGGATGTTCGGCCATCACCTCGCGCAGGGTTTGGCGCACGTCTTCTTCGGTGATCGGGGTGACGTCGCGGTCCGCACCGGTTGAATCCATCAGCAGCAGGTCCACTTTTTTATCGCCGATGATGCGCTCGAGCTGCGCTTGCGAAAACGCAGGCCCCCACAAGACCGTCTGGTCCAGCTTGAAATCGCCGGGATTGAGGATATTGCCCTCGGGTGTTTCGATGAAAAAGCCTACCGATTGCGGCGTCGAGTGGCTGACCCAGAAGGCCGTGACTTTGGCGGGACCTTCCTCGATCGGCTTGCCGGGTGCGATCATATAGATCGGCGGCCAGTCGGCGGGCGCGATGCCGGCAGTGGTCAGTTCCTGTTGCAGGCGCTTGACGGTATAGGGTGTCGCGTAGATGCGCGGCAGCTGATAGCCCATCATGATCATGAAGGGCAGGGCACCCAGGTGATCGGCGTGGCTGTGCGTCAGATAGATCGAATCAATCGCGACTTCGGGTTTGTGCGACGGATCGTCTTTTTTATAAAGATAAGGCGTAAGGTCGGGGATGATATTGTCGCAATCAACCAGCGCCGGATCTTCGGCCGCGCGCGGATCGCCCGCCAGAACACCTGCATCAAACAACAGCGCGCGCTGGCGCGTGGTGCCGTCGGGCAGGGTTTCGTCGTAAACGCACAGGCCGCAGTTGGCGCCGATGCGTTTTTGATTGTTGCCGCCCAGCACATGCCAGTTCAGGCGCGTGGCGACGGGTGCGTCATTGGCGGCGTCGTTGCCCTTGCCGGCGGCCGGCTTGTTCTTGCCGCCCGACGACACCGAAGGGCGGGCACCGGCCGTAAAGGCAGCGCGCATCGTCACATCGGCAAGTCGTCTTGACGGCTGTGGAGGCATGACCTATCCGCGCCCCCCTGCCTGCGCCGCGACGGGCGGCGTATCGGCGAGCTTCATCCACTGCCATTTGATGGCATTGGCTTCTTCTTCGCTGAGGGAGGAAACAGCCCCGCCGCTGACTTCACAGACAAGAGAAAGCAATTGCGCGGGCACCAGCGACAGGCGGTCAACGAAAGGATGCGCCGCGTTGAGTGCGGCGGCCAGGTCGTTGATCTGCGGCCAGGTCAGCGTCATCTTCCCTCATCAAGGTCTGTGCGTTCTGCACAGGAAGTTGGTGGTTGGCGGGATGGCGGTTTGTTTTCAAGTTGATCAAAAATACAGGCCCGCCTGACTCAGCGGGCCGTTTTTTACGGGATAATTTAATTAAATCAATTATTTCAAATATTTATAGCAATAATCCCCATAACATAACACCGTTAGGATGGGCATTGTACGGGGAGAGGAATCAACAAGGGGAATAGAGGCCGCTTACTTCGCCATACGCTCGTCAAGCATGGCGCCAAGCACGGCACCTTCGACCCAGACCAGCTCTTCCATGCGCTTGTAAAGATCGCTGATCTGCATCATGCGCACGGCGTTGACCGCGCCAAGTTCGCGCACCAGGCCGGCGGGATTATTGACCATGCTGAAAAGATATTCAGGATCGCTGAAGCGGTCGCGCGCGACGGCTTCCTGAATTTCATTGTAGCTGGCGTCGGTCGATGCGTTTTCGCGCGGCGTGCCGGTGGCGGCGCGGATATCCTGCGTATTGGTGCCGGTACCGCCCACGCGCTGGCCCGTCATCTGGCCGATCGCGTTATAAATCGTATTGATGCGCGCGCGGCGTGAACGTTCGCGCAGGCTTTGCTGGATACCGGCAGCGCTGCGGATTTCCTGGGCCGTCATCGGCTCGGCCGGCAACGGGCCTGCGATATTGCGCGCGACGGTTTCCAGCACCTGCTTGTTTTCCGGCGTATTGAGGTCGATGGTGCGGCGGTCACCCCACAGCATGCCGCCAAGGTCGTTGTTGCGGCCAGCCAGCGGGCCGGACGTCTCGCACCCCTGATCGCCCAGTTCCTTGTTGCAGAATTTTTTTTCGAATTCCTGATCTATCGCGGCCATCGTCGCGGCGGGGCCACGCGCGCCGACAGTGCCCTTTGCACCGCTGAGTTCGCGCGCCGCGTCATATGACAGGCCGCGTGCCACGGCACGGCCGATGCGATAGCCGCGCGACTGGCCCTGACCGACCGTATCAAGAACGCAGGCCGAAGCCGACTGATCGCTTTCGCGCGTGATGCGCTCTTCAAGCGCACGCTGGCGGCGCATCGTTTCGTTTTGCAGGCGCGCGTCGTCAAAGGAGCCGAGTTGGCGCGTCTGGTCGACTTCGGAGGTGCTGAGCTGCTTGCTCATATCGCGCATTTCAGGCATCAGGCGCTCGGCATAGGCGTTGAGCGCGTCGAGGATATTGTTGCGGAACTGGTCAAAGCGGTCCATGACCTCTTTGGTTGCGGTTTCCTTGAGGTCCTTGTCGAGATAGCTGATTTCCTGCTGCGTGTACTGGTTGATGTGCGCTGTTTGCGCCGTCATCAGCGCCTGCATGGTCGCCGTCGCAAGGGCGGGATTTTCGCATTGCGCGCGCGCCTGTGCCGGCAACATCACCGCCACCGCAGCAATTGCACAGGCTGCATATATCTTGTTCATCATCATGGCGTTGCGCCTCCGCTGTCAGGCGTTGTTGCGCGCGGCGTTGTGCTGTCGCGTTCAACCAAATCAAACCTGCGGCCAGCGCGTTCAACCATGTTCGCCGTCTGGATCGCATAGACAGTTGAAATTCTCTCCATCTTTTCAATCAGCTTGTATAGCTGCATAACGGAATAAGCACGCAGGTATATCTGCTTTTGGGAGGTGGCGTTCTCGGCATCCTGCAAGCCCGTATAATAAGCTGGCGTCCACAACTGCTCGACCACTTGCTTGCGGATTTCGTATTCACTGGGGGTGGGCGAGGGCTGGCTGCCAAGACGCATGCGCATCGCTTCGATTTCGGGTGCTGCGCCCGCTGGCATGCGTTCAGCCGCAATACCCCAGACCAGACCGCCCGCCGCATCCATTTGCGCGGCGATCTCGCGTCCGGCCATGCGGCCTTGCTGACCGGATGCCGTTTCAAGCGCTGACTTGCTCACCGGTTGCGGGACATTATATCCCACAATATTGCGTACCAAGTCGTTGACGGCGGGGATAGTACGCGCATCCGTCAGGTCAAGCGTAGGGCGGCCAAGCAGAGTGCGGCTGGGTAAAACATGCGCATCGGCAAAGGCGCCGCCATTGGCAAGGCAACCGGCAGCACCGCCGTTATTGTCAGGATCGCAGAACAGTTTGCGCGCACGCAATGCGCGCGCCGCATTGTCGGCGGCAGGCCCACGCGCGCCGGGCGTGCCTTCGCGGTTATTGATGGTCGCACCGATTTCATTCGCCCCGCCCGCCGCAACCGTGCGGGAAATCGACATAGCGCGTCCCAGATAACCCGCCGTGGTGTCAAAGCGGCACCCCTCATCGGTATTGATGAACTCGCGGCGCGCCTCGTATTCCAGCCGCTGGATCCGGCGCGCGGATTCGTTCATCATCTGCGCGTCCGACAACGAGCCGAGCTGGCGCGTCTGGTCGAGCTGGCCGGCATTAAGCTGGGCGGCCTGGCCTTTCAGCGCTTCCTGCTGGTCTTCCCAATACTGGTTCAGACGGTCGCGCAGGGCAAGCCAGCCGACTTCCATACCCGCAACGATCGCCGCG
>JAEXMB010000059.1 GCA_023444705.1 Pseudomonadota bacterium | reverse complement strand
GCCCTGCGCCAGGCTGAAGACAGCCTCAACCAGCTGCGCCGCCGCCATAGCCAGCTGACACAGCAATTGTCGGAAGTCACCGCGCGCCTGTCGTCGCTGACCACCGCGATTGAAACCGCAACGGCGGAAATCGACAGCCTGACCCCGCAACTCGACGAAGCACGTGCAAGCTTTGCCGCCCTGCCCAGCACCGACGAAGGCCGCGCCGTCATCGCCGACCTTAAAACCAGACTGGCCGACGCGCGCCAGCAACTGGCCGACAGCCAGGCGCTTTACGCCGACATCACCCGCACCGGTGAAAACCGCGCGCGTCGCATCAGCCAGATCCAGCAGGACCTGACCAACTGGGACCAGCGTCTGCAGCGTATCGCCCTGCGCCTGATCGACCTCAACGACCGTATCGAACAAGCGCAGAAAGTGATCGACCATCTGGCCGAACGCCCCGCGCAGATCGAGCAGGAAAAACAATCACTGATGAGCGGCATCGCCGAAGCCGAGCAAAAACGCCAGCACGCTGCGGATGAACTGCAGGTAGCCGAAAATACCGCCGGTGAAGTCAGCCGCGCCCTGCGCGACGCCGACAGCGCCCTTGCCGATGCACGCGAAGCCCGCGCAATGGCGCAGGCATCGGTCAACACCAGCCAGCACACGCAGGCCGGTATCGAGGCGACGATCCACGAGAAATTCGCCGTCACCCCCGAAGCCCTGCTGGCACGTATCGAAGTGAGCGCCGACCAGCTCGACGACATCGACACCCTGCACAACCGTCTTGAGCGCCTGATCCGCGAGCGCGACAACATGGGCCCCGTCAACCTGCGCGCCGAAGTGGAAAGCCAGGAAATCACCGACAAGATGGGCACGATGGCGACCGAGCGCGACGATCTTGTCGCCGCCATCGACAAGCTGCGCGAAGGCATCAACAAACTGAACAAAGAAGCGCGCGAGCGCCTGCTGGCGGCTTTTGACGTCGTCAACACGCACTTCCAGTCGCTGTTCACCCGCCTGTTCAACGGCGGTTCGGCCTACCTCAAGCTGATCGAGGCGGACGATCCGCTGGAATCGGGCCTTGAAATCTACGCCCAGCCGCCGGGCAAAAAACCCGCCGTTCTGTCGTTGCTGTCGGGCGGCGAGCAGACGCTGACCTCGATCGCGCTGATCTTTGCGATGTTCCTGACCAACCCCGCCCCCATCTGCGTGCTGGACGAGGTTGACGCACCGCTGGATGAAAGCAACGTCGACCGCTATTGCACGTTGCTCGAAGACCTTGCGCGTGATGGCAAGACCCGCTTTATCGTCATTACCCACCACCGCATGACGATGGCGCGCATGGACCGCCTGTACGGCGTGACCATGAGCGAGCGCGGCGTGTCGCAGCTGGTTTCGGTTGACCTCAAACAGCACGAATTCAACCTCGACCAGCAGGCAGCCTGAAAGCCATGAACGTCCATGCCTTCTATGCATTTGCTTTCCTGGTGCTGACCATCGGCGCGGGTGGCGTCGTTCTGGCCCAAAGCCAGATCACCCCCGCCGCGGCCGAGACAGCGCCCGCGATCAGCGCACCGGTGATGGACGATAGCGCCGATGTTAAAAAGGCCGTGGTCAAAAAACCCGCCGCTGAAGCCGCCATGCCTGCAGTCAATTACCAGCAGCCTGTCTGCGTCATTTCCGGCACGGTGCAGTCCCTGCAAACCATCGAAAAATCGCCGTGGAACGATAATACACCCTCCACCCTGACGACGACGGAAATCCGCATCACTGTCGAGCTTGACGCGCGTACCATGCAACGCGGCACGCCCGGCAGTACTGATTGCAGCCTGCCTGCCGACAATGCGCCGGTCGTCTACAAGCTTTGCTCCCCCACGCCCGTCAGCAAGGGCGATCGTATCAAAGGGGTCGAGGGCCTTGCCACCGGCACCGACCAATCCCTTGGGTGCCTGTTCGACGTTGCTGTCGACAGCTCTGCCAAAGGGCAATAACTCCTTTGCCCGTCTTGGGGCTGTGACCGCCCATGCAGCAGGATATTCTCTCCCATATCGACCTCAGCGTGCTTCAGCAGGGTTATATCCTGCCGGTGCTGGTACTGCTGATGGCGTGCATCGCCATCCTGCCGTTGCTTGAGCGCCTGCGCATCAGTCCCGTGCTTGGCTATCTGCTGGCAGGCTTGATTTGCGGCCCCTCGGTCCTCGGCCTTGTCGCGCATAGCGAGGAACTCGACAGCCTTGCCGACCTTGGCGTTGTCTTTCTGCTGTTTCTGATCGGCCTGAACATGTCGTGGTCGCATTTCAAGGCCATCCACAAGCATATCCTGCGCATCGGCCTGCCACAGGTGGCGCTGTCTGGCGTGGCAATTTCCGCCATCGCCTGGCAATGGGATCACAGCCTTGCCGTCACCATTTTGCTTGGCGTCATCTTTGCGCTATCATCGACGGCGATCGTCTCGCAGCACCTGCTCGATAGCGGCGAGCTGCACAGCCCCAAGGGCCGGATTTCGATGGCTGTGCTGCTGGCGCAGGACGTTGCCGTGGTGCCGCTGCTGGTCATGGTCAAGGTCTTCAGCGAAGGTCAGCAGGACGAAATGTTGCTGACGTTGCTGGCGACCTTTATCAAGGCCATCGCCGCCGTGGTTATCGTCGTCATCATGGGGCGTTTTGTATTGCGGCCTGTCTACCGTTACCTGCACCGACAGACCAAAACACCGGAAATCACCGTGGCGCTGTCGCTGCTGGCCGTGCTTGCCGCCGCCACACTGACCAACCTTGGCGGCCTGTCGATGGAGCTTGGCGCTTTCCTTGCCGGGCTGATCCTGTCGGAAAGCGAATTTCAGGAAAAAATCCAGCGCGATATACGCCCGTTTCAGGGTTTGCTACTGGGTCTGTTTTTCATTAC
>JAEXMB010000090.1 GCA_023444705.1 Pseudomonadota bacterium | reverse complement strand
AAGCACCCGCAGCAGGAATTCCTGCAAGTTGACACCACGAACATCCTGTTCATCTGCGGTGGTGCCTTTGCGGGTATCGAGAAAATCATCTCGGGCCGCGGCCGTACCACGGCGATCGGCTTCGGCGCCAACGTTCAGGGCCCCGATGACCGCCGTCAGGGTGCTGTTCTGCGCGACCTGCAGACCGAAGACCTTCTCAAGTTCGGCCTGATCCCCGAGTTCATCGGCCGTCTGCCCGTCGTGGCAACGCTGGATGACCTTGACGAAGACGCACTGGTCAAGATCCTCACCGAGCCCAAGAACGCACTGGTCAAGCAATACGCCCGCCTGTTCGACATCGAAGGCGTGAAGCTGACCTTCCAGGACGACGCCCTGCACGAGGTGGCCAAGCGCGCCATCGAGCGCAACACCGGCGCGCGCGGCCTGCGTTCGATCATCGAGACCTATCTGCTCGACACCATGTATGAACTGCCGGGCATGGAAGGTGCAGAGGAAGTGATCGTCAAGGGCGAGAACATCATCAACAACACCCCGCCGACCATCGTATTCTCTGACAAGAAGAAAGCGTCGGACAAGGCCAAGAAAAAGGCCAAGGAAGCCGAAGCCAAGGAAGCGGAAGGTGGCGATGACGTCGCCGAAGCCAAGCCGGCCTAAGCATTGAAATGTAAAAACCCCCGCCCGTTGAAAATACGGACGGGGGTTTTTCTATCCCCTCGCCGCATATTTTCAGGAGACCGCCATGACCGCCCCCAACGCCCCGCAACAACTGACACCCGAAAAACTTGAAAAGCTGACGCTGATCCTGCGTTTGGGTGGCGCGTTGCTGATCGTATTCGGCATGGTACTGGGGCTTGCTCTTGGCGGGTTTGCGACCAAATTCGGCTTGAACGACGGCACCGAGCAAAGCATGCACCAGATCATCGGCGGCATGATCGCCCTTGTGGGCCTGATCGACTTCTTCGCCCTGCCCGTGTTTTTCAAGCGCCTGAACAGCGATAAACCCGGCAGCAATTAAACCGCCCCGCGCGCGAAAGACAAAAACAAAAGGCCTTCCCGAACGGAAGGCCTTTTTTCCACGCACAACAGCATTTGCTCAGGGGAGGCCGGTGGCCGTCTACCTCTGGCATGCCGATCAGGCGATCAGCGCTGCGGGCGTAAACCCTGTTGTTTCGCTTCGTTGACCAAGCGCGCCATCAGGGCGATGTCACCGTGCGAAATCGCGCGGATCTGCGGGTCCTGCTGGGACGCTTTCGGTGCGCGGGCACCGAACATGGAACGAGAATTTGTGTCGAAAAATGAAGTCATGATCGTTTTTCCCTGTATTAAACGTCATCTCCTATTCTCAGTATAGGAGAGAGGGATCATTCCGTCAACATAAAGATGTGCGTTTTCAGTATGTTGCAGTGCGTTTTTAATACGGATTACGTCAAGCGCATCTCGATGTGAGGAATATCGTCCTCCTGATATGGCGCTCCACACTGCGAAAATCCATGCGCAGCATAAAAAGATTTCAAATGCGCCTGTGCCGACAGCGCGATTTCAGCGCCTTCATGGCGCGCTCGCACTTCTGCAATCGCCGCGCGCATCAGGTCATGCCCCACCCCGCGCCCGCGTTGCGATGCGGCAACGACGACGCGCCCGATCCATGCCACGCTTTGGCGTTCGCCTTTATAAGTATCGCCGGGTAGAAATAGCCGTGCGGCGGCCACGATATGGCCGTCAGTATCCACGGCAAACAGATGCAACGCGTGCAAATCCTCGCCGTCGATATCGGCGTACAGACAGTTTTGTTCAAGCTGGAAGATGCCCGAGCGCAGGCGCAAAATGTCGTGCAGCTGGCGCGGCTTGAGGTTGTCAAACGGCTGGCAGAACCATGTGAGGTCATTGTTTGCCATGTTGCTCATCCCACCGAGGCCTGCAGGTCGTCAAACGGCTGGCGGCTGGCGGTGATGCGGGCCTGAAACGGCTGCTCTCCCGCGATGATGATTCCTGCCGAGGCATGGCCGCGTATATCCCCGCCCGCCGACATGCCCGCACGCAACGCCGCCAGCAAGCGGTGGCGCATCGGCGCATTGAGATCACCCATGTAGGCCTTGCGCATGCGGCTCAGCACGCTGGCCGACGCCAGTACGTTGCCCGCAATAATCAGATGTTCTTCGGCATGATGACCGGCCCAAGGGCCGCAGAACTTGCCCGTTTGCACGATGAGCGGCGCGTCAAACGACGCCATCAATACTTGCCTGAGCGGCAGGGCCGAGTCCTGCGCGGCCAGATCATCCATCAACTGCGCCGTGTTGCGCCCTTGCAGGTATGACGCCGCCAGTTTCTGGCGCAAGGCGCGGTCGCCTTTGCCCTGCACGACGATGACGGCGGGCCGGCCCAAAGCCGTCAGCGTTTCACTGACCACGCTGCCGCCGATGCAATCATCCGACCCGCTGGCCATCGCAAGGCCTATCTGGCGGGTGAACGGATTGCGGGCGATCAGGGTAAAGGTCATCGCGGATATGGCCCTTTGAAGGATGCGTCAGACGTTGAGCAACAGGTTCTCGCGCTCCCATGACGAGATCACGGCGTTGTAGGCTTTATACTCCGCCTCCTTGATCGCGATGATGGCGCGTGCGAATTGCTCGCCCAGAAGTTCTTGCAGGGCGGTCGCCTCCTTGAACTTCTTGATCGCGTCGAACTGGTGGCTGGGCAGTGCAGCGCCTTTTTTATAGGCGTTGCCCTTGATCGGCTCGCTCGGCTCGATGCCTTCGATCATGCCAAGCAAACCGCAGGCCAGTGTCGCCGCCAGCGAGAGGTACGGGTTACCGTCGGCACCGGGCAGGCGGTTTTCCACACGGCGGTTTTCAGGCTTGGAAATCGGCACGCGCAGGCCGGCGGTGCGGTTGTCGACCCCCCACTCCACGTTGATCGGGCTGTCGGTTTCCTTGTGGCCAAAGCGGCGGTAGGAATTGACGTTGGGCGCGAACAGCGTGATCGCGCTTGGCAGGTATTTCTGCAGGCCTGCGATATGGTTGCGGAACAGCGTGCTGTCGCTGCCGTCGTCGTTGGCAAAGATATTGCGGCCCGTCTTGGCATCGACCACCGACTGGTGGATGTGCATGGCGCTGCCGGGCTGGTGCTGCATGGGCTGCGCCATGAAGGTCGCGTAAACGCCGTGGCGCATGGCGACCTCGCGCGCGGTGCGCTTGAACAGGAACGCCTGGTCGGCCACTTCGATCGGATCGCCGTGGTTGAAGTTGACCTCGATCTGCGCGGCACCCGCCTCATGGCTCAGGGTGTCGATATCGACGTTCTGCGCCTCGCAGAAATCATAGACGTCTTCAAAGATCGGGTCGAATTCGTTGACCGCATCAATGCCATAGGCCTGGCGCCCGCTTTCCTGACGGCCCGAACGGCCGATGGGCGGTTGCAGCGGAATGTCGGGATCGGTGTTGACGGCGACAAGGTAGAATTCAAGCTCGGGCGCGGTCACGGGCTTCCAGCCGCGCTTGTCGTACTCGGCGATGATCTTGCGCAGAATGTAGCGCGAGGAAAAGCTGACCGGCGTGTCGTCGCCGTTATAGGCGTCGCAGATGATCTGCGCGGTCGGCTCCTTGTACCACGGCACCAGACGCACGGTGTCGTAGTCAGGGCGCATGTAGACGTCGCCGAGCGACGGGCTCATCACATCGCCGTCGGGATAGTCGCCGGTGACGGTTTGCAAAAAGACGGATTCAGGGATCGGCATGCCGCGCTCGCGCAGGATGCGCAACAGTTTTTCGGCGGGGATGATCTTGCCGCGCGCGATGCCCGACATGTCGGGGACGAGGCACTCGACCTCGGTAATCTTGTGCTGGCGGATAAACTCTTCTAACTTGTCCATGATCCTTGGTCCTTGTTAAGCAATATTGCCTATCATAGCCTGTCCCGTGCGCAGAAGAACGGGGTAAGCGGAAAAAAAGATCATGAGTTACGACAATAAAAAAGACTTCCGGAAATCATGGTACGAGGTTTCCACCCCCATCCGCGCGCAAACCGCGGGTCCGCTGACGCACAGCACGACTGCGGATGTCTGCATTGTCGGCGGCGGCTTTACCGGACTGTCGGCAGCACTTGAGCTTGCGCGCCGCAATTATCGCGTTGTCTTGCTTGAAGCAGGCCACGGCATGGCCGCCGACGCCTCGGGCAAAAACGGCGGGCATATCCAGCGCGGACTGGCCCAGCCACCCGCTACGCTCGTCGCCAAGTTCGGCAGCGAGATGGCAAAAACGCTCTGCACGCTTTCGCTTGAAGGCATCGACATCATCCACAACCGCGTGCAGGAATTTTCCATCGATTGCGACCTGCGCGCGGGCCAGCTGATCGCGGGCATGACCGCGCGCCACCTGCAGGAACTCGAAGACGAGCAGACCATGTGGCGCGACATCGGCCTTGGCGAAGGCATCGTCATGCTCGACCAGCGCGAATGCGAAAACTATGTGCGGGGCAAAGGTTATATCGGCGGCATGTACGACAGCCGCAGCGGGCATTTCCATCCCTATGCCTATGCGCAGGGCCTTGCCATCGCCGCACAAAGCTTTGACGCTGTCCTGCATGACGACAGCCGCGCCGTTTCAATTGAACGCCGCGACAACAAGCAGGTCGTCACCGCAGAAAGCGGCGCCAGCGTCACCGCCGATTACGTTCTGGTCGCAGGCGCGATCGACATCGCGCCTATGCGCGCGACGTTGCGCAAATCCATTAGCGCCACCGCGCATATGATCGCAACCGCCCCGCTTGACGACGCCACCGCACGCCACCTGATGCCGGGCAACGCCGCCGTGGCGGACGCCAACTTCATCATGAACTATTACCGCCTGTCCAAGGACCGCCGCCTGTTGTTCGGCGGCAATTGCAATTACAGCGGCCGCGACATCGGCTTTGAACATCTGGAGCTGAAAAAGCGCCTGACCCACGTGTTCCCGTCACTGGAGAACATCGGCATCGATCATTGCTGGCACGGGCCGCTTGACCTCACCGTCAACCGCCTGCCTGCTGTGGGGCGTTTATCGCCGCAGGTCTTTTATGCGCACGGCTTTGGCGGCCACGGCGTCGCCGCCACCAACCTGACGGGTAAACTGATGGCCGAGGCAGTGATGGGCACGGCGGAGCGTTTCGATATTTTTGAACGTATACCCCATATCCCCTTTGTCGGCGGAACTTTCACCAAGCGCCCGCTGTTTATGCTCGGCATGCTGTGGTACCA
>JAEXMB010000075.1 GCA_023444705.1 Pseudomonadota bacterium | reverse complement strand
GTATATCAAGGGCGAGTTCATCGGCGGATGCGACATCGTGCGTGAAATGTACGCCACCGGCGAGTTGCAGGACCTGCTACGCAAAAAAGGCCTGATGAGCGACGAATAGTCGCCTTACGCTCAGGCGGCGGTGCTGTCGGCGGGAATGACGCCGGTGCGTAATTGCCAGCGCAATTGCACCAGATACAGCAAAACGAAATAGTACATATAGGTTTCGTTCAGCTCGCTCGGGCGGTCATAGATCATGAAGTGGGCGATCTTGAATATCACTTTGCTCATGTAGCTGAACAGCATCAGCAACGATACGACCATCAGGTCGCGGCGCGGATAGATCGCGGCGAACTGTTTGGGCAACAGGGCGGGGTTGTAACGCTGCAACAGCGGGATCAGGATGCCGCCGACGATGATGCCGACCATCAGCAGGTTGCGCGGTTTCTGGTCGAACCACGACGACGTGTTGTGCAGGTTGGTTTCGTTCTGGTCGTTGATGGCGGCCCAGAAATCGCCAGTCTGCCATTGCAGGATCTGCTGGCCATAGCTGATTTCCTCAAGGCCGATGTAAAGACAGCCAAGCGTGCCAAGCACCAGCCAGACCTTGAGCCACTTGCCAAGCCCGGGCGTGCGCAGCGCGCTGATGCCGATATAGACGGCGATGAAGGTGATGATGGGTTGCAGCGTCTCGAGGAAGCCGTTTTCCATGTAGATGAAATTGACCCATTGCGGCGGCAGGGTATTGTCCGCGATCGCAACACCGATGGCGAGGATAAGGGGCAGCCATAGGGCGTAAAACGGTTTGATATGTCCGGTCTGTGTCAGCATGCGCCAACCCTACAAACTGGCCCGCGTCCGGGCAATGCCTGCGCATGCGCAATCTGCGCTTAGGGCGGGGCTGTGGCTGTCCCGCAACAGGTATTTGCGATAATACAGTCTATTCGACCGTGACAGCCTTGGCGAGGTTGCGCGGCTGGTCGACATCCGTGCCTTTGCAGACGGCGGCGTAATAGGCCAGCAGCTGGACCGGCAGGCTGTAGAGGATGGGGGCGACGAAGGGATCGACGCTTGGCATCTCGATCGTCCAGGTCGCTTTGTCCTTCATCTTGGCAATGCCGTCGGCATCGCTGACCAATAACACCTTGCCGCCGCGCGCCATGACTTCCTGCGCGTTGCTGGCGGTTTTTTCAAACAGATGGTCGTGCGGTGCGATAACGATGACGGGCACGTTTTCGTCGATCAGCGCGATAGGGCCATGCTTCATTTCACCCGCCGCATAACCTTCGGCATGGATATAGGAAATTTCCTTGAGCTTGAGCGCGCCTTCAAGCGCGATGGGATAAGCCGTCCCGCGGCCAAGGTAAAGCGCATCGCGCGCCTCTGCCACATCGCGCGCGATCTTTTCGATCTGCGGTGCAAGGGTGAGGACGCTCGCGATGCGCGCGGGTACTTCGCGCAGCGCATCGGTCAATTCCTTTTCGCGGCCAGCGTCGATCTGCCCGTTTTCGCGCGCAAGGGCAATGCTCAGGCAGGCGAGGGTCGTGAGCTGCGTGGTGAAGGCCTTGGTCGAGGCAACGCCGATCTCCGGCCCTGCCAGCGTGCGCAGGATGTGGTCGCTTTCGCGCTCGATGGTGCTTTCGATGGTATTGAGGATCGAGATGATCTTCTGGCCCTGCTTCTTGCTGTAGCGCAGGGCTTCGAGCGTATCGAGCGTCTCGCCCGACTGCGAGATGAACAGTGCCGCACCGCCCGCAGGCATCGGCGCCTCGCGGTAGCGGAATTCCGACGCAATGTCGGTTTCAACGGGAATGCGCGCCAGTTGTTCCAGCCAGTATTTGGCCACGCAACCGGCAAGGTACGCCGTGCCACAGGCCGAAATGGTGATGCGCGGCGCCTTGGCCAACGCCGTCAGGTCGGCGGGCAGGGTGATGTGGCCGGTGGCAGGGTTGATGAAAGTGTTGAGCGTCTCACCGATCACGGCGGTTTGCTCGTGGATTTCCTTGAGCATGAAATGGCGGTAGCTGCCCTTGCCCATGATCGCGCCCGATTGCGCGGTGGTGCGTACCTCGCGGTTGGCGACCTTGCCCGCCATGTCGCGGATAACGGCGCCTGCCGTGGTCAGGGTGACGGTGTCGCCGTCTTCAAGGAAGGTGATCTTGTTGGTCAGCGGGGCCAGCGCATAGCTGTCCGACGCCAGGTACATCTCGCCGTTGCCATAGCCCACGGCCAGCGGCGTGCCAAAACGCGCGCCGATCATCAGGTTCTGCTCGCCCTTGAAGATCATGGCGATGGAAAACGCGCCGCGCAGACGCTTGAGTGCTGCATCCACCGCATCCTGCGGGGCCTTGCCCTGACGCATATAGTGGGTGACAAGGTGGGCGATGACCTCGGTATCGGTTTCGGATTCAAAGCGGAACTGCGATTTTTCCAGTTCTTCTTTCAGTTCCTGATAATTCTCGATAATGCCGTTATGCACGACCGCCACGCTGTCGGTGATGTGGGGGTGGGCGTTCTTTTCAACGGCGCCGCCATGTGTGGCCCAGCGCGTGTGGCCGATGCCGACGGTGCCGCCAAGGGGTTCTTTTTCAAGACGCTCGGCCAGATTGACCAGCTTGCCTTCCGCGCGGCGGCGATCCAGCTTGCCATCAACCAGCGTTGCGATGCCCGCGCTGTCATAGCCGCGGTATTCAAGGCGCTTGAGCCCTTCGACCAGAAGGGGAGCGACCTGTTTGTCTGTGCTGAGAATGCCGACGATGCCGCACATGGGATTAATCCTTCTTTGCTTTTGATTTCATTTTGTTGCGTTTGAATTCTGTCGCCCAGCCGTCCTTGGTGATCTGCGGCGCACGTGTCAGCGACAATGCGTTGGGCGGCACGTCATCGTAAATCGCGCTGCCCGCGCCGACAAATGCGCCCGCGCCCACGCTGACGGGAGCGATCAGGGCCGTGTTGGAGCCGATGAAGGCTTCCTCGCCGATGACGGTGCGGTGTTTGTCAAACCCGTCGTAATTGCAGGTGATGGTGCCAGCACCGATATTGGCGCGCGTGCCGACCTCTGCATCTCCCAGATAGGTGAGGTGGCTCGCCTTCGCGCCCGCGCCCAGCGTGACGTTTTTGGTTTCAACAAAATTGCCGACCTTGGCATCGGCGCCGATCTTGCTGCCGGCGCGCAGGCGGGCAAAGGGGCCGATGCTGGCACCTTCGCCGATGTGCGTCCCCGCGATATGGCTGTTGGCATGGATGGTGACGTTGTCGGCCACGCGCACGCCGGTGCCAAAGAACACGTTGGGTTCGATCACGACGTCGCGGCCGATCACTGTGTCATGGCTGAAAAAGACCGATTGCGGGTCGACCAGCGTAGCACCGCCCAGCATGTGGCGCTCGCGCAGGCGGTCTTGCATCAGGCGTTCAAGCTGGGCGAGTTCGACGCGCGTATTGGCACCTTCCATCTCGCTGGCGTCGACTTCGACGATCTGGGCGATGCGGTTGTCCTTGCGCGCGATGGCGGGCAGATCGGTCAGGTAGTATTCGCCCTGCGCATTGTCGTTGCCGACCTGATCGAGCCAATCGAACAGCTTGCCGCCGTCGGCGCAGAGGATGCCGCCGTTGCACAGTGTAATGGCGCGCTCGGCCTCGCTCGCGTCCTTGTATTCGACGATTTTGGCCAGGCTGGCGTCATCGGCCATGACCATGCGGCCATAGCGTTTGGGGTCAGCGGTGCGAAATGCCGCATAGACCACCCCCACGGCGGGCAGCTGGCGGCGCGCATCGACCAGTCTTTTAAGCGTATCGGCGGTGATCAGCGGCGCATCGCCAAAGAGAACAAGAATATCGCCCGCAAAACCCGCAAGGCTGTCGCGTGCGGCCAGCGCCGCGCCGCCCGTGCCGTTTTGCACCTGCTGGATGGCGGTGCGGTGCGGGGCGGCGGCTTCGGCGATTTGGGGCATGTCGGGGCCGGTGACGACGATGATCTTTTCTGGCGACAGGCTTTCGGCGGCGGCGATCACGTGTGCGAGCATGCTGCGGCCCGCAACCGCATGCAGCGGCTTGGGCAGGGCGGATTGCATGCGCTGGCCTTTACCGGCGGCGAGAATAATGCAGGCAAGAGAAGATGAAGACATAATGCGCCGTGTTCCCTGACAATAAGTGATGAACCCTGAGTGTAATCAAGCAGGGCGGTGGTGCCACATCAATTCAAAGATTGTTGCAGAGGATTACAGCCTCGCGCCAGCTGTAGTCAGTCTTTGGCCGCTTTTTTCGATACCCGCGTATGGCTGGCGGTGACGTGCGCGACCGCCGCGCCATAGTCGCTGCTGATTTCCATACGCACGGGCACCACAGGGCCGCCCGGCTCGACCGCGGCAAACCAGATGGTGGGGGGCTTCCTGCGCGCCAGCGTGTGGTTCTGGATCGCCATCCAGCCGCGTTTCTGGTCCTTGGGCTTAAAGCCTGCAACAGGCTCGACGTTTAACGTACACTTGAGCGCAGGTCCGGAGTAGATTGAATAATCACTCTTTCTGATCTCGTCCATCATGTCGCCCTTAAGGACGAGGTTATAGCGGCGCTTGCCGTCAAAGACGGGGATCGAGCCTGCGCATTTGTCGGTGATCTTGGCGGACTGGATCATCAGCAGGGTGCCGGTGAGCAGATCGACGCTGTCTTCGGATAGCGCCTTATTAATGTTGCGGTCGGTGACGGTTTTGCCATCTTCGCGCGTGGTCATTTTGAGAACGTCGCCATTGGGGGCGTAGCTGATCTCGGTCAGCTTTTCTTTTTTTTGCCAGACGCTTCGGGCGGTGTGTTGTGTCGGGATGAGAGTATTGTCGTCGTTGTGGCCGGCGGTGCGGTACGATCCCTGCCACGGGAACAGCCCGCCGATCATGCCCTGCGTGCGCGCCTCGATGGCGATGTCGTAAGCTTTGGGGTCGAGCTTTACATCGAAATCGGCATGCAGTGCCTTGAAACCGCTGGCATAAACGTCATAGCTGAGGTCCATGCTCTGGTTTTTTTGTGCGGCAGAGGCGCTGCAAATAAAGCCAAATGCAAAAAAAGCCGCGCAAAATACTGAAATAATATGTTTTTTGTTGTTTTTCATGCTTGCCTGCGTGTTGACAGCCGCCGCTTGTGGGTGACACGTAACTGACGTGCGCAGATCCTGCGGAAATTCCATCAGTAAATGACTTTGGTCAAGGCCCCTTGTTTCCGTGGGGTAACGCCCTTAATGATGCTGTAGACACGCCATGCAAGACAAGAGAGATCGCGCGCCACACTCAACGGGCAATCTATTTTGCATATGCGAAAAGTCAAGTTGAAACCATTTTACACCAAGGCTGATGCCGATGACCTCCGACCAGAGCGATTGCTGTTCCAACCCAACCCCCCGGACCGTTCCCGGCGGGGCTATCCCGATCCGCATGGCACCGGCGGCGCCCGTCAAAAAACGCCCCGACCTGTTGTTCTGGGGGACGTTGCTGGCGGTGGCGGCGGGCTATGTTATGCACCTGACCCCCTGGGCGGGCGGGGAGGACAGCTACAGCCACGCCATCTTTACCCTGATGAACCAGATGTGGATCGGTATCGTCATCGGCATTATCGCGATGGGCGTCATGGGCCGCGTTCCGCGCCCCTTTATCATGGCGGCGCTTGGCACTAAAAAAGGTGTGCGCGGCATCGTGCGGGCAGTGGCGGCGGGCCTGCTGCTTGATTTGTGCAGTCATGGCATTCTGATGATCGGCGCCAAGCTGTACGAGCGCGGCGCAACAGCGGGCCAGCTGATGGCCTTTTTGATCGCCAGCCCGTGGAATTCGCTGTCGCTGACGGTAATCCTGATTTCGCTGATCGGCTGGGGATATACGTTGTTGTTCATCGTGCTGTCGGCGGTGATCGCGCTGATCACAGGCGTCATTGTCGATGGCTTGATCGATCGCGGGAAGCTACCCGCCAACCCTGCGCGCATACCGTTGCCCGAAGGTTTTTCTTTCTGGCGCGAGGCCAGAACCGCATGGGCAGGGGTGCGGATCACGCCGGCCTATGTGTATGACACATTGCTTGGTGGGCTGATCGATTCAAAAATGATCCTGCGCTGGCTGTTCATTGGTGTTTTGATTGCGGCAGCATTGCGTGTGTTCATGGATACCTCGCACTTTGCGCATTACTTCGGCCCGACGTTGCTGGGCCTTGGTATGACATTGATCGCGGCGACGGTGATCGAGGTCTGCTCCGAAGGCTCCGCCCCCGTGGCGGCGGATATCCTGACGCGCGCGCATGCGCCGGGTAATGCCTTTACCTTCATGATGGCGGGGGTTGCGACCGATTACACCGAAATCATGGTCCTGCGTGAAGCGACCAAATCGTGGAAGCTGACCCTGATGCTGCCGCTGATCACCACGCCGCAGGTGTTGCTGTTGGGGTACCTGCTGAACTAGCCGACGTTAGAACACGTCCTTGACGCGGATGGTGTCGTCGCGGTCGGGCGAGGTTGAAATCACCACCGCCGGCACGCCGATCAGCTCTTCCAGACGGTGGATGTACTGCAACGCTTTTTCAGGCAGGTCGGAGAGCTTGCGCATGCCTGCCAGTGGCGTTTGCCACCCCGGCATGGTTTCGTAAACCGGCGTCAGTTTTGCCTGTATTTCCGCGCTGGCGGGCAGGTAGTCATACGTTTTGCCGTCATAGGTATAGCCGGTGCAGATTTTGATTTCTTCAAGCGTATCCATCACGTCGATCTTCATCAGCGCGATGCCGTTGACGCCGCCGATCTGTACGGCCTGGCGCACCTGAACGGCATCAAACCAACCGCAGCGGCGCTTGCGGCCTGTCGAGGTGCCGAATTCATGACCGATACGGCCCAGCGTTTCGCCGACCGCGTCATTCAGTTCGGTCGGGAAGGGGCCAGAGCCTACGCGCGTGGTATAGGCCTTGGTGATGCCCAGCACAAACCCAAGCTGGTCAAGCCCCGCGCCCGAGCCGCTGGCGGCAGCGGCAGCCACGGTGTTTGACGAGGTCACGAACGGATAGGTGCCGTGGTCGACGTCAAGCATCACGCCCTGCGCGCCTTCGAAAAGAATGCGTTTTTTCTGCTCTTTGGCGGTGTGCAGCGCGCGCCAGCTTGGCCCGATAAAGGGGCGGATCTTGTCGGCGATGTCGAGCAGCGATTGATAGAAATCATCAATATTGACCTCTGACGCGCCAATGCCCTTGCGCAGCGTGTTGTAAAACGCGGCCATTTTTTCAAGCTTTTCGCGCAAGTGTTCTGGGTGGGCGAGGTCGCACATGCGCAGGCCCCGGCGGCCGATCTTGTCTTCGTAGGCGGGGCCGATGCCGCGACCCGTGGTGCCGATTTTGGCAGCACCGCGCGCTTCTTCCATCGCAAGGTCGAGCGAGGAGTGCAGCGGTAAAATGACAGGGCAATGTTCGGACACCAGCAGATTGTCGGGGGTGATGTCGATGCCTTGGTCGCGCAGGCCGTCGATTTCCTTCAGCAACGCCCACGGGTCGACCACGACGCCGTTGCCGATGACAGACAGCTTGCCGGGGCGGATGATGCCCGAGGGCAGGAGGTGGAGCTTGTAGACTTTCTCGCCCACGGTCAGTGTATGGCCCGCGTTGTGACCGCCCTGAAAGCGCGTGACCATGTCGGCTTCCGCCGCCAGCCAGTCGACGATTTTGCCTTTGCCCTCGTCGCCCCATTGCGTGCCGATGACGGTGATATTTGCCATATTGAGATTCCTTTCGCGCTGACATCCTGTGATAGCACCGCCATATCCTTGCCGCATAAGCCTTTATTTGTGCAAAATGACAAAAAATCAGTTCAGAATCAGTGCCTTCACATGTACTCTGGCTGAAATCACCGATCACAAGAGCTGCACAGCCATCCCATCATGAGCCTGCTCGTTCTCAAATTCGGCGGCACGTCAGTCGCCACCATACCGGCGATCGAAAACGTTGCCGACAAGGTCGCGGCCGAGCGCAAGCTTGGTCACCGCATTGCCGTGGTCGTTTCCGCGATGTCGGGGGTGACCAACCAGCTGGTGGGCTATTGCAACGAAATTTCCAATATCCACGACGCGCGTGAATACGACAGCATCGTCGCCTCGGGCGAGCAGGTGACGTCGGGTCTTCTGGCCATCGCGCTGCAAAAGCGCGGCGTGCCCGCGCGCAGCTGGCTGGGCTGGCAGGTGCCGCTGCGTACCGACACCACGCACGGCAAGGCGCGCATCAAGGCCGTTGAAACCGATGGCCTGCTGGCCGCGATGAACGGCGGCGAGGTTGCGGTGCTGGCGGGCTTTCAGGGCATTGCCGAAGATGGCCGCATCACCACGCTGGGGCGCGGAGGGTCCGACACCTCGGCGGTGGCGGTGGCGGCGGCGCTCAAGGCGGAGCGTTGCGACATCTACACCGACGTCGACGGCGTCTACACGGCCGATCCGCGCATCGTTAGCCGCGCGCAAAAGCTGGCTAAGGTGAGCTACGAGGAAATGCTGGAAATGGCGTCGGTCGGCGCCAAGGTGTTGCAAACGCGCTCGGTCGAACTGGCCATGAAGGCGCGCGTGCCCGTGCAGGTATTGTCGAGTTTTGAAACCGCGCTAGGCTCGGACCTGCCCGGCACGCTGGTGATGGATGAGGAGAGACTGGTGGAACAGGAAGTAGTCAGTGGCGTTGCCCACAGCCGCGACGAGGCGAAAATCACCCTGCGTAACCTGCCCGACGTGCCGGGCATCGCAGCGCAGGTCTTTGGCCCGCTGGCCGACAGCGCCATCAACGTCGACATGATCGTGCAGAACGTTTCCGCAGACAAGCAGCGCACCGACCTGACCTTCACGGTTGGCCGCGCTGACCTGCCCAAGGCGCTGAGCGTGCTGGGCGACAATGCCGGCAAGCTTGAAGGCGTGCAGGTTGAATCAAGCGCCGATGTGGCCAAGGTATCGATCATCGGCATCGGCATGCGCTCATACACCGGTGTTGCGTCAAAGATGTTCAAGACGCTGTCGGAAAAAGGCATCAACATCCAGGTCATCACCACCTCGGAAATCAAGGTCAGCGTCCTGATCGCCGAGGAATATACCGAACTGGCCGTGCGCGCGTTGCACGCGGCCTATGGCCTGGACAAGCCGGAAGGGGAGTAACGGACAGCGGCATGAAGCTCGACCCGATCAATTGGTCAGTCATCAGCAGCACCGCCACGGCACGGCGGGAACGCCGCGCGTCCGAATTCGTCGAGGCGCAGATGGCGCTGGCGGCGCCGAAAAAACTGCTGGCCGCCCTGCGCGACATCATGGCGGGCGAGGCCGCACCCGAAAACAAACTGTCTGAAATCATCGACCTCGTCTCGCGCGAGCTGCGTGCGGATGTGTGTTCGTGCTTCATCATGCGCGCTGGCGATATGCTCGAGCTGTTCTCCGCGCGCGGGCTGCCGGTCGAACAACTGCGCCAGCACCGCATCCATGTGGGCGAGGGGCCTGTTGGCGATATCGCCGCCACCGTGCTGCCGCTGGTGCAGCCGGATATGCTTGACCTTGCCCAATACCAGCCGCGTCCTGAAACCGGCAACGGCCAGTTCCGTGCCCTTGCGGGCGTGCCGATCGTGCGCGGTGGCCGCGTACATGGCGTGCTGGTCCTGCAAAACCGCCTGCCGCGCCCCTATGGCGACGAGGTGGTCGAGATCATGCAGACCGTCGCGATGGTGCTGGCGGAGCTGATTGTCGCGGGCGGTTTGATCGCGCGGCAAGAAATCCATGCAGGTTATGCCTCGGGCAAGAAGGCGACGCATATCGAAGGTGTATCACTGGGCCGCGGCCTTGCGATTGGCACCGCCGTGCTGTACGAGCCGAGCCTGACGATGGAAAACATCGTCGCCGACAACACCAAAGAACAAAAGATGCGCCTGCGTCAGGCGGTATCGGCCATGCACGCGGCGATCGACACCATGCTGTCGAAAAGCGCGGCCCTCAGCGGTACGGAAAGCCACGATATTCTCGAAGCCTACCAGATGTTCGCCAAGGACCGCGGCTGGATGACGCGCATCGAGGCCGCGATTGAAAAGGGGCTGTCCGCCGAAGCTGCCGTGGCCAGCGTGCAAAACGACACCCGCGTGCGCATGGCGCAGATGCCCGACCGCTATATCCGCGAGCGCCTGCAGGACCTTGAAGACCTGTCCAACCGCCTGCTGAGCCATCTGATGCGCCAAAGCCGCATCTTCCAGCCGGAAGAGCAACCCGACAACATCATCCTCATCGCGCGCTCGATGGGGCCTGCGGCATTGCTTGATTACGATCACAAAAAACTCAAGGGTGTGATCCTTGAAAAGGGCAGTCATTCAAACCACGTCGCCATTGTCGCGCGTTCGCTTGGCGTGCCGGTGGTGGGGCAGTGCGGTGATGTGTTCTCGGTCGTCGCCAACGGCGATCCGGTTATCCTCGACGGTGACCGCGGCGATGTCTATATCCGCCCGTCTCAATATGTGACCGATCTCTACAGCAAAAGCATCGACGAGCGTGCCAGCCGCACGAAACTGCTGCGCCGTCAGGTGCAACGCAAGGTGGCGACGCTGGATGGCATCGACGTATCGGTGCAGATGAATGCGGGCCTGATGAGCGAGATCGACGGCCTAGCGGTGGCGGGGGCCGACGGCATCGGCCTGTTCCGCACCGAGCTGGCCTTCATGGGCTGGCAGAAATATCCGCTGGTGGTCAAGCAGGCGGAGCTTTACAGCACGATCATGGACCGCCTTGGCGACAAGCCGGTGGTGTTTCGCACGCTCGACATCGGCGGCGACAAGCCGTTGCCGTATTTCAAGGCGCCGCAGGAAGACAATCCCGCGCTGGGCTGGCGCGCCATCCGCATCGGCATGGACCGTCCGGCCGTTTTGCGCACGCAGTTCCGCGCCTTTATCCTTGGCGCCAAGGGCAGGGCGATCAAGGTGCTGTTGCCCTTCGTCACCGAAGTGGCAGAGGTCGTGCGCGCGCGCGAATTGCTCGACATGGAAGTCAAACGTGCGGAGCAAAACGGCGTGACGCTCCCCGAGCGCATCGAGCTTGGCGTGATGCTCGAGGTGCCGTCGCTGCTGTGGCAACTTGATACTCTGATGCCGCTGGTGGATTTCATTTCGGTCGGCACCAACGACCTCATGCAATATCTTTATGCTGCCGACCGCGGCAATTTCGCCATCCGCAGCCGCTATGACGCGCTGTCGCCGTCGATGTTGCGCGTGCTGGCGATGATTGCCGACAAGTGCAAGGCGGCGGGCAAGCCCGTCAGCGTCTGCGGCGAGATGGCGGGCCAGCCGCTTGAGGCGATGGTCCTTATCGCGCTTGGCTACCAGACGCTGTCTGTGCCGGCACAGTCGATCGAAAACATTAAAGTCATGGTGCCGACGGTAGATGCCGCCGTCTTGCGCCCCTACCTCGCACGTCTGATGGACAGCCGCGAGCATTCCCTGCGTGAACGCCTGCAGTCGTTTGCGCGTGACCACAACATCACGATCACACAGGAAGATTGAGAAAAGATATGAGCGAAGACAACGCCGAACCGAAACAAAAACGCAAAGCCTCGGGTGATAATGTTACGACCCTGCGCACCGAAAACATGACCTCGGGCGAAATCCTGCGTGCCGCGCGTGAAAAGCGCAAGCTGTCGCTCGAAGACGTCTCTGCCGCCATTCACGTGCGCGCCGCACAACTGCGCGCTATCGAGGAAGGCAACATCGACGCGCTGCCCGGCATGACCTATGCCGTCGGCTTCGTCAAAAGCTATGCGTCCTACCTCAAGCTCAATCCCATCGACCTTGGCAACAAATTCAAGGCCGAACATGGCGCGCTCAAACCGCTGATGCCTGACCTGCCGGAAATCAAGCCTGTGGTTGAAAGCCGCATGCCCGATCCGCGCATCGTCGGCGTGGCGGCATTCTTTGCGGTCGTCGTTCTGCTGGGCTGGACGTTTTTTGGCAATGACGATACTGCGGGCGAACTTGATCTTGCCCCTGCTGTCGTCGCCGAAGGCGGCGCTGGCGACGTTGCTGTTGAAATCGCGCCCGAAAACGTGACCGAAGAGGTTGCGGGCAGCGATGCTGTGGCTGTTGAAACCAGCGGATCGCCTGAAGACAGCGCACCTGCCGATGACAAGGACAAAACTGCCAAGGCCGAAGAAAAAAAGGCGGAAGATAAAAAAGAGCAAGCCGAAGCGGTAAAAGCGGAGCAGGAAAAAGAAAAGGCCAAAGAACAGGAAGCTGCGAAAGAGGAAGCCGTTGCTGAAACAGCACCGGAAACTGCCGCCGCCGAGGAACAGCCCCAGGCGGAAACCGCTGTCGCTGATGCGGATGCAGAAGCCGCCAAAAAGAAAGCAGCAGCCGAGGCTGTGGCCAGCGCGGCCGAGCAAGCCGAGGCAACGGATGAAACCATCACCATCCGCAAAGCCGGGCGCATTGTCTTCAAGGCACGCCAGACCAGCTGGATCCAGGTCAGTGACGCCAACGAGCGCGTGGTCTTCAAAAAGCTGTTGCGCGCGGGCGAGCAATATACCGTGCCCGAAGGCAAGGGCTATACGCTCATCACCACCAATGCAGGCGGGCTTGAAGTCATCGTTGATGGAAAAACCGCGCCGGCCCTTGGTAAATCAGGGGAAATTCTGCGCGGTGTACCGCTGGAGCCGGCCGAACTGACCCGCATCAAGCGCGCGCGCTCACGCATCAATAACTAGATTGAAACACGGGTCGGGCAGGGCTATATCATAGCCCTGCCTTTCCTTTTATATGGTTGCCGTCATGTCAAACGCCGTTCGCCCTTACCGGCAAATCCACCGCCGTAAATCCCGCCAGATCATGGTGGGCAACGTGCCAGTGGGCGGCGATGCGCCGATCACGGTGCAGTCGATGACCAATACGCTGACATCCGATGTCGCGGCAACCATCGCGCAGATCCGCGCGCTTGAAATCGCGGGTGCTGACATCGTGCGCGTGTCCTGCCCGGACGAGGCATCGACGGCGGCACTGAAGGAAATCGTCAGCGAAGTCACCGTGCCCATCGTGGCCGATATTCACTTTCACTACAAACGCGCGATCGAAGCGGCGGAGGCGGGTGCTGCCTGTCTGCGCATCAACCCCGGCAACATCGGGTCGAGCGAGCGCGTGCGCGAGGTTATTCAGGCCGCGCGCGATCATAACTGCTCTATCCGTATCGGCGTCAATGCGGGGTCGCTTGAAAAAGACCTGCTTGAACAGTATGGGGAGCCTTGCCCGGAGGCGATGGTGGAATCCGCCATGCGCCATATCCGCATCCTCGAAGACAACGATTTCTTCAACTTCAAGATTTCGTGCAAGGCGTCGGATGTCTTTCTGGCCGTGGCGGCATACCAGCAACTGGCCGATGCATGCGACTACCCCTTGCACCTCGGCGTGACCGAGGCAGGGGGGCTTCGCACCGGTACGATCAAATCCTCCATCGGTATCGGCAGCTTGCTCTGGGCTGGCATCGGCGACACCATCCGCGTGTCGCTGTCGGCTGATCCGGTCGAGGAGATCAAGGTCGGTTTTGACATCCTTAAATCCCTTGGGCTGCGCCATCGCGGCGTCAATGTTATTTCCTGCCCCTCCTGCGCGCGACAGCAATTTGATGTCATCAATACCGTGCAGGTGCTGGAAGAACGTCTGGCGCACATCACCACGCCGATGACGGTGTCGGTGATCGGCTGTGTGGTGAACGGCCCCGGCGAGGCGCTGATGACCGACATCGGGCTGACCGGCGGTGGGCGCGGCACGCATCAAATCTATCTGGCAGGTCAGCCCGCGCACCGCCTGCAGAACGAAGACATCGTCCAGCATCTGGTGCGTCTTGTCGAAGAAAAAGCCGCGCAGATCGAAGCGGAAAAGAAAAATGGCTAACACTGCGCCTGCCGTCCAGCTTGCGCCGCAAGACTGGCGTCTGTTTCGCGACCTACGCCTGCGCGCGCTGGCCAGCGATCCTGCGGCCTTTGGCTCCACGCACGCGAAAGAGGCTGCGTTGAGCGATGACGAATGGCGCGCGCGTCTTGATAGCGGCGATGGTGCGGTCTTCGCTGTCATGCAGGGGGATGAACCCGCCGGCATGCTCGGCATTGCACGCCGCGATGGCGTGCCCCCTGGCGCCATCGTCTGGGGGTTGTGGGTTGCGCCGTATGCGCGCGGGCAGGGGGTGTCGGATGCTTTGCAACAGGCTTGCCGTGGCTGGGCGGTGGCAAATGGCATCGCTGTCATGCGTCTGATGCACCGCGCGGGAAACGCTGTCGCGCAAGGTTTTACGGGCAGGCACGGCTATCGTTTGACGGGCAGCGAGGCCGATTTTATCTGGCCCGACGGCAAGGCTGACGACCGCCTGCTTTATGAACTCGTGATTTGACAAGGATAGAGATACACCATGTCGCTTGACCGCAAACTCGATCAGGTTCTGGCGCGCCACGCCGAAGTGGAATCCCTGCTGGCCAGTGGCAACCTGCCCGCCGAGCAGTTCACCAAGCTGTCGCGCGAATATGCCGACATGGAAGACATCTCCGGTCTTATCAAAAAGCTGCGCAAATCTCAGGCCGAGCTGAAAGACCTTGAACAGCTGATGTCCGACACCACGGCCGATAAAGACATGCGTGATCTGGCCGAGGAGGATTTTTATTCCCTGCGCGACCAGTTGCCACAACTTGAAAAAGACATCCAGATCGCGCTGTTGCCCAAGGACGCGGCCGATGCCAAGAACGCCATCCTTGAAATTCGCGCCGGTACGGGCGGGGACGAGGCGGCGCTGTTCGCGGGCGATCTGTGCAACATGTACCGCCGCTACGCCGCCGACCACGGCTGGCGCTTTGACGTGATCGAGCTGGCCGAAAACGACCTTGGCGGCATCCGCCAGATGGTGGCGGAAATTTCAGGGCGCGAGGTCTTTGCCCGTATGAAGTACGAATCCGGCGTGCATCGCGTGCAGCGCGTGCCCGCGACGGAAACGCAAGGTCGCATCCATACTTCCGCCGCCACCGTAGCCGTATTGCCCGAGGCCGAGGAGGTCGACATCGTCCTGCGCGATGATGAGATGCGCATCGACGTCATGCGCTCGGGCGGGGCGGGCGGCCAGCACGTGAACAAGACGGAATCCGCTGTGCGCATCACGCACATCCCCTCGGGCATCGTGGTGGTGCAACAAAGCGAGAAATCGCAGCACAAGAACAAGGACAAAGCGCTCAAGATCCTGCGCGCGCGCCTGTTCGATCTGGAACGTCAAAAGCTTGACAGCGAACGCGCCGCCAACCGCGCCGCACAGGTCGGCAGCGGCGACAGGTCCGAGCGTATCCGCACCTATAACTTCCCCCAGGGCCGCGTGACCGATCACCGTATCAACCTGACGCTCTACAAGCTTGACCGCGTGATCACCGGCGAATGCCTTGACGAAATCATCGACCCCCTGATCACCGAAGATCAGGCGGCAAAACTTGCGGAGATCGGCTGGTGAGCATGCACAACGTCAAAGGCGCCTGGATGGCGCTTGTCAAAACCCTCAAGGCGGCGGATGTCGAAAGCCCCGTCGCCGATGCGCGCCTTTTGGTGCAGCACGCGCTCAATCTCAGCCATGAAGATTTGCTGATGCAGGGCGACCGCGCGATGAGCGAAACCGAGCAGGGCAAACTCGATCAATTGGCCAAACGCCGCATCGCGCGCGAGCCGGTGTCGCGCATCGTCGGCATGCGTGCCTTCTGGAAGGCTGATTATATCGTCACCCCCGCAACGCTTGATCCGCGCGCGGACAGCGAAACCCTCATCGAAGGTGCTTTGGCGCATGTACAACCCGGAAAAGGCGAGGGCGCGTTGCGCGTGCTTGACCTTGGCACGGGTACGGGGTGCCTGCTGATCTCGTTGCTGCAGGAATGGCCCAATGCAAGCGGTGTGGGGCTTGATATCAGCGCCGACGCAGCGGAAGTCGCCAAACGCAATGCCGAGGCTATTGGCGTATCGTCGCGCGCGCATATCGAGACGACGGATTGGGAAAGCTATACGCCGGACGCGCCCTTTGACGTCGTCATCAGCAACCCGCCCTACATCGATCATAGCGAGGCCGATAACCTTGCGCCGGAAGTCATCAACCACGATCCCCATGTCGCGCTGTTTGCAGGTGGGGGCGGGCTTGATGCCTACCGCTCGATCCTGCGCCATATAGACCGCTGGCTTAAACCGGGGGGCTGGCTGATCCTTGAAACCGGCTACAGACAGGCAGAACAGGTCGGCCATCTGGTCAATGGCGCGGGGCTGACAGTGGTTGAAATCCGCAACGATCTGGCGGGTCATCCGCGCTCGGTCATTGCGCAAAAACCGCTACTGACAGTCGTTCATTAATAAAAAACGCAGGAAAACAGGGGTTTAGTGCGCAAAAAACGCTTTGCGCCGCCCCTGATTTCGCGTAAAGTCGGGATATTGATACGGCACAGGCGGGCGCCTTTTGCGGATACACCGCGCCCTGAATATAAACACGCTGCGCCGGAAAAATTGAAAAACCGCAAGACAACACCTTACATAGATACAGAGTGAAGCACAGGCATGAGGCATAATCAAAACGGACGTCGTTATCGTGGCCGCGGCAACGGCGGGGGTGGGCAGAACCATCACCACAACAATCACAACAACAACGGCCAGCGCCGCATCAACCCGCGCGTTCACACGTTTGACAGCAATGGCCCCGATGTGCGCATCCGCGGCAATGCCTTCCAGATCACCGAAAAATACCAGGCATTGGCGAAAGACGCCGCCGCTGCGGGCGACCGGGTTCTGGCGGAAAGCTATTTGCAGCATGCCGAGCATTACCAGCGCCTGATCAATGAGACCAGCGAAGAATATAACCGCCATCAACAGCAAAACGGCCAGCACCAGCACGCCAATAACGGCCAGCAGGCGCAACCGCAGGATGAGCAACAAGCTGTCGATCCAGCGGAAAGCGAACAGCCTTCAGCCGAAGGTCTGGCTGACCTCGATCAGGGTTTTCTGGTCGGTCCGCGCCGCCGTGGTGGCAACTCTGCCGCCGCGCAAGCTGCCGCCGCCGAAGCGGCTGATGACCAGCCGCCGGTCGAGGTCGCTCCGCGTGGCCGCGCCGCCGCCAAGGCCGCCGAATAAGACGGCTCCACAGCTGTTATTTTCAGTAAAACCCGCTGTAGATCAGCGGGTTTTGCTTATTTTGGATCCATTTTAGGGGTGAGGGCGTATAATAGACAGAGATGCCTGTTCAGGGTCTCAATCCGCCTACATAAGGGAGTGCCATAATGGACTTCGATAAAATGACCGAACGGGTCAAATCCGTACTGCAGGCCGCGCAAACGCTGGCCCTGCGCCGAAACAACCAATTTTTGCAAACCGAACACCTGCTGAAAACCATGCTGGACGACGACAGCCGCGTGGTGCAAAGCCTGCTCCGCGCCGCCAAGGCCAACCCCGATACCGTGGTTGCCGCCGTCGATGCCGCGCTGGCCAAACTGCCAAGTGTCGAAGGCACGGGGGCAGGTGGTTTGCACCTGTCACCCAATCTGGTGAAAGTGGTCGATCAGGCCGAACAGCTTGCCAAGAAATCCGGCGATAAATACATCACGCTTGAACGCCTGTTGCAGGCGATTTTGCTGGTGCCCTCGACCGAGGCCGCCAAGATTTTGCAATCCGCAGGCGTCAGCGCCGAGGCGCTCAATCAGGCCGTCAACGCCATGCGCAAGGGCCGCACCGCCGACAGCGCCAGTGCGGAGGACCAGTTCGAGGCGCTCAAGAAATATACCCGCGACCTCACCGCCGCCGCGCGCGACGGCAAGCTTGACCCCGTGATCGGCCGCGACGAGGAAATCCGCCGCACGATTCAGGTTCTCGCGCGCCGTACCAAAAACAACCCCGTGCTGATCGGTGAACCCGGTGTCGGTAAAACCGCAATCATCGAAGGCCTTGCGCTTCGCATCATCAACGGCGACGTGCCCGAAAGCCTGCGCGATAAAAAACTGCTGTCGCTTGACCTTGGCAGCATGATCGCGGGTGCGAAATACCGTGGCGAATTCGAAGAACGCCTGAAATCCGTGCTGGATGAAATTCGCGCCGCCAGCGGCGAAATTGTGCTGTTTCTTGATGAGCTGCACACGCTGGTCGGTGCTGGCAAGACCGATGGCGCGATGGATGCCGGCAACATGCTCAAGCCCGCACTTGCGCGTGGCGAGCTGCATATGATCGGCGCCACCACGCTCGACGAATACCGCAAGCACATCGAAAAGGACGCCGCGCTGGAACGCCGCTTCCAGCCCGTCTTCGTCAAGGAGCCGACGGTGGAGGATACGATCTCCATCCTGCGCGGCCTCAAGGAGAAGTACGAGCTGCACCACGGCGTGCGCATTACCGACAGTGCCATCGTCGCGGCGGCGACCCTGTCCAACCGCTATATCACCGAGCGCTTTTTGCCCGACAAGGCTATCGACCTGATGGACGAGGCGGCATCGCGCCTGAGGATGGAAGTCGACAGCAAGCCCGAGGAACTTGACGAGCTGGACCGCAGGATCATCCAGCTCAAGATCGAGCGCGCGGCCCTGCGCAAGGAAAAGCAGGATCAGGCGACGTCCGACCGTTTGTCGTCGCTTGAAGAAACCCTGACCGCGCTTGAAAAAGAAGCCGCCGATATTTCCACCAAATGGCGTGCGGAAAAAGAAAAGCTGTCTTCGGCGCAAAAACTGCAGGAAGATCTGGAAAAGGCGCGCATCGAGCTTGAGCAAGCACAGCGTGACGGCAACTGGACGCGCGCGGGCGAGCTGACCTATGGCGAAATTCCCAAGCTTGAGGCACGTCTGGCCGAAGCCGCCAAGACCGCCGACAACGCCATGATCAACGAGGAAGTGCGCGACAGCGACATCGCCGCCGTGGTCAGCCGCTGGACGGGCATTCCCGTCGACAAGATGATGCAGGGCGAACGCGACCGTCTGATGCAGATGGAAAAGCATCTGGAACAGCGCGTCGTGGGACAGGAAGAAGCGGTGAAGGCGCTGGCCGATGCCGTGCGCCGCAGCCGTGCGGGCCTGCAACGCCGCAACCAGCCGATCGGCACCTTCCTGTTCCTCGGCCCCACCGGCGTGGGCAAGACCGAACTGGCCAAGGCGCTGGCGGAATTCCTGTTCGATGATGAAAGCGCGATGTTCCGCGTTGATATGTCGGAGTTCATGGAAAAGCACAGTGTGGCGCGCCTTGTCGGCGCACCTCCGGGCTACGTCGGTTACGAGGAAGGCGGCAGCCTGACCGAAGCCGTGCGCCGCCGCCCGTATCAGGTGGTGCTGTTCGACGAAGTCGAAAAAGCGCATCCGGATGTGTTCAACATCCTGCTGCAGGTCTTTGACGATGGCCGCCTGACCGACGGGCAGGGGCGCGTGGTGGATTTTTCCAACACCGTACTCATCATGACCAGCAACCTCGGCAGCGAATTCTTGGTTGAAGGCGAACCCGACAAGGTGCGCGATAAAGTGATGGGCGTGGTGCGCAAATCCTTCAGGCCCGAGTTCCTGAACCGCATCGACGAAATCCTTATGTTCCGCCGTCTGAGCCGCGACATGATGACGCATATCGTCGACATCCAGCTGGCCGGCCTGCACAAACTGCTGGCCGAGCGCAATATCACGCTGGAACTGGACGAAAAAGCGCGCGAACATCTGGCCGAGGTCGGCTACGACCCTGCCTATGGCGCGCGCCCGCTTAAACGCGTCATCCAGCGCGAAGTGCAAAACCCGCTGGCCAACATGATCATCAACGGCGAGGTGAGCGACGGCCAGACGGTCAAGGTCACGGCGGACAAGGGCGGATTGAAAATGACGCCCGCAACAACCGAGGCCAAAAAGACCAAAAGCGCATAGCGCCGTGCAAAGAAAAAGCCCCGCATCGCTGCGGGGCTTTTTTTATATCCGTCTGACGGCCGTCACGCCGCCGCTGCGCGCTGTGACGATGTCGAGCGGCTCGACGCAGGTCTTCATATGGGTGGCGTTGGCGTGGATGATGTTTTTATCGTCCACCATGATACCGACGTGGCCTTTGAAATACACAATGTCGCCGCGCTGGCGGGGCAGGCTGGCGGCGTCGCTGCCGACGGTGTTTTCCTGTTGGTCGCAATCGCGCTCGGTGGCGATGCCTGCGCGTGCAAGTGCGAGCTGCACAAGGCCCGAGCAATCGGTGCCAAGGCCGCTGCGGCCCGCCCAGACATAGGGCGTTTCCAGCATGCGTTCGGCCACGGCCACGAAATCCTCGCGCGAGGACAGGGGGGCGATGTGCTGCACGGGGATATAGCTGCCATCAGCCAGCTTGGCGAATTTTTCGCCCTGCTCGACCACGGTCAGTTGCGCGCCCATGCCCACCATGTGCTGGATAGGTGATTTCATGGTGTCGTCGCGGTAGATGTGGCTGCGCTGTGCAGTGACCACATGGGTCGCAGCGGCGAATTCGCGGCTGAGGTATTTCTTTTCGACAAAACCGGGATAGCCGTCGTGCGTGCATTTTCCGCGCACCCAGTCGCCAAGGTCTTCCTCGACCTCGAACGTTTCGCCCATGTTGAGCTGGCTTTCGATCTTGCCGCGCAGGGCTTGGGTATCCGGCTCCCCGCGCACATCGGCGAGGGGGCTGATGACTTTATAAACCGTCATTATTTCTTCGGCCCTTTGCTTTTGGTGGCGGCTGATTTCTTTTTGGCGGGGGCGGCTTTCTTGCCGGTGCCAAAACGCTCTTTGATGAGCGCAAAGCTCGCGCGCATGCCAAGGGCCTCGCCGCCCGCGGGGCGTCCGGCGCGGTCGCCGTTGTTC
>JAEXMB010000088.1 GCA_023444705.1 Pseudomonadota bacterium | reverse complement strand
GCATCAGGCCATAGGTAATGACGGGCGGGGCGACGGCCGCCAGCACCAGTGCCGCGGGCACCAAAATCGCCTTGTTGACCAGCGATCCCTTGGCGACGGCGGCGACGATGGCCAGCTCGCGCTTGGGGTTGATGCCGACCATCGCCTCGGCATTGACGGCAAGGTCGTCGCCGACGATACCGGCGGTTTTTTGTGCGGCGACCTTGGTCATGGCGGCGGTGTCATCCATCAGCAGCGCGATGTCGTCAAACAGGGCGAACAGGCCGGATGCCATGCAATATCCTTTTGGTGAAAAAACTAGCGTTTGTATTTACGCGCGGGTGGTTTGCGCGCAAAGGCGGGGCCGTCGCAGTAATCGCGAAATGCGCTCAGCACCTGCCTGAGGTCGTGGCGCAGTTTCGTTGCATCAGGCTGGCGCAAGGTGACATTTTTCTCGTCCAGATACAAGGCGCGGTTGATCTCGATCTGCAACGCATGGGCGTTCTTGTCGGGCTTGCCCGAGCGGCGCACAATCTCCGCCCCGCGAAAACCCTGCGCGTCGACGATGACGCGATAGCCGCGTGCTTCAAAAAGGCTTTTGAGCTTGGCGGCAAGCTGGGGAGCCGCAGTGGCGCCGCCGCGCGTGCCGATGACGATGTCATAGGGATAAGGTTCGTTGCCCTCCAGCAGGACGGAGGGCATGGAATGACAGTTCAAATGCACCACGCGGCCAAAGGTCTCGCGCGCTTCGCTGCGCACCGCGCAGATGGCGTCGTGATAAGGTTTGTGATAGCGCGCATAGCGGTTGAAGGCCTCCCTTGCACCGGGTGCGGCCTTGTAGATCGGCACTTGGTAGCGCGGCGTGATTGAACTGCGCAACAGGTCGGGCGCGTGTTGCGGGCGGTTGGGGTCGATATAGCTGCGCGGGAAATGCGCTTGCACAAAAGGAATGCCGATGGCGGGCAGGAAGTCGAGCAACTTGTCGAGATAGGCGTCTTCCGCCTGACGTAACAGCGCGGGGTCGCAATCGTGCCTGAAGTCGGCGGGATAGTCGCGGCCGCTATGCGGGCTGTCGGCCATGACGCAGGACGCCAGCACGCGCGGGCGGTGCGTTGACACGACACCTTTCCTGACGATGGAGACGATGCGGCTGGCGCGCGGCATAGGATTATTCCCATTTAGATTAGGGAAATAAAATACCAGCCGCCAGACGGCGGGTCAACCCGGCAAATCCCACGCCGCTACAAGGCCTTAGGCGGCTTCCTGCGCGGGGGTTTGCTCGTAATCCGACAGCGGCGGGCAGGCGCAGACAAGATTGCGGTCGCCCGCGGCGTGGTCGATGCGGTTGACCGGCGTGAAATACTTGCTGTTGGTCACCCAGGCTGCGGGGGCAACGGCCAGTTCGCGGCTATAGGGACGCTCCCACTTTTCGTCCATGATGTCGGCCAGCGTGTGCGGTGCCCTGACCAAGGGGTTGTTGTCCTTGGGCAGCGCGCCCTTGGCGACCTGCGCGATTTCGGCGCGGATATGGATCATCGCGTCGATGAAGCGGTCAAGCTCGGCCTTGCTCTCGCTTTCGGTCGGCTCGATCATCAGCGTGCCGGCGACGGGGAAGGACATCGTCGGTGCGTGGAAGCCGAAGTCCATCAGGCGCTTGGCGATGTCGTCAACGCTGATGCCGTCGTTTTTGAAATCGCGCGTATCAAGGATGCACTCGTGCGCGACAAAGCCGTTCTTGCCTGCATAAAGCGTGTCGTAATGGCCCTCAAGGCGTTTGGCGATGTAATTGGCGTTGAGGATGGCGACCTGCGTTGCGCGCTTGAGGCCCGCACTGCCCATCATGGCAATATACATCCACGAAATCGGCAGGATAGAGGCCGAGCCGTAGGGCGCGGCAGAAACGGGGCCGACTTCGCCGTTGAGGCTGGGCGCTTGCGGATGACCTGGCAGGAAGGGGGCCAGATGGCTCATGACGCCGATCGGGCCCATGCCGGGGCCGCCGCCGCCGTGGGGGATGCAAAACGTCTTGTGCAGGTTCATGTGCATGACGTCGGCCCCAAACGATCCCGGGCGCGCCACGCCGACCATCGCGTTGAAATTTGCGCCGTCCATGTAGACCTGGCCGCCGTTCGCGTGAACAATGGCGCAGATCTCGCGGATTTCTTCTTCGAACACGCCGTGGGTTGATGGATAGGTGACCATCAAGGCTGCCAGCGTGTCTTTAAGCTTCTCGGCCTTGTCGCGCAGGTCGGCAACGTCGATATTGCCGTTGTCGTCACAATTGACGATCACCACGTTCATGCCTGCCATCACGGCGCTGGCCGGATTGGTGCCGTGCGCGGAAGACGGGATCAAACAGACCGTGCGCTGGTCGTCGCCGCGGCTGAGGTGATAGGCACGAATGGCCAGCAGGCCCGCGTATTCGCCCTGACTGCCCGCATTGGGTTGCAGGCTGACGGCGTCAAAGCCGGTCAGCGCGCAGAGCTTGTCCTCAAGGTCCTTGAGAAAGGCGCGATAGCCCTGCGTCTGGCTGTCGGGCGCGAAGGGGTGGATGTCGCAGAACTCGGGCCAGCTGATCGGCATCATCTCTGCGGTCGCGTTCAGTTTCATCGTGCAGGAGCCGAGCGGGATCATCGAGCGCGTCAGCGAAATGTCGCGGTTTTCAAGGGTTTTGAGGTAGCGCAGCATTTCCGTCTCGCTGCGGGGGAGCGAGAATGTCGGGTGCGTCAAAAACGCGCTGGTGCGCTTGAGGCTTTCGGGCAGTCGCGACGGTGCGGCAGCGTCAAGTTCCTCGACACTGAAGGGCAGCACACCTTGGCCTGCGAAAATCTGCCACAGGGTAAAGACTTCCTCGCGCGTGGATTTTTCGTCCAGCGCCACGCCGATGCGTCCATCACCGAAATCGCGCAGGTTGATGCGCTTGGCGCGCGCGCGCTCCAAGATACCTTGCGCCTTGTCGCCGCAATTAACGGCCAGCGTGTCAAACGACGCCGCGTTGTCGAGTGTGAAGTGCAGCTTCATCAGCCCTGCGGCAAGGATTGCTGTCAGGCGCTCGATGCGCTGTGCGATGGTGGTCAGGCCCTCGGCCCCGTGCCACACAGCGTAAAAACCGGCGATGTTGGCCAGCAGGACTTGTGCGGTGCAGATGTTGCTGGTGGCTTTCTCGCGGCGGATGTGCTGTTCGCGCGTTTGCAGCGCCAGACGATAGGCCTTGTGTCCGCGTGCGTCGACCGATACGCCGACGATGCGGCCGGGCAGGGTGCGCTTGAACGCATCGCGCGTCGCCATGAAGGCCGCATGCGGGCCGCCATAGCCAAGCGGCACGCCAAAACGCTGGGCAGAGCCAAAGACGATGTCGGCACCCCACTCGCCCGGCGGGGTGAGCAGCGTGAGCGCCAAAAGGTCGGTTGCGACACAGACTGTCATCTTGTTGTTCTTGGCATGCGCGGCCTGCGCGATGGCGCGGTAATCCTCGACCTCGCCGTTGGTGGCGGGGTATTGCAACAACAGCGCGAAGCCGTCCTGATGCACAAGTTCTGCGGCCTTGCCGACGATGACCTTGATGCCAAGCGGCTCGGCGCGGGTTTCAAGCACTGCGATGGTCTGCGGATGGCAGAGGTCGCTGACCAGCATGGTGTTGCTCTGGCCGTCAAACGCGCGCTTGGCAAGCGTCATCGCCTCTGCCGCTGCTGTGCCTTCGTCAAGCAGGGATGCATTGGCCAGCTCCATGCCGCATAAATCCATCACCATCTGCTGGTAGTTGATCAGCGCCTCAAGGCGGCCCTGGCTGATCTCGGGCTGATAGGGCGTATAGGCCGTGTACCAGCCGGGGTTCATCAGCACGTTGCGCGCGATGACGTTGGGCGTGACGGTATCGTAGTAACCTTGACCGATCAGCGAGCGGTAGACCTCGTTCTGCTCGGCCATATCGCGCAGGGCGGCAAGGGCCTCGTCCTCGCGCATGGCGTCGCCGATGTCGGCGGGCGTGCTTTCGAGAATGCCTGCGGGCACCGTCTTGGCCACCAGTTCGTCCAGCGAGGCGACCCCGACGGTTTTCAGCATGGCGGTAATATCGCCGCCGCGCGGCCCGATGTGACGGCTGATGAAATCGTCGTGTTGTTCCAGCTGGTCGAGTGTCTTGGTCATGGCGGCTCTCGCTGATCGTGGCTGTGGCGGATATGGGGTGGATTAAAGGCCTTGGGTATAGGCGGTGTAGGCGGCTTCGTCTTTCATCCCGTCAAGGTCGCCCTGATCGGCCAGCTTGACCTTGAAGAACCACGCCGCACCCATCGGGTCGCTGTTGACCAAACCGCTGTTGTCGGACAGCTCGTTGTTGATCTCGACAACTTCGCCGCTGACGGGGGCGTAGATTTCCGATGCGGATTTCACGCTTTCGACCACGCCGGCCTGACCGCCCTTGGTCAGCTGCTGGCCGACTTTGGGCAGTTCGACGTAAACGACGTCGCCCAGCGCCTTTTGCGCGAAGTCGGTGATGCCGACGGTGCCGGTGTCGCCTTCGATGCGGATGTATTCGTGATCTTCGGTGAACAGAACGCGGGTCATGGTCGTGCTTATCCTTTTTTGTAGCGGGTGGGAACGAAGGGCAGGGCGCAGACGGTGCAGGGCAGTTTCTGCCCGCGCACGTCGGCGTAAACGGTGGTGTCGTTTTTGGCATGGGCACTGTCGACATAGCCCATCGCAACAGGCGCGCCAAAGGTCGGGCCGAAACCGCCCGAGGTGACGACGCCGATCTGCGCACCGCTGTCGTCATGCAATGTGGCGCCTTCGCGCACGGGGGCCTTGCCCTGCGGCTTCAGGCCCACACGCAATGTTTTCGTGCCGCCGGCAATCTGGCCGAGGATCGCATCGGCGGCGGGGAATGATTTTTCCTCGCGGCGGCGCTTGGCGATCGTCCATTTCAGGTTGGCGTCGACGGGTGTGTTGGCGGTGGTGATGTCGTGGCCGTAGAGGCACAGGCCCGCTTCAAGGCGCAGGCTGTCGCGCGCGCCAAGGCCAATGAGTGCGCAAGCGGGGTTTTGCAACAACAGGCGCGCGAATTCCTCGGCGCGTGTGGCGGGTACGGAAATTTCAAAGCCATCCTCGCCGGTGTAGCCTGAGCGGCTGATATAAATCTGCATGCCGTTCCATGTGGTCTGGATCACGTCCATGAACATCATGTCGGCAACGGTGGGGACGATGGCGGCCAGCACGTCTTGCGCTTTGGGCCCTTGCAGGGCCAGCAGCGCGCGGTCGTCCATGCGCGCCAGCGTTGCGGTGGTGCCGAGCTTTTGCGTGATATAGGCAAAGTCATTGTCCTTGCAGGCGGCGTTGACGACTAACAGCAAGGTGGTGTCGTCAAGGCGCGCGACCATCAGGTCGTCGATGATGCCGCCCTGATCGTTGAGCAACACGGTGTATTTCTGCTTGCCGTGGCTAAGGCCCGCGATGTCAGAAGGTACCAGCGTTTCAAGCGCCGTGGCAGGATCGCCGCCGTGGCCTTTCAACAACGCCTGTCCCATGTGCGAGACGTCGAACAGGCCCGCATGTTCGCGCGTATGCAGGTGTTCCTTCATCACGCCGAGGCTGGCGTATTGCACGGGCATGTCGTAGCCGGCAAAGGGCACCATCTTGCCGCCCGCCTCGATATGCAGGTCGTAGAGCGGCGTGCGCAGAAGCGGGGCGGGATGTGCGGTGGCGGCGTGCATGGGCATGTATCCTTTTGATGAAAGAACAGCTGCCCCCTCTGTCGTTTCACCTGAGAGTTTTACTCCGTCGGTGGCCGCGATTGTGCGCGGCGCTTTCCAGAGGTTAGTTCCAGCCAGCGGTCCTTTTGCCTGAGAGTTTCCGGGGCGGTTGCTCCTTCGGCCTCCGGCAAGTGATTCCGGATGTCTCCCGCATGGCTGTGTGCGTATAGACAGACACTAGCGCGGGCGCTGTTAAAGTCAATCAGCACAAGGGTTATGCGGGGTGTGCAGTGCGTGGTTTTCTGTGGGTAAAACCCTTATGGCAAGACTGCGGGCGCAATAAGAAAAAGGCGGCCCGTCAAGGCCGCCTTTTCAGGTTCGATTATTGCGCGGCTCAGGCTTTGGGGCCGCCGTCACGTTTGGCTTTTTCTTCGGCCTTGAGCGCCTTGCGGTCGGGCTTGCCGATCATGGTTTTGGGCAGCTCGGGGCGGAACTCGATGTGCTTGGGCTTGGGCTGTTCGTAGTGCGCCAGCTTGTCTTTGAGGAAGCCGTTGAGTTCCTCTGCCGTGACTTTCTGGTCGGGTTTCAGCACGATGAAGGCCTTGACCGCCTCGCCCTTTTCCTCGTCGGGCACGCCCAGCACGATGACCTCGGCGACGGCGGGGTGCTTCATGATCGCTTCTTCGACGTGGCGGGGGAAGGCCTTGAAGCCGTTGACGATCACCATATCCTTGATGCGGTCGACGATGAAGATATAGCCGTCCTCGTCGATATAGCCGACGTCGCCGGTGTGGAAGTAGCCGTCCTTGTCCATCACGTTGGCGGTTTCGTCGGGGCGGTTCCAGTAGCCTTGCATGACCTGCGGGCCGCGCAGGCAGATTTCGCCTTCGACACGGATGGGCACGGACTGGTCGGGGAATTCAAGGTTGGCAATTTTCACTTCGGTCAGCGGCACGGGCAGGCCGATCGAGTTGATCTTCTTTTTGCCCGTCAGCGGGTTTGCCGCAGCCAGCGGCGCCGTTTCCGACAGGCCGTAGCCTTCGACGATTTCAACGCCGGTATTGGCCTTCCAGTTGTCCCAGGTCTGCTGGGGCAGGGGGGCGGCACCCGACACGCAGGTGGTCAGGTTGCTGAGGTCATAGCTTGTGTGCGCCAGCGTCTCATTGAGTTTTTTATAGAGGTCGGGCACGCCTGCGAAGATGTTGATCTGGTGATCCTGCAGCGTCTTGAGAACGGCGGCGGGGTCAAGCTTGGGCGAGGGCTGCATCAGCACCAGCTCGTCACCCATATGCAGCGACAGGTTCATCTGCACGGTCATGCTGAACACGTGGAAGAACGGCAATACCGACAGCACGCGCTGTGCGTCATGGCTGTTGCGGCCAGCATTGAACCACAGGCCCGCCTGACGCACGTTGGCGGCAAGGTTGCCGTGGCTGAGCGTTGCGGCCTTGGGGATGCCGGTGGTGCCCCCGGTATATTGCAGCACGGCGGTGTCTTCGGGCTTGATATAGGGGCGGCGCAAGGTTGCGCTGTCATCAAGCATTTTCTTGAAGGGGATCACGCGCTTGCCGCTGGTGGCGCAGAGTGCTGGAATGCCCTTTTTATCGCGCCACGCCGTCATGCCCGACGCCGCCTTGCCCAGCCATTTTTGCGAGGCTGCGACCGTGCCGTTGATGGTGCGCAGCATGCGTGCCTTGGTTGAGGGCAGCAGGTCGGCGAAATCGCCCGACACCACGGCTTCAAGCGGTGTTTTGCCGAGCATGCTTTCGATGCGCGGCTGGATCTGGGGCAAATTCAGCGTCACCATCATGCGCGCGCCGCTGTCCTTGATCAGGTGCGCCATTTCGTCATCGGCATACAACGGGTTGAAGTTGACGACGGTGGCACCTGCCTTGAGCGCGCCATAGTAGGCAACGATGTAAAACGGGTTGTTGGGCATGCACACGCCGATGCGGTCGCCCTGCTTGATGCCGCGCGCCTGCAGGTTGGCGGCAAAGGCATCAACCATCTTGCCGATCTGCTTGTAGGTATAGCTTTTGCCCATGAAGGTCACGCAGGTGCGCTTGGCATGCTTGCGCGTGCTGTCGTCGAACAGTTCGACCATCGTTTTGGGCGCGATGTCGGCATCCCATGTGATGCCTTGTGGATACGATGCCTCAAACGGCATGGCTTTGCGGGAGGCGTTGGCACCAAACGACGGCTTCATCGACATCGGGATGTTCCTTTGTGCGGAGTGTGAATCAGGCGAAATATGAATTGTCGTAACAATACGGAGCGGACGGGTAAAAGTAAAGCCGCCAAACACCGATTTTTACGGGGTCTGGCGGATGATTTGTATTTTTATTTCAATTAGTTAGTTGATCTTGCGCTGTTGCGCTGCACAATACCTTATTGCTTGGGCTTACGCGTGCGCGGGGCCTTGCTTGCGCCCTTGTTGCCGCCCTGGGCGGCGGGCTTTTTGACGGGTGCGTCGCTGGCCGGCTTTTTCGGCGCGGTGGCTTTTGTGTCGGGTACGGCAGGCACGATGGCATCAAGGATGGCCGAGCGGGTCGAAGGCTTGCGCGCGGCGGCGTCGCGTTGCTGGGCCGCGATGCCTTTCGCCTTGTCGGCGACGCTGGCACCCGCACCCTTGACGGCGGCCACGCCCTTGCCGATCACGCCGGGTTTTTTCGGCGTTGCGGGTTCTTCTTTCTTGGCGGGGGCGGGACCTGCCTTGCCTTCGATTTTATCAACGATGGCAATGGTTTTTTGCGCAATGCCGTCTTTGATCGCGCCGGTTTTATCATCGACGCTCTTTTTGACTTTCATCGCCTTTTTGACGAATTCGATACCGCGGTTGAGGTTTTCGAATTGCTGGCGCGCGGCGGCCTGCTTGCGCGCTTTTTCCTCTTCGGGCGTCAGCGGTTTGGGGTTCAGGCGGTCTTCGGCTTTTTGTTTCAGTTTGTCGAGAAAATCACGCATGCCCATTGGGTCGCCCTCGCTCAAGAAAAGAAAATTGGAATATGCAAAGTCTAGGGGCGGTGCGGGGGAGAGTCAATCCGGCGCTTTGTAAGATTATTGCAAATGTTGACGTTGACATAAGGAGGGCCGGGGGTATCATCGCCCCTATTCATCACCCACTTATTTGATTTTTTGGAGCATTCGTCTCATGGCCCAGACCCTCGACCAGACCGTTATGGCTGAAATCAAGCGTTTTGCCGCTTTCACGCCGCAGGAACTCAAGACGCTGGCCGCCACCACGCATGCGGATATCACAAGGATCAATGGATCCTTGTGGCGCAACAGTGTGCTGTCGTCTGAAGAACTTGCGCGCGGTCGCATGCTTTATAACGACTTTGTGACGGCATTGGCCAGTGGTGCGACCCATCCCGCGCAAGGCCTGATGCGTAACAAGGATTTCCGCCTCTGCCTGATCGCAGGCACGATGATCGAAAGCGACGACATGCTGGCGTTGTCCAATGCCTATCAGGCGCGGGACTGGGCGGCATTCCTTCCCGCGCTGGACAAGGTGACGCAACACTATGCGGCACAGGCCGAGTTTTATCATATCGCGGTGCGCATGGGCGATAGCGCGCGCGATCTCTACACGATGCGCAACAGCGTTGCGGCCAGTGCAGCTACCGTTGGCCATTTCCGCCTGCTGGCGGTGTGCGATGCGCCCGCAGACACAGTTGCCGCGATCTGGGGCAAGGCATCGCGCCAGTCGCGCGAAGTTTTCGCACCCTCGCTGAAACGCATCGCCAAGGCACGCGGCGACGCTGGTGTCAGCGCCGTCATTAAAACCGCGCTCAAAGGCATCAAAGCTGCGCCAGCTCCAGCACAAGAGCAAGACACGACACGCGCGGAGATCGAAGCCAGTTTGAAAGCCCTTGCCGATGCGATGATCGTGCAGGAAATCGGTAAGCTAAAAAACGGCGCGTTTGACGTGCATACCGGCATCCGCGGCAGCTACGAAAAGTTGTTCGGCGGTCTCGATAAATTGTCGGTATCGTTTGGCAGGACGCAGCTTGACCGCCATTACGAGCGCCTGATGACGCGCCTTGCCCAGGGCGCAAACGACTTCAGTGGCGTTGACATCGAAAAAGCGGCCATGCGTTGCATGGTGGCGCAGATCGAAGCCCGCTACCGCGTGTCCAAGGCCTATCAGGCGCAGGACTGGCAGGGCTTTTGCATCGAGAGCATCGAGCTGGCAAAAACCATCGGCGACCTGCTGACCGTGCTTGACGTCAGCGCGCGCCAGCGCCCGGGCGACAAGCAGTTGCGCGCGGAGATCGACGATTGCATCCTTAATGCGGAAAAGGACAACAAGTTCTTCCAGCTGCACATGATCCTCGAAGCGCCCGCGCAGGCGATCAACTACGTCTGGTCGCGCGAGCGCAAGGAAGACGTGCAGATGTACGCCGCGATGATGAAACAACTGGCCGATGCGCGCGGCGATGCCGACGTGTCAAAGGTCGTCGACGCACTGATCGCGCAAGCTGGTCCTGCCAAGGTTGCAAAACCGGTCAGGGCAAAAACCCAGCGCCAGCCGAAAAAGTAATCCGCTGTCTTACGTTTAAAACAACGCCATCTGCCGCGCGTCGGCGGGTGGCGTTTGTGTTTTCGCGCAGGTGAAGGCGGGAAAGTCGCGCGGCTGTTGCGCGTCGTGCAGCCACGCCATCAGCGTCATCTTGTCGGCCAGCACCAGCGGCATGCGCTCGTAAACGGCCTTGAGGTCGTCGGTGGGTGCGCGGGTGATGACTGTGAATTCCGCAACGCCGTCGGCACCCTGCTGGTAAAGTCCGCCCAGATAAAACAGCGGTGTGCCCGCAATGGCGACCTCGATATCGCCTTCCAGATAAGTGCTGACGGGCAGGGCGCAGCGTGCGTGCGTGTACGCGCTGGCGAACATCGGCTTGCTGTCCATCGTTTCGCCGCGCGCATTGATGACGGGGCGCACGCCAAGCCCGGGGGCAGAGGCAAAACCCCAGCGCATGGTCTGCGCCGTCAGGGCACGATTGTTTGACATCAGCGCCAGTGCAGGGCGGCCCGGCGTGGCCTGTGCGGCGGGCAGGGCGGGGACGGGCGGCAGTTTCAGCAATGCCGCCAGATAGGATAAGTCAAAGCCCTGCTTGAATTTTCCGCACATCGTTGCCTCTGTCATGGATGATCTGCTATACACATAGCATTGCCATTCCCGATCTGAAAGACCGTTCCGCCATGACCGCACCTGTTGCCAAGACCCCCATCGTTCTGACCGGCGTCAAGCCTACGGGCGCGCCGCATATCGGCAACTATATCGGCGCCATCCGCCCCGCGCTCAAACTGGCGGCGGCAAGCGAGCATGCCTATATCTTCATCGCCGATTACCACGCGCTCAACGCCGTGCATGATGCCGCTGCCATCCGCCGCGACACGTATGAGGTCGCCGCCTGCTATCTTGCGCTCGGGCTTGATCCGGCCAAGACCATTTTTTACCGCCAGTCGGATGTGCCGCAGATTTTCGAGATCACGCAATTGCTGGCCGCCGTCACGCCCAAGGGCCTGATGGACCGCGGGCATGCCTATAAGGCCAGCGTCGATAAAAACCGCGAGGCAGGGCGCGATGTCGATGCCGACGTCAACATGGGGCTTTATACCTATCCCATCCTGATGGCGGCGGATATTGTGTCGATGCAGGCGACCATCGTGCCTGTGGGCCAGGATCAAGTGCAGCACATCGAATTCGCGCGCGACATGGCGGGTTATTTCAACAACACTTTCAAAACTCCGGTTTTTACGCTGCCCACCGTGCAGCTGGAAAAGGGCAACAGCGGCGCCATCCTGCCCGGCCTTGACGGCCGCAAGATGAGCAAAAGCTACAACAACCACATCCCGCTGTTCATGGACAGTGCCGCGCGCCGCAAGCTGGTGATGAAGATCGTCACCGACAGCAAACGCCCCGAGGAGCCCAAGGAAACCGAGGGCAACACCATCTTCACCCTCTACAGCCACTTCGCCGAAGGTGACGAGATCGCAGCCCTCAAACAGCGTTTCGAGCAAGGCGGCATCGGTTACGGCGACGCCAAGCAGGCGCTCTATGAAGTGCTGGAGCGTGTTTTTGCCGAGCCCAGCCGCATTTATGCCGACCTGATGGCCGATACGTCCAAGATCGACACCCTGCTGGCCCAAGGGGCGGAGCGCGCGCGCGACAGCGCGGCCAAGACGCTGGCCAGTGCGCGCAAGGCTTGTGGCATCGGGTCGTAATCGCGCGATAATTATGCAAACAGCGCAGTTTTATGCACCTGCGCCTGAAACCAGCCCCGTAAAACGCGGCTTTCGCACTGGACCCCGTGCGGCTTTTTCGTGCATTTTATCGGGGTATTTGACGACTTCCGGAGAGATTCTATGACCACGCCCGACAAAACCGCTGCCGCCGCAACCGATACCGCCCGCGATTACGGTGCGACCATCCGCCTGCCCAAGACGGATTTCCCGCGCCGTGCCGGTCTGGCGCAGAAAGAGCCGCTGATTTTGGCGCGCTGGGAAGCGATGGACATCTACCGCCGCCAGCGCGACCGCGCGCAACAGTCGGGCGGCAAGCGCGAGAAATTCGTGCTGCACTTCGGCCCTCCGTTTGCCAACGGCCACATCCACCTTGGCCACCTGCTGTCGCATACGCTGAAAGACATCGTGGCGCGCTCGCGCGAGTTGTCGGGTTTTGATGCGCCCCTGGTGCCGGGCTATGACTGCCACGGCCTGCCCATCGAATGGAAGATCGAGGAAAAGCACCGTGCTGAAAAGAAAAACAACAGCAAGGAAAGCGATCCCTACGGGTTCCGCAAGGAATGCCGCGAGTACGCCGCGCATTGGTCGGAGGTGCAGACTGGCGAGCTGAAACGACTTGGTATCAATGGCGACTGGAAAGAGCCGTATTCGACCATGTACCCCAAATCCGAAGCGGCAATCGCGCGCGAGATCCACACCTTCCTGCGCAACGGCTCGCTCTATCGCGGCTCCAAGCCTGTGATGTGGTCGCCGGTCGAGCAAACCGCGCTGGCCGAGGCCGAGGTCGAATACAAGGACATCACCAGCGACACCGTCTTCGTCAAATTCCCCCTGACCAAAGGTCCGCAGGTGTTGCTCGACGCCAAAGCCAACGTGGTGATCTGGACGACCACGCCGTGGACGCTGCCGGGCAACCGCGCGCTGGCCTATGGCGATGATCTGGCCTATCGCGCCATCCGCGTGCTGGCGGTGACGGACGAGAGCGCGGTCAAGATCGACGACATCCTGTTGGTGCAAGACGACCTGTGCGACAACCTGTGCAAAGCCGCAGGCATTCGCGAGCATGACCTTGCATGGCAGGGCAAAGGTTCCGATCTTGCCGGCGCTTACGCCAAGCACTGCCTTGCGGGCAAGGACAAGGGCTATGATTTCGACGTGCCGCTGCTGCCCGGCGATTTCGTCACCACCGATGCCGGTACGGGCTTCGTCCACATCGCACCCGGTCATGGCGAGGACGACTACCGCCTTGGCCTGAAATACGGTGTTGAGGTCCCCCATACCGTCGGCCCCGACGGCACCTATTTCGAACACGTTCCCGTCTTCGCGGGGGCTGCCGTCTACATGCCCGACGGCAAGAAAGGCCCCGCCAACAAATTCGTCATGAACGCGCTGGCTGAAATCGGCACGCTGGTCGCCAAAAGCCAGATCATGCACAGCTATCCGCACAGCTGGCGTTCCAAGGCGCCCGTCATCTTCCGCAACACGCCGCAGTGGTTTATCTCGATGGAGAAAAACGATCTGCGCAAAAAGGCGCTGGCGGAAATCGAAAAAACCGAATTCTTCCCCGCGCGCGGCAAGAACCGCATCGGCTCGATGGTTGAAACGCGCGGCGACTGGTGCATCAGCCGCCAGCGCGCCTGGGGCGTGCCCATCGCGATCTTTGTCGACAAAAAAACCGGCGAGCCGCTGTGCGACGACGCCGTGCTGAACCGCACCATCGACATCTTCATGCAGGAAGGGTCGGATGCGTGGTACGCGCGCCCGGCCAGCGACTTCCTTGGCGATAAATATAACCCCGACGACTATGAGCAGATCGTCGACATCGTCGACGTCTGGTTTGAATCCGGCTCCACCCACGCCTTCGTGATGGAAGCGCGCAAAGAGCTGCAATGGCCCGCTGATCTGTATCTGGAAGGTTCGGACCAGCACCGCGGCTGGTTTCAGTCCTCCCTGCTCGAAGCGGTGGGCAGCCGTGGCCGCGCGCCCTACAAGGCGGTGCTGACGCACGGCTTCATCCTCGACGAAAAAGGCTACAAGATGTCCAAGTCGACCGGCAACGGCAAGGCGCCGGTCGAGCTGATGCAGGAATACGGTGCCGACATCCTGCGCCTGTGGGTCGCGGGCTCGGATTATACCGAGGACATCAAGTTCGGCGACAATATCCTTAAAGGTCACGTCGACGTCTATCGCCGCATCCGCAACACCTTCTGCTATCTGCTCGGCAGTTTCGACGGCTTTGACGCTGGCCAGCGCGTGGGGTTCAAGGATATGGGCAGTCTCGACCGCTTTATCCTCCACCGCCTGTCGGAGCTGGAAAGCACCGTGCGCGACTGCATCGCGGTCTATGACTTCCAGCGTCTGGTGATCGAGATCAACAACTTCTGCGCGCGCGACCTGTCGGCGTTCTATTTCGACATCTGCAAGGACGCGCTGTACTGCGATGATCCGGCGGGCACCAAGCGCCGCGCCATCGTCACCGTGCTTGACGACGTGTTCAATTGCCTTGTGCATTGGCTGGCGCCCATCCTGCCCTTCACCTGCGAGGAAGCGTGGCTGTCGTACAAGGGCCTGACGCTCGACGATAAAAACGAGAGCATCCACCTGTCGACCCTGCCGCAACTGCCCGCCGAATGGCGCGACGATGCGCTGGCCGCTGAGTGGACGCAGATCATGGCCGCGCGCGGCGTGGTGACGGGCGCGCTTGAACCCAAGCGTGCCGACAAGACCATCGGTGCCTCGCTTGAGGCCGCACCTGTGGTCTATGTCGCCGACGAAGCTTTGGCCAAGTCGCTTGCAGGTGTGAACTTCGCCGAGGTCTGCATCACTTCGGGCATCGCCATCCAGACGGGCAGCGCGCCTGCCGGTGCGTTCACGCTGGCGGATGTTTCCGGCGTGGGCGTTGTCTTCGCCAAGGCGGACGGCGCCAAATGCGTGCGCTGCTGGCGCTACATGCCCGATCACGGCAGCGTGGCGGCACACCCCGACCTCTGCGGCCGTTGCGCTGCGGTTGTCGGCTGACAATTGCGCACATAAAAAAACGCCCCGAACAATCGGGGCGTTTTTTTGCGTCTTTTTTTAGCTGCCGGGCGGCGTGAAGGTCACGGTGGTTGTGCCACCGGTGGAATTGCGCCTTTCGGTCGGGGCGGGATTGCTGCCCGACAGGGCGGCGCTGTTGTAGCCCGCAGGCGTGGCTGCCGTGTGTGCGTCCTGCGGCGTGCGCAGGTTCAGCCCCAGTGCCGCCACCGCGCCGTTGTCGCGGTAGACGCCGCGGCCGAACTTGCGGTCGAAGAAGTTATAGACATCGTCATAGCTGCGCCCGATGCGGCGGCCTTTGCGGTCGCGGCTGTAAAATACGGCGCGGTTGGCCTCTGCCTGCTGTGGGAAGACGCGTGCGGCCTGCGCGTTTGGCGTGCGTGCGCGGTTTTGCAGGAAGGTGATGGCGCCTTCGGGGCCGAGGAAGTGGCCAAGGTACATTTCCGTGCGCGTCAACTGGCGCGGGATGGCGCAGGTGATGCGGAACTGGTTGCGGACCTGGAATTCCGCCGCCAGCAGCGACATGATGTGCGGCTGCGTGCGCAGGTCAAACGCCGTGGTGCGGATGAAGGGGTTTTCAACACGCCCGACCAGCAGGCCGTTCATGTCGAAGGTGACGTTCATCTGCAGGGCCAGTGGCTCCATGCCGTACCACACGCCGTAGCGGCGGATGCTTTGCAGCCACGTGTCTTCGGTGAACTGGAACAGGCCGGTCGCACTTGATGTGCTGGCGGTGATGTTGTGGTCGAAGTTGCTCTCGGCCGATGACAGCTCCATCATGTATTCGAAATCGACACCGGTGCGCAGCGACGCCATGCGGATGGCCGCTGCCGCCGTGGTTGTCACGCCATAGCTGCGCGCGTCGCGCTGGGCAAGGTCGGCAAAACGCGACATATAGGCGTCGACATCCGCACCCTGCGGCACCAGCGGCGCATAGAGCGCGCGGTAGAGGTTATAGGCGGCCTCGGTCTTGGGGCCGAAGTCGTTGTCAATACCGCCGATGTTAAAACCCAGTGTCAGCAGGTCGCCCTGCAGCTTGTTAAGCTCGATGCCCGCAGGCGGCGTGCCGCGGCGGTAATCGGTAGTGGGCATGTTTTCGTCAAGGCGGATGCGCTCGGCCTCCATCAGCAGGCCGATGCGCGGATGGCGGCGCAGGGCGTCGGCCAGCAGGAAGGTGGCGGGGTCGTCGATACGCATCATCGCGGTGCCGTTGGCTTCGCGCGTCATGACGATACGGTCGGCGTAATAGCGCAGGCCGTATTTGTCGGCATAGGTTTTGACAAGATAGAGGAAATCAGAGGTCGAACCGCTGAAACCGCTGCGGCCCTTGGACGTTTCGCTGACCAGATTGGCATGCACGGCATCGGTCGCGCGCGCGGCAAAGCGCAGGGCGGTGGCGGCCTCGAGCGTCAGGCCGTACTGGCGTTTCTCGCGCAGCACGCGTTCGGAAAACGCGCGCAGGTCGGCCAGTTCCTGTGCATTGAGGGATTGCACGAAGGGCAACGTGCCGCGCTCGACCCCGTAGTAAAGCTGGCGCCATTCGTTGACGGATTGCAGCGTGCGCTCGCGGAACACGCCGTCGGGCGTTTCGCGGCCGATGACAAAGCCGATGCTTTCCAGCAGGCGTTGTTGTTCGCGCGGGTTGGCGGCGAAGTTGAACGGCGTGGTGGCGGGCGGCGTGTTGGCGCCGGGCAACGGGCACTGGCCCTGATCGCGGTGCGAGCGCCAGCCGTGGTTGTCTTGTGCTGCGGCGAGGATTGGTGTTGCGGGCGCGGTCTGCGCGATACCGCTGGCCGAGGTCATGGCCAGGGCCGTTGCCGCTGTCGCGTTGCGAAAAAATTTGTGCAAACGGCTGCGCGCAGGTTTGGTCATGGTCACTCTCTCCTTGGATCAGGCAACGAAAACGCGCGCGCGGGGCGCGGCGCAGGGATGGACGGCAATGCGTTAAGGAGGCGAGTTTAGGAAAAAAACGGGGTTACGGCAACCCCTTATGTCATCTGCATGGGCAGGGCGTCAGCACAAAAAATGCTGTAATTTCAATATATTGCGCCGCAACAGGCTGGGCTTTAGCTCACGGGGCGGGGCGGCGGTGCGTGCAGGTTGCGGTCAAAGTGCAGCACGATGTCCTCGCCGCGGCGCTCCACCCGCGTCACGCCCATCGCGCGCGCGTTTTCCGCACTCATGGGAAAGCCGGCGCGTGCGGCATCGCGCGACACCTGTTGGTCGCGGCTCAGGCGTTCGCGCGCGGCGACGTTTTCGTTGAACGTGACCTGCAGGTTATAGGGCCGGTCGGCAAGGTCGTAGCGGTTGAACTTGCGCTCGAACAGCTCTACCACGCCCGCCATACTGCGCGACGCGCCACGGTTGTAGAATACGCCTTCGTTTGCCTTTGCCGCTGCGGGGAAAGCGGCGGCGGCGTTGGTAGCGGGCGCGCTGTCATAGGTACGCAGGAAGGCATAGGCCGCGTCGTGGCCCATGAAGTGGCCCATGTAAAGCTCGGCGTCGTCAAGCTCGCGCCCGAGCGCGCATTCGATGAGGAACTCGTTGTGCAATTGCAACTCCGCACTCATCAGCCCCGCCAGCTGCGGCTGGTCGCGCAGGCCAAGGGCGGCAATGCGCATCCACGGGTTTTCGCTGCGCCCGACCATCGTGCCGTGCATGTCGGGCTGTACGCTGAAATGGCGTGCCAGAACACCCATGCCATGATCGGCGCCATAGCGGCTGATCGTTTGCACCCAGGTGTCTTCGATAAACTGATAAAGCCCCTTGGCGGTCGAGGTCGGCGCACCTGCCTCGGGGTCAAACGTGCTTTCGGCATAGGCAAGCTTCATCATATAGCCGAAATCCGCCCCCGTGGTGAGTGCGGACAGACGGATGGCCGCCGCGGCTTGCGTGGGGATGGTCAGCGCGCGGCCAGCACGCCCGTCGTTGACGGCTTGCTCGGACAGGCGTTCATAGGTTTGCGCGTCGCGGCGCGCCAGCTCAGCAAAGCGCGGCAGATAGTCGTCGACATTCGCCCCTTGCGGCACCAGCGGCGCATAGGTCGCGCGGTAAAGGTTCAGTGCGGCTTCGGTCCGCAGACCAAAACCGTTGTCGCTGCCCGTCAGGTTGCCAACGCCCAGCGTCTGCAGGTCTGCCTGCATACGCGCAAGGTCGCTTGCGGGTTGCGTGCCGTGCAGTTCGCGCGTCTGGGGCATGTCGTTGCCCTCGCCAAGGCGGCGCGCCTCAAAGAAAATGGCCGTGCGCTCGTACTGGCGCAACTGGTCGAGCAACATGAAGGCGACGGGATCATCCACGCGCAGGGATACGGCACCGCCCATCCAGCCGCGCTCGGCTTTGATCTGGTCGGCCAGCGCACCCATGCCAAACCGGTGGCCGTAGTTTTTGACGAGGTAGAGGAAGTCGGTCATCGACCCGCGAAATCCGCTTTGCCCCTGATCGGTTGCGGGCAGCAATTCATCCACACGCATGCCAAAGGCGTGCGCGGCCAGCGACACGTTGGTCATGCGCTCGACAGGCACGTTATAGGTAGAGGCATCGCGCTTGACCTGTGCGGCAAAGGCGGCAAGGTCGCGATATTCCTTCTCGCTCATCGTCTGGCTGAAGGCGGGGGCGGCGCGATATGCGGCACCGTAATACAGCTGGCGCAATTCGTTGAGCGAGGTCAGCGTGCGTTCCTTGAACACCCCGTCGGGCGTGTTGCGGCCGATCTGAAAGCCAAGGTCCTGCAGCACGCGCTGTTGCGCTGCCGGATCGACGGGGAAGGGGAAGGCATCGGGGCGCGGAATGACGGGCGACATTTCGGCGGGGCATTGCTGGTTGTCAGCACCCGCAGGCGTGGCAAGGCCCATCGTGCCGGGATCGGTCGATGCGGCGGCAGAATCGTTGCGCGGCTGGTCCGCGTCGCTCGCGGGGGACATCAGAGCCAGCAATCCTGCCCCTGCGGCGGACGCGAAAAGGAATTGCACCTTGCGCGGATTGTTGGCGATGCCGTCATGCAGGCGTTCCAGCAAGGTCGGGTTGCGGATGATGCGTGGCATGGAATTTCCCCAATAATTCAATTCACTAGTCCGCCAGAACAGGCGCACGAAGCAGTTTCTGGTCATAAAATACCACGGGGAGGGTTAAAAAATTATGTAACCTCGGGCCGAAATTGCCCGTTTGCGCCTGAAAAGACAGGAAAATTAACTTGGCGGTCAGCTTTGCGGGCTTATATTTGATCCCAACATCAACCATTCCTCCCCAGAAAGGGACGTAACATGACCGTAACTTCACTTGCCGTCGCACAGACGGCTGATGCCGCAACCCCCGCCAACATTGATGCCCTGCGCGACCTGCTGCCCGATTTTGCCAAGGATATCCGCCTGAACCTGTCCGCTGTTATCAAGCAGGACCCTAACTCCGGCCTCACGCTCAATCAGGTGCATGGCATCGCGCTGGCCTCGGCCTATGCGACCAAGCATCCGGCGATCATCGCCGCCGTCACCGGCGAGACCGCCGCCACCCTGTCGGCCGAGGAAATCAACGCCGCCAAGGCCGCCGCCGCCGTCATGGCGATGAACAACGTCTATTACCGCTTCATCCATCTGGCGCATGACAAGGAACTTTCCCAGCTGCCCGCAGGTTTGCGTATGAACGTGATCGCGTCGCCCGGCATCGACAAGGTGACGTTCGAGCTGTACTCGCTGGCCGTATCGGCCATCAACGGGTGCGGCCTGTGCATCGAATCCCACGCCGCCGCCGTGCAAAAGCACGAGGTTAGCAAGACCGGTGTGCAGCATTGCGTGCGTATTTCCGCCGTCGTGGCCGCCGCCGCGCAGGCGCTGTGCATTCCCGCATAATCTTTGACCAAGGAGAGTTATGATGGCTACCACCAAGAAAAAAACCGCAGCCAGACCCGATGCCGTCGTGCAGGGGCTGAACTGCCTGCTGGCCGACAGCTATGTGCTGTTCCTTAAAACCCAGAACTATCATTGGAACGTGAAGGGCCCGTATTTCAACACCCTGCACACCATGTTCGAAGGCCAGTATCAGGATTTGTTCCTGGCGATCGACAGCGTGGCGGAACGCCTGCGCGCGCTTGACGTGCCCGCGCCGGGCAGCTTTGCCGCCTTTGCCAAGCTGACCGACATCAAGGAAGAAACCGGCAGCTGCACCGCCGTGCAGATGATCAAAAACCTCGTCAAGGACCACGAGACGATCATCAAGACCGCGCAGGCGCTGGTTGATGCGGCAGACGATGCCAATGACGATGCGACGGAAGATCTGGCGATCGAACGTCTGCAGGTCCACCAGAAATTCCACTGGATGCTCAAGGCGCACCTTGAATAAGCACGCAGTGGCTTTAAAAAACCGGCTCCGCAAGGGGCCGGTTTTTTATTTGCGCGCTGTTTGGTTGCGCACGTAGGCGGGATTGCGCAGGAAGGGTTTCAGCACGCGCGCATAATCGGCGCGGTAGTCATAGCCTTCGCGCGACAGCGTATCGGTGTTGAGGAACAGCATGTTGCGGTTGGCGTCATTTACGGGTTTGCCCTCTACGTACATCACATAGTCTGAAATGATGCCCGCCTGCTGTTCGATGTTATAGGTGGTCAGCGCGCGCCCGTCTCTGAGCGAGTAGGCATAGTGGTCTTCGGGCGAGATGCCGCGCAGGATGCGGCTGTAATGGCCAAAGGTTTCCACGAGGCGCGAGGGCATGATGCGGTTCTGGCTTTGCCAGACATGCACGCTTTCGTGCAGAAAGACGCTGCGCGTGGCGTCGTCCTTGCACAGGGCATAATCCGCGCTGCAGGCGTCGCGAGTGATCGTGATCATGTTATGGCGGGTCATGGCGGCTGTGTTGAACAGGCCAAGCCACATATCACCGATGCGCGATTGGTGGATGCGCACTTTCTTGTAGTCGACAGATTTTCCAAACACTTCGCGCAGCATCTGCGTTTCGTTGGCGGTCAACGGGCGCGCGGGCAGGGCGGGCAGGATAACGCGGTCAAGGCCAAGAAAGCTCAGTACCACAAGCGCACCGGTGCGCACCGCATGAAGCCAAAGCGGTACACGCGGGGCAAAAAAAGTGCGCAGCCATGTCAGTCGTGCGGGCAGGGCCATTGCGGAATATTCCGGTTATTGCGCGTAAAGCTGTTTATTCTAAGCATTGCACGCAACATGATGTCAAAAAGAAATCCTGCTATATTGTTTTATAATTCGTGTTGCCGTGCCACATAAAGCGGCAGTCTCTGCATTTTTTGCGTGCTATCTGCGGTTTTTTTCAGTTTTTTGCGGTGCAAGGGTTGCGGTGTGCGTCCATCAGAGGCTATCAACGGATATTCATACACAACAGCACCGGAGATCATGCGATGGACACACTCATGGCCAGCGACGCCTTTCAATTTGCACAGAACCTGTCGGCGCAACCCCCGATGATCCAGATGCTGGCGGGCCTGTGCGTGCTGGCGCTCTTCGCGCTGATCGCCAATTTTGCGGTAAAGCGGATTTTACTGCGCGCTATCCACCATATGTTGCGCCACGCGCCCGGCGATTACCTGCCCGAGCTTGAACGCCAGAAAGTCCTGTCGCGCCTGGCCAACATCGTGCCCGCGATTGTGGTCATGGCGGGTATCGGCGCGGTGGCGCATATACCGCCCGCCGTGGCCGATGTCACGCGCAACGTGGTGAGCGCGTGCATCATCCTCAGCTTCGCGCTGGCGCTGTCAGGCGTGCTGAATGCGGTCAATGCGGTCTATGCGCGCCGCCCGCAGGCGGCGGGACGTCCTATCAAAGGCTATGTACAGATGGTCAAGCTCGCGCTGGTGCTGGTGGCGGGCATTTTGATCGTGGCGGCACTGATTGACCGCTCCCCCGTTATTTTGCTGTCCGGCCTTGGCGCGATGGCGGCGGTGCTGATGCTGGTGTTTCAGGACACGCTGCTCTCGCTGGTGGCCAGCGTGCAGATCACCTCCGGCGACATGGTGCGCGTGGGCGACTGGATCGAAATGCCGCAGCTCAATGCCGACGGCGACGTCATCGATATCGCACTGCATACCGTCAAGGTGCAGAACTGGGACAAGACCATCACGACGATCCCCACGCGCCGCCTGATCAGCGATCCGTTCAAGAACTGGCGCGGCATGAGTGAATCCGGCGGACGGCGCATCAAGCGCGCGGTATTCGTCGACCAGAACAGCATTCGCTTTCTCTCCGCGCACGATGTCGAGGATATGCAGCGTTTTCGCCTTTTGCGCCCCTATCTGGCGCAGAAGTCGCAGGAGATCAGCGCATGGAACAGCCGGATTGATGAAAGCGACCGCCTGCCGGTCAATGCGCGCAGCCTGACCAACATCGGTACTTTCCGCGCTTATGTGGAGGCGTATCTGCGTCAGCATCCTCATATCCATCAGGACATGACGCTGCTGGTGCGCCAGCTGGCCCCAGGGGCCGCGGGCTTGCCGATTGAAATCTACTGCTTCACCAACACCACTGCATGGGGCGCTTACGAAGGCGTGCAGGCGGATATCTTTGACCATCTCTATGCGATCATGCATGCCTTTGGTCTGCGCGCCTTTCAAAACCCCGCGGGCAGCGACCTGCAGGCCCTGTCGCAGCAGGGGCAATTACGCGATGCGGCATAAAAAAAGCCCCGGCCAGACGACCGGGGCTTTTTTTCAACGCGTGGATCAGAACCACGTCGTATAGACGTTGATCGCGGGTTTCAGCGTCGGCTTGACGGCAGGGTCGCGGCCCGCAAGCCAGAGGTGCGCGTCGATATCCTGGGGGCTCTTGCCCGACATGGCCGACAACAGGTCGCAGATATGAATGGTGGCGGCGCGCAGGTCGCGCACGACGCTGTCGTTTTCGTCAAAGCCGGCCTTGCCCAGCAGCTGGTCGCGCAGGCGGTCGGAAAGTTTCAGCACGCCAAGGCCTTCCAGCACCTGCGGCAAAACGTAATCGGCCGCGACGGGGGCGTTGGTGGTGATGACGGCGGGCGACATGTCGCGCAGTTCGTCATTGGCGGCCTTGGCATGTGCGAAGGACGCGGTCATCAGTACGGCGAGGATGATTTTTTTGCGGAAAGGGTCGCTGGCAAAGCTTTGCGGGAACAGATCCGCCGCCTTGTTGATGAAGTCGAAATCGAAGTTATAAGTATTGGTGCTGCGGTCATGCGCGCCTTTGACCAATGCGTCAAGCGCGGCATATGTTTGCGGCGATGCGAATTCGGCGAACATCTGCTGGCGCGCCTCGGCGAAAGGAACGCCTGCAAGATGCGGGGCGAGTGCTGCGCGCAATTGCGCCGTATCGGTGATGTCGATGCCGGGCAGAGCCTTGGCGTCGCGGATCTCGGTCATCTTTTGCAGCATGGCGGCAGCGCCCGAACCGTTGATGTTCCATTTCTGCGGCACGCCGTTTTCATCGGGCGTGATGAAGCCGCCCTGTTGGGCGCAGATCATCGCCATTTCAAAAAAGACGCGGGTGACGTCGACGGGATAGCCGGTGCTGGCCTCGGTGCTGATGTAGTTCGCCCATGACGGCGCGCTGCTGACGGTGTTGAAGCTTTGCGACAGCGTGACCAGCTTGTCCATGTCGATGCTCAGGTGCGGGGAGTTCAGCGCGATCTTTTCGCAGTCGCCGGTGAAGGCGCGCACGGATGTCAAAGCGGGGGTATGGGCGGGGGACATGGGCAGGCTCCGGTCATGAAAGTGGCGGGGAGGCCTGCATTTCACACGGATTTCGCAGTTATGTCAATGGTGCGGGCTGCGGCGGGGTATCTGCCTGAAAATGCGCGACAATATGATCTATCAATGCACGCAGGCGCGCGGGCATGTGCCGCTGGTGCGGCCAGACGACCGAAATCGGCAGTGGCGCGCGCTCGTAATCCTCCAAAACGATGTCGAGTTCGCCCGCCATGATATGCGGGGCGACGATAAACGTGGGCAGAAAAGCAAGGCCGCACCCATCGCGCGCCGCGCGTGCCAGCAGGGCGCCGCTGTCGGCCATCATGCGGCCCATCACCGGTTGCCAGACCTCGCGCCCGTCTTTGCTGAATGGCCAGGCGGTGCTGGCATGGCCGCGGCCTTGTTCGTGGGCGTACTTCAGGCAGTTGTGCGCGATCAGGTCGGCCGGCGTGTGCGGGCGGCCATGTTGCGCCAGATAGGCGGGGCTGCCCACCACGACACGCCGCGTGTCGGCGATCTTGCGCATCACCAGTGTATCGGCCTGCGGCGTGCCGATGAAAATGCCAAGGTCGCAATCAGGCCGGGCAAAGCCAAGCGGATCGTCGCTGATCAGCACGTCGACGCTGACATCGGGATAGCGGCCCAGAAACGACGACAGCAACGGGCCCATAAAGGCGTGGGTGAAAGCCATCGGCGCACTGAGTGTGAGGTGGCCGACGGGGCGGGCATGCCCGTCGCGCAGGCTGTCTTCAAGCTCCGCCAGTTCGCCCAGCAGGCGGCGGCTGTGTTCGGCATAGCGGTATCCCGCATCGGTCAGGCTGACATGACGGGTGGAGCGGTTGAGAAGTGTGGCGCCCAGATGCGCTTCGAGGTCCTTGATGCGCTTGCTGACCACCGATGGCGCAATTGCCAGGCGCTTGGCGGCCTCGGCAAAGCTCAGGGTCTCGGCCACTGTCGAAAAGGCAATGATATTGGACAATTTATCCATGAAATCATTATTATTCTAAATAATGGAATAATCAATTCTAAATAATACATATTATAATTATTTATAGAATAATATCTCATAGAGCAGGAACAACGCTCATGAAAGGGAGAATGTCATCATGTATACCGTCATTCCTGCCGATACCCGTGGTCACAATAGCTTTGACTGGCTCGACGCCCGTCATTCCTTCAGCTTTGGCCATTATTACGACCCCGACCGCATGGGCTTTGGCCCGCTGCGGGTCATCAACGAGGACCGTGTTAAGGGCGGTGGCGGTTTTCCGGCCCACCCGCACGATAATATGGAGATTATCACCATCGTCCTCGAGGGGGCTTTGGCCCACCGCGACAGCCTTGGCAACGGTGCGGTGATCGCGCCGGGCGAGGTGCAGATGATGCGCGCCGGCCGCGGCATCCGCCATAGCGAGTTCAACGCCTCGCCGAGCGACCCCGTGCATCTGCTGCAAATCTGGCTGATGCCCAACGTGCATAATGCCGAGCCTGCCTATCAGCAGCGGCGCTTTGACGTGCTGGATCCGTCCGTGCCTGCTCCGCAGGGCTGGCAGCCGCTGGTCGTGCCCGCCACGCTGGATGACGGTGCGGTGCCCGAGGCCCTACGCATCCTGCAAGACGCCCATCTGCGCGCAGCGCGGCTGGACGTGGGCCAGAAGGTCCGTATCGATACCGATCCGGCGCGCCGTTACTGGCTGCAGGTCATGGACGGCCATGTCCATGTCCGCCTGCCCGACGGCGAGGCGGTGACACTCGGCCAGGGCGACGCCATCGCGCTTGAAAAGGACGCGCAAGGGGCAGATATTGAAGGTGCCCTGTCCGATCAGGCCAAACAGGCGCGCGTGTTGCTCTTCGACATGGTGCGCTAAGCCGAGGCCGAAAATGACGGGTGCGGTGCGACGCGGGGGTGACTCCGCAGCCGCACCCGTTCTTTTTGTGATGTGCCGTAAGATGACCCCGCCGAAATTCTCCCTGCTTGAAGGCGACATCGCCCCGCATCTGCGGCGGCTGTCGATCCCGCTTGCCTTTGGCATGTTGTCCATCACGCTGTTCAACCTTGCCGATACCTATTTCATCTCGCGTCTTGGCACGCGCGAGCTGGCGGCGCTTGGTTTTACCATGCCCGTCGGCATGTTCTTTCTGGGCATCACCTACGGCATGAGCGTTGGCACGGCCTCCGTCATCTCGCGCGTCTATGGCGAGGGCAATTTCGACAAGGTGCGCCAGATGTCGACCGATGCGCTGGTGATGGCGGCGGTGATCGCGCTGTCGGCGGCACTGGCGGGCGTGGCCACGATCGATATCATCTTCCCGTTGCTGGGCGCCAAGCCTGCGCTGATGCCGCTGATCCGCGAATACATGTTTGTGTGGTATCTCAGTCTGCCGTTTTTTGGCACAATGATCGTGGGCAATTCCTGCATGCGCGCGCTCGGCGATACGGGCTATGCATCGATGATCATGACGTTGATGTCCGCACTCAGCCTGTTGCTCGACCCGCTGCTGATTTTCGGCTGGGGGCCGTTCCCGCAGATGGGCCTCACAGGCGCGGCAGCGACGATCGTCATTGCCTATGCGCTGACCTGTGCCTATTCGCTCTATATGCTGGCGTACCGCCGTCAGGCATTGTCGGGCGTGCTGTGGCACGAGGGCAGTTCTGCGTCATGGCGGCGCTTTATGCATGTCGCGTTGCCATCCATATTTAGCAACCAGATCGCGCCGGTATCGGCGGGCATCATCACCTGGATGGCTGCAGGCTACGGCAAGGAAGCCGTGGCGGCCCTTGGCGTAGCCAGCCGGATCGAGGGTGTATGCGTGCTGGTGTTCTATGCGATTGCGGCAGGGGTGTCGATTTTCTCGGGCCAGAACTATGGTGCGGGCAACTTTGGCCGCATTGCCGAGGCCTGCCGCATCGGCATGCGCAACGCCATCATCGTCGGGCTTGGTATGGCGGCGTTGATCTGGCCGTTTGCCCATGACATTCCCCGCCTGTTTGACGGCGATGCAACGGTTGCGGGATATGCGGCGCAATACCTGCACTGGGTACCGGTGAGCTTTGGCGCGATGGGCGCGCTGGTCGTGGTCAACGCCGCACTCAACGCGATGGGCAAGCCGCTGGCGGCAACCGCGCTCATCATCATCCGCATGTTCGTTCTTTATGTTCCGCTGGCCTGGCTGCTGCAAAAACACTACGGGTTTCTGGGCATTGTGCTGGCGCTGACGCTCACCAACCTGCTGGCGGGGGCGGTCTCTGTCTTTGCCCGCCGCCAGTTTATCCGTTAACCGAGGTTTTCTCCCATGTCGTCGATCCCCTTGCAGACATTCTTCCTGTTGCTCATGTCCAATATCTTCATGACCTTTGCGTGGTACGGGCACCTTAAATACAAAAGCACGGCGCTGTGGATTGTCGTGCTGGTCAGCTGGGGCATCGCTTTTGTCGAATACTGCTTTCAGGTGCCTGCCAACCGCATCGGCCACGGCTATTTCAACGCGGCCGAGCTGAAGGGCATGCAGGAAATCATCACCCTGTCCGTCTTTGCGGTGTTTTCGATCTTCTACCTCGGCGAGCCGCTCAGGTGGAACCACATCGCCGGATTCCTGCTGATCGTCGTCGCCGCTTTCCTGATTTTCAGGAAGTAGATGCGGCAAAGCGCTGGGCTGCATGGCCCAGGCCTGTGGCGACGCTGGACAGCTTGTTGTCGCCCGACACACGGGCACGAGGCAGACGGCTGGTGAGGGCACGCGCGAGGGCAGGCATCGCCGTGGGGCCGCCGGTGAGGATGCATAGCTCGATATCCTGTGCCTGCACACCTGCCAGCGTCAGGCATTCATCAAGGCTTTGCGTGATCGCGTCGATATGCGCCTCTACAGCGGCAATGAAAGCGTCATGGCTGACGTCGATGCCGAAACCGTCTTGAATAAAGCCAAGGTCGGCATGGGTGGCGGGTGTTTCGCTCAGGGCGATTTTGGCATCTTCCACGCCCGACAGCAGGCGGTGGCCAAGTTCATCTTCCAGTACATGCATCAGGCGCGCGGCGGCGGCGCGGTCGTGTGCCTCGTCGCAGGCGTCGCGCAGGTCGGCAACGGTTTTTGGCGCGTAGACGAAGTTGACCTTGGACCATTCCGACAGATCATGAAACGGCGCGCGCGGAAAGTGCAGATTGCGCGCGCCATAGGTGGCGTTATAGCCAAGGGCCGGCATGAAACTCTCAAGACTGAGGCTTTTGTCGAAATCGTTGCCGCCGGTGCGGATGCCGCTGTTGCCAAGGATATCGTCGTTGCGCTCGGTCTTGGCGGTATGCGCGCCGCCGATGCGGATGATGGTGAAATCAGACGTACCGCCGCCAATGTCGGCGACAAGGGCGAGGGCTTCGCTGTCAAGAGTTTGTTCATGGGCGAAGGCTGCTGCAATCGGCTCGAACTGAAATGCGATGTGGCTGAACCCCGCCGCCTGCGCGATGCGGCGCAGCTGTTCTTGTGCCGCATAATCGGCACCTGCGTCGCCGTCGACGAAATGCACGGGCCGTCCGATGACGACGCTATCAAGCGCGCGGCCCGCCGCCGCTTCGCCTGCGGCCTTGAGGTGGGCGATAAAGCCACCGATCAGCTCGTCAAAGCGGCGCGGGCGGTCGTTGACCAGCGTGCCCCAGTTCATTAGCTCTGTGCCCAGCATGCGCTTGAGGCTGCGCATGAAGCGGCCCTCGTGTCCGTCGAAAAAGGTTTGCTGCGCCGTGCGGCCATACAAGGGGCGTGCGCCGCGCGGAAAAAACATGGCGCTTGGCAGGGTTTGCGCGCCGTCTTCGACGGGGGCGAGCGTGATCGCACCGTTGTGTTCGATGGCGATGGCGGAGTTGGAGGTGCCAAAGTCGATGCCGCAATAGGTCATGGCGAAACGCTGCCTTTTTGCATGATCCATACGGTGGCATTGCCGCACGCGGGGTCGTCTTCGCTGTGCTGGACGACCTTAAAGCCATGTGCGGCGCCCAATGCGCGGTATTCTTCGGGTGCGAGGCTGTCGTGATGCACACGGTGCCCTTGCATATCACCCCAGGCCACGCCCGCGCGTGAGCCGCTGGTGAACATCAGCACACCGCCGCTGCGCAGGTGCGCTGCGAAGACGGCAAACATGGCGCGTTGCTCGTCCGCTGTCAGGTGGAAAAAGCTGTGCCATGCGATGATGATGTCAAATTGGGTGCCAAGGGCCAACCCGCGCATATCAGCCGTGATCCAGGTATGGGCGGGAAAGCGCGCGCGGCACATGTCGATCATCGCCTGCGCGCCGTCCACGCCCGTCACTTGTGCGCCGTGTGCAATCAGATAGGCCGCAATCGGCTCGGCTGTGCCGCAGCCGAGGTCAAGTACGGCAGGATTTTCGCGCGCCAGCGACAGGGCCGCATCAAGATAGGGTTTTTCCATGAGGCTGCGCGTGCGGTTGTCGTCAAACCACGCGGCGATGTCTTCATAAATGCGCAAAACGTCAATCGTCATGGCGCCAGCATAGCAAAAAGGCGGCCTGTTGCCAGACCGCCTTTTTGTTCAAGCGGGTGAAACCGCTTATTTTTTCTTTTTGGCGACGGCTTTCTTGTCGTTCGCAGGCTTTTTGCCGGTGAACAGCTTGGTCCAGTTTTTCGCCTTGCGTTTTTTCCAGTAGCCTTTGTGATAGGCATCCGATGCCAGCAGCGGCAGGACGGAGCCGGCCTCGGCAAAAACCATCTGCTCTTGCGCGACGTCAACCTTGCCCCAGCTGCAGGCCTCTTTGAGGGTCGAGGACGAGCAGGCGCCGTCGCGCACGTCGGCAACGGTGATCTGGATGGCGTATTTGTGCATTTCAACGTCGTGGTGGCCAAGGATTTCGGCGCAGACGACGGTGTCCTGCGTGAAGTTCTTGGGCACGCCGCCGCCGATCATCAGCAGGCCGGTGGTGCCCGCCGCGATCTTGATGTCGGTCAGCTCGCGGAAGTCAGCGACGCTGTCGATGCTCATGTAGTTGCCGGGGTTTTTGACCTGGTGCAGAACCAGACCAAAGCCGGCGGAGCTGTCGGTGAAGGCGGGGCAGAAGATGGGCACGCCGTGTTCATACGCGGTTTGCACCAGCGAGCCTTTTTTCTTGGCATGCTTGCTGAGGTATTTGCCCATCTCCCAGATGAATTCGCGCGAGGAATAGGGGCGGCGCTCCAGCGTTTCGGCGATTTCAAAGATGGTGTGGTCGACCGCTTGCAGGTCTTCCTCGTCGATGTAGGTGTCATAGATGCGGTCGATGTAGAGGTCGCGCAGCTCGCGGTCATCAACCTGGCTGTCGGCCTGATAGTGTTTGAAGCCAAGCGCTTCGAAGAAATCCATGTCGACGATCGACGCACCGGTGGCGACGACGACGTCAACCATGTTGTGCTTGATCAGGTCGGTATAGAGATCCATGCAACCACCGGCCGAGGTCGAACCCGCGATGGTGAGGATGGAGGTCGACTCTTTATCTTTCAGCATGTCGTTGAAGATATCGGCGGCGCGCGACAGATCGCGGCTGGTGAACGACATCTTGCCCATTGCCTTGACGATAGGGCGGGCGTCGAATTTCTTGATGTCGATATGCTCGACGGTTTTGCTCAGCAACACGGCCTTGCGGTTGCTTTTGGGTTGTGGCTTGGTCTTGACGGCTTTCAGGTTGGCTTTGGTCATCGTGTGTCTTCCTTTTGGTTTAGCGTCTGGCACATCGCGTTGCCAATGCCTGTGGGGGCTGGCGGCGCGGGAGTGCCGTGTTCAGGTAAAAATTTCATGAAAGCGCCATCAAGCGACGGACAGGCGGGCGGCTTTCTTTTGTTTCGGCGTCAGGTCGGTATAAAGCGACATCAGCGGCGGCGCGTCAACGGCAATGATCTCGTGATCGTAGAAACCGTTGAAGTTCGTGCGCATGGTGTTGCCATAGGCACCCAGCTGGCCGATTTCGATGTAATCGCCCTCGGCGATGTCGGCGGGCAGGTAGAAGGGGCCGGGCATATAGTCGATGCTGTCGCAGGTCGGGCCGTAGAAGCGGTAGCCCTTGAGGCTGCCGCTCTTGGGCGCGGGTTTGGCGCGCGCGCCGCGGATCAGGCGCACGGGATAGCGGAAACCCAGATGCTCGCCCGCATCGAACAGGCTGCCGTAGGTACCGTCATTGATATACAGGGTGTCGCCCTTGCGCGCTTCGACCTTGACCACCACCGAGGCGCTTTCCGCCACGAGGGCGCGGCCCGGCTCGCACCAGATTTCGTAGGATCCGGGGTTGGGCAGGTTATCAAGGCCGGCGATGATGGCATCGCGGTAGCGTGCCAGTGCCGGCGGTTCCATGCCGGGATAGACGGACGGAAAGCCGCCGCCGATGTCGATGATGTCGACCTTGGTGCGCGGCATGCTGCGGATGATGTTGCCCACGATGGTCAGCGCGTTGTGATAGGTGTCGGGGTCCATCGTCTGCGAACCGACGTGAAAGCAGATGCCGATGCGCTTGGACACTTTGCGTGCCGCGCGCAGGATATCCGCCGCCTTCATGGGCGAGCAGCCGAATTTGTTGGACAGCGGCAGCTCTGCCGTCGAGTTGGGCACGGCAAGGCGCAGCAGGAGCGTGAGGTCCTGCGAGTTGCCGGTCGCGCTGACGATCTTTTCAAGCTCCGCCATGCTGTCGAAGGAAAAATCGCGCACGCCGTAGTCGAAATACGCCTGCTCGATGGCATTGCGGCTTTTGACCGGATGCATGAAGGCGATGTGGCTGCCGGGCGCGTGTTTTTGCACCAGCTGGATTTCAGGGATGGAGGCCGCGTCAAAGTGGCGGATGCCCGCTGCAAACAAGCCTTCGATCACGTTAGGCGCCGGATTGGCTTTGACAGCATAAAGGGCATGGCCCGGAATGTTCTTCAGGAACCAGTCGGCAGCCGCATTGAGCGCTGCAGGTCGGTAACAGGTAACAGGCACATCCGGCTTGCTGTTCCGGATCAGCTCGTCAACGCTCTGGAATTCGTCCATTGCATACTACCCCGCAAAAAAAGTTGTTTTCACGTAGTTGTACTGGGACCCAGCAGAAGTCATTCAAACACCAAAGGGCAGCATGCCGCCCTCCAGCCGGAGGATCCCACCTGTTTGCCGGACGAATCGCATGTTGCGATCATAAGCCTTGAACGGGTGCCATACCTTAAGCTTATAGGTCGATTCGGAAATTTGTGAAGGGGAATCGTGGGTGCGGGGGCAAAGTTTTCCCCGCCTGTGTTTTTCTGCAACAGCTGGCGGGGCGCCTCAGGGGCCGCTGGGGGCGGCTGTGGCGGCCATGACGGCCTGTGCCTGCGCCGCAGGGCCAGCAATAGGCGCGGGCGCGTCCAGCGTGGCGCTCAGGCTCTGGAAGGCGGCATGTGTGAGCAGGATGCGCGCGCCGTAGACAGGATTGGACGGGTCGCGGCGGATATCCTCGCGCAGGGTGTCGAGCATGTCGCTGCGCGCCGCCAGCAAAGACAGGCGCGTCACGCTACCACGGCCCTCGCTCAGGGCCCGCTTTTGCATGTCATCCTCGGGTGACCATGCCTGCAGTTCGCGCATTTGCGCAGGTGTCAGGATGATCGGGTCCATATCGACGTGCTGCAGGTGCGGATTGGCGGCGATATAGGCAAGCGCGGGTGCCGCGCGCGCGTGGTCGCCGGGCGTGAGGGGATAGTTTACGTCCTCCACCGCGCCATCATAAACGTCAGCCGCCAGCAGCAGCATGGCGCCACCGCTCAGCCTGGTGTCGTGCAGAACGCGCTCCAGCAGGCGTTCGCGCGCGCCTTCGCCCATGCGGCGGAAACGCGCAACCCCCATCTCGTCGATGCGTTCAGCCAGCGCCAGCAGGGCGGGGCTTGAGTAATGCGTCAGGTCGTGCTGGCTCGCGGCCATGCGGCGCGCGCGCCAGTCCGCGACGGAGCGCAGGATGTCTGCGCTGTCGCCGTCAAGGACGATCATGTCGCTGAGCGCGCCAAGATCGGCGCGGGTTTCTTCTTCCAGCACACCGGCCAGATAGTCGAACAAGGCGGGGCTAAGCTCGCCGCGCTGCACGCTTTGCGCGACGGTGCCGTGGTTTTGCAGGGTGTGGCTGATGTGCGCGCTGGCGCAGTGGCGGAATTCGTGACGGTTGAGAAAGCGCGTCGACTGCGCCACGTTCAGGCCCGTGGGCAGGATGGTCTGGATGTCGGGCTGGCCGGTGATGGTCACGCACATGGCACGGCCGTCGACGGCGTGCAGGTCGGGCACGGCGACAGGCGACAGCGTCTGGTGGTCGAAATTGGCATTCTCGGAATAAATGCCGGGCAGGAAGGTGATGCCCTCGGCCAGCCGCGCGAGCGAGGCGTCGTCGGGTACGGCACCGCCGCCGCGGATGGCCGCGCCCAGGCTCTGGTCGTCGTCGCGGGTGAAGGACAGCAATGTGTCGGTATCAAGCGCGCCGATGATGACGTTGCGCGGTGCGCGGTGCTGGTAGTACTGGCGCATGCGCTCAAGATCGGCGCTGGCGCGGGTCTGGGGTTCGGATGCGGCAGCGGGGGCGGCAGGCGCGTTTTGGGCCTGTGCGGCAGCGGGCAGCAACCCTTGCGCCACCACGGTGCCGAAAAGAACGCTTAACAGGCCTTTGCGCAATGTTCTGGGCAGGTGCATGCCGTTTACCTGATAAATGGGCGAAAACCGCGCAATTGCGGCCTTTGTGAGGATTTTAGACTATACATAATTAAATTTTCGTGTATGATCCGGCCATCTTCACAGGGTGAAACAGGCGTTCAATAGATAAAAACTATTGAAATACAATGGGTTTTGCCGCTAAGAAGTGCGGCGCAGCAACGGCTGCCAGCTGCCCCGTGACTTATAATTTTATTAGAGATGACCCAGACCATGACGAGCAAACTCAGAAACATCGCCATCATCGCCCACGTTGACCACGGCAAAACCACCCTTGTCGACGTGCTGCTGCGCCAGTCGGGGCAGTTCCGCGAAAACCAGCAAGTCGCCGAGCGCGTCATGGACAGCAACGACCTCGAACGCGAGCGCGGCATTACCATTCTGGCGAAAGTCACCTCGCTGATGTGGAAAGACACCCGCATCAATATCGTCGATACCCCGGGCCACGCCGACTTCGGCGCCGAGGTCGAGCGCATTCTTTCGATGGTCGACGGCGTTGTCATCCTTGTCGATGCTGCCGAAGGCCCGCTGCCTCAAACCAAATTCGTTTCGGGCAAGGCGCTCAAGCTTGGCCTCAAGCCCATCGTCGTCATCAACAAGGTCGACCGCCCCGACGCGCAACCCGACGTCGTGCATGAACAAGTGTTCGATCTGTTCGTCGCGCTGGAAGCCAATGACGAGCAGCTTGACTTCCCCCTGCTGTACGCATCTGGCCGCAACGGCTGGGCATCCAAGGAACTCAACGGCCCCCAAGAAGACATGGCGCCGCTGTTCGACCTGATCTGCGAGTATGTACCCGCGCCGAAAGTCGATAAATCCGCGCCGTTTTCGATGCTGGTCACCATGATCGAAAACAACCCCTTCCTGGGCCGTCTGGTGACGGGCCGCGTCATGGCGGGCACGGCCAAGACCAACATGCCCATCAAGGCGCTTGACCTTGACGGCAAGCAGGTCGAAGCGGGCCGCGTGACCAAGCTGCTGACCTTCCGCGGCATCGAACGCGAACCGGTCGAAACCGTCGAGGCGGGCGACATCATCTCCCTCGCCGGCCTGACCGAAGCGACCGTGTCCAACACCGTTTGCGATCCTGCCGTCACCACGCCGCTGGCCGCACAGCCGATCGACCCGCCGACGATTTCGATGTCGTTCGCCGTCAACAACGGCCCGCTGGCAGGCCGCGAAGGCGACAAGGTCACCTCGCGCAACATCCGCGACCGTCTGTTCCGCGAAGCCGAAAGCAACGTGGCTCTGCGCATCAAGGACGGCGCGACCGCCGATATCTTCGAGGTCTTTGGCCGCGGCGAATTGCAGATGTCGGTGCTGATCGAAACCATGCGCCGCGAAGGCTTTGAGCTGCTGATCGGCCGCCCGCGCGTGCTGTTCCACACCGATGAAACCACCGGCGAGCGTCTGGAGCCGATGGAAGAAGTCGTCGTCGACGTGGACGAGGCGTATTCCGGTGCTGTTGTGCAGAAAATCTCGATGCGCAAAGGCGAAATGCAGTCGATGGCGCCTTCTGGCGGCGGCAAGGTGCGCCTGAGCTTCATCGCGCCCACGCGCGGCCTGATCGGCTATCACGGCGAATTCCTGACCGACACGCGCGGCACGGGCATCATGAACCGTATCTTCCACGGCTATGCACCTTATAAAGGCAACATTGAAAGTCGCCGCACCGGCGTGCTGATCGCGATGGCCGACGGCGAAGCCACCGAATACGACCTGTTCAACCTGCAAGACCGCGGCACCATCATGATCATGCCCGGCACGCGCGTATACGAAGGCATGATCGTGGGCGAACACAGCCGCGACAACGACCTGCCCGTCAACGTGCTGAAGGGCAAGAAGCTGACCAACGTCCGTGCCTCGGGTTCGGATGAATCAACCAAGCTGATCCCCCCGCGCATTCTGACGCTTGAGCAGGCCATCACCTTCATCAACGACGATGAACAGGTCGAGGTCACGCCCAAGACGATCCGCCTGCGCAAGGCGATCCTTGATCCCAACGAGCGCAAGCGCGCGGAAAAACTGGCCGAGAGCGCGTAAAAGCGATCCGCAAAGAAACAAAAACGCCGCCCGTTACGGGGCGGCGTTTTTTATTGTCAGCCTTGCTTGCGCGGGTCCGGGATGTCGATCTCCGGCACGGCGGGGCCCGGTTCTACGATCTCCGGCGTCTGACGCGGCGGTGCCTCGTCTGGGACGCTGGCGGGTTCGGTGTCGGGCGTATTGGGCGGGGGCGTGTCTATTTCGGGCGCGTCAATGCCGGGGCGCTCGATCTCGGGGTGGTCGATATCCGGCGCGGGTTTGCCCGGCGGCGGTGCGCCTGGTGTTTCGGTGTCCGGTTTTGCATCAGGGCGCGCGTCTGGCTTTTCGGGTTGTGCAGGCGGCGTATGCGGTGTTTGTGTCATGACCGGTCTCCTTCATCGTAAAAAAAGAAAGTCGCAAGCAACGGGGTGAACCGCTGCTTGCGACTCATTGGCATGTGCCCTGACCAAAAGGCCAAAGACATGCTTATTCTTTGTCGGCGTCGGCTCCTGCGGTGGGCGCGGGGGCAACGACACCGGTAACAACACCGCAGGACATGCATCCGCTGGTGGCGGGCTCGTCTTGCGCGGGTGCGGTGGCTTGCGCCGCCGGACGTGTACCGGTATGGCGCTTGTGTTTTTGCGGCGTGGTGGCGCTGCAGGCAACGAGTGCCAGCAAGGCCGTGGACATGACGATGTTTGCAGTGATGACTTTCATGTCAGGGCCCTTTTTCCGTTACCGCAAAGACAGCGTGGTGTTAGTTCTTCTGGCTTTGGTCGTAGATATAACCGGCAGCCGCACCGCCCGCCGCACCAAGTGCGGCAGCACCAGCGACAGACCCGCCAGCAATGGCACCGATCGCAGCACCGCCAGCGGCACCGATACCGGCACCCGACAGGGTGCGCTGTTGCGTTGCGTTCATGTTGCTGCAAGCGCCAACGGTGAGCAGCAACGCCAGCAGTCCGGCACGCGGGATCATTTCAAGCTTGGAGACTTTCATGGGATTCTCCTCCGTCTAACAGGGGTGATTAGCGTTTGTTCTTGTCGTAGATGTAACCGGCAGCCGCACCGCCCGCCGCACCGATGGCAGCGCCACCTGCGACCGAACCGCCCGTCATCGCGCCGATGGCGGCACCACTGGCGGCACCGATACCGGCACCCGAGAGGGTGCGCTGTTGCGTCGAGTTCATGTTGCTGCACGCGCCAAGCGATACCATCAGGGTAATAGCGGCGGCGCACGAAAGGGTTTTGATCGGGGTCTTGGTCATTGTCGTATCCTCCTCAAGATGGGGAAAAATATAAAAAGCAGCGTTCATTTGACCAACGCGCCGCAGGGGGTGCGCGTTCCCCGCTTTTTTGCATGCAAGCACCTGTAATTACTGGGCAAGCGGCAAAAAAGCACCGCCAGCTCCGGGGGGGACGCTGGCGGTGCAGGGGGAAGCAGGTGGTGTTTTTATTATTTGTTCAGGTTGCCCTGAATTTTGTTGGAACGGTCGATTTCGGCGTTATAGGAGCCCTGCCATTCCTTTTTGCTGATCAGCTTGTCGCCGTCGATATCGGCCTCCAGATAGCCACGGCCGACGAATTCACGTGCGGACAGGCCATCCTTGTCGTTGTCAAAGCGGGCCAGCTGGGTATAGCGCATGAAGTTCTCATACACTTTTTCCTGCTGCTCGGCGATGCCGTCACCGTTGAAGTCATAGGTGATGGTCGTGGTCTTTTCGACCGGCGTGACGGTCACAACGATGTTTTTCTCGTATTCGTTGTTGTCGATCATGCCGTTGCCGTCAGTGTCATACATGCCAAACAGTTTTTCACCGACTTCGGGCGTCGACAGAACGCCATCCTTGTTGATGTCGAATTCGGAAATGTTAAACAGGCGCGTGCCGTCGGCGGCGATGGTGGTTTCCTGCGTCTGTACCTGCATTTCGCTGCGCGTGGTAACGGGGGCGGTTTCAGTGGTCACGCTGGTGCCAACGGTGGCGCCGGTGGTGGCATCCTTCACCTTGGTCGTGGTTTCCTTGACCACGCCATCGGTGGTGGTCTGTGCGCTGATGGTGGTGTTGGTCGTGGCTGTCAGCGGGTCGACCACGGTTTCGGTGGTTTTGGTGGTGGTCGTGGTCGTTTCGGCCATGACGGGGGCACTTGCGACCATCAGGGCGATTGCGGCGGTGGCAATCATCAGGGTTTTATCGGCTTTCATGGGTATTCTCCTTGGTGAATGAACAGGGGATGCAGTCCCTTTACAGGCAAACGCCGCAGGGCGCGCCGTGGTTCCTTTTAGCGGTTCAGGTTGCCCTGGATCTTGTTGGAACGGTCAATCGCCGCGTTATAGGCGCCGCGCCATTCCTTGAGGCTGATGAACTTGTCGTCGTTGATATCGGCCTGGCGGAAGTTGCGGTCCAGCAGCTCTTGCGCGGACAGACCCTTGTTGTTCTTGTCAAAACGCGACAGCTGGGTTTCACGCAGGAAACGCTCGTGGCTGGTTTCCTGCTTGTCGACCACGCCGTTGCCGCTGACGTCATAGCTGATGGTGGTGGTGCGCTCGACCGGCTGCAGGGTGGCCAAGGCCTTGCGCGCGTATTCAATGTTGTCGACAACGCCATTGCCGTCGACGTCATACATCTTGAATAGGCGGTCTCCGACCTCCTGGCTGACAAGCGCGCCATCGCCGTTGAGGTCAAAGTCCTCGATGCGGAAAGCGGTGACGCCGGGGGGGACGACGACGTCCTCGCGGGTTTCGATATTGACGACCTGTTGCGTCGTCTGGACCTGCGCCTGTGCGGGCAGGGCGCTCAGGCCCAGCGCAATGGCCGCGGTCGCAAACATAAGGGTATTGATGGGTTTCATGGGTAGGCTCCTTGGTGACGTGGTGAGTGATGCAGAACTACGCTTTTCCAACGCCATAACACGTGATTGTGTTCCCTTGCAAAAAGCAACATCCCCCTCCGGCCCGTAAAGGCCAAAGGGGGATGCCGCTGCATCAGGCAACGTGTGGGGGTTATTCCACTGCTGCCTTATAGTTCTTGAACTTGGCGCTCTGCGCTTCGCTCAGGCGGTAGTTCACTTCGCCTTTGTTGTCGACGCGCTCAAGCGAGCCAACATCCATCGCGGCGAGGTCGCCGCCCATGCCAAAGGTGTCGTTGAACTTCACGATCAGCTGGGTGTCGTTACCGTTGAAGGCAACGTTTTCGATGGCGGCGACTTTATCGCCTTTGCTGTCGACGATCGAACCGTCAAGGATCTCACGCACGCTGGCGGTGTTTGCAGCAGGTGCGGTCGCCTCAGGCGCTTGCTCGATGCTGGCTTCGCTCAGGCCCGTTACGACGCGCTTGCCGTCATGGGTCGAGGGGGTGACAGCCGTGTAGTCAAAGGCTGCTTTTTTGGCGCCGACACCCATCACGCCGCCCTTGGCAACGATGACTTTGGTGGGGTGGCCGTTGCTATCCAGCAGGATGTCGTCAACGGTGGCGACTTTTTTGCCGTTGGCATCAAGCACATCGGTTTTGAGCATAGCTTCAGCCGTCTGGTCGCGTTTGATCACGACGGGCTTCAGCGGATCCTTGGGGTTGTTGCCCGACAGGAACGCACGGATTTCATCGGCACCCTGACGCATCGACTGGTCGGCGTTTTTCAGGGCTTGCTTGGTATCGCGCATGGCTTCGCTGTCATCGGCGACAACACCGGTGGCTACGCCTGCGCGCTCGGGGTTTTGCATGCCTTTGGTGGTATCTGCATGGGCCACGCCAATGGCGAGAACCATCGTCAGCACCGAGGCAAGGGTTGCATTTGCGAGAGTTGCTTTTTTCATCTTACTTCTCCTGTTTGGTATTTTTGACTGGTAGAAAGCAGCGTCATGAGGGCCAACGCCGGAGACACGCATGGTGTTCCCGGCGCCGGAGGAAACATTTAGTGGGCGCGGATCTCGATGCTGTCGACCTTGATGGCCTTGCGTTGCACCTGATCAAGGATCAGGTCCATATCGGCGATCAATGCGGCCTGCACGCTGTCAGGCGACTGGCCGGGGGTGCGGTGTGCGTCAAGAACCAGGATTTCTTCCTGGCGGCCGCCGCGCGCGTTGAAGCGGTGCTTGATGAAAGCGTTGGCGACAAGGGGGTGGGCAACGGCGGTAACGATGGTGGGTTGCAGCAGCATGGTGGTTCTCCTCGGTTGAAACGGTCTTGTTATCCTGTGTGCGGCTTGTAAACGCACGGTGGTGAAAGTCGTGAAGCGAAACACAGGGGCGGCGTTTGGTCGTGCCGTTCTTCTCTATGTGCGTCACTGATACTTTCAGTCTAACGGCGGACCTGTTTCGCCTTGATCGCAGGGGTGTAACGGTGCGGATAGGGATGTGTAACAATCATGTAAAATCGGGTATTCATAATGTTAAAATACAACCAAGTTATTGATAATTAATGATATTTACATGTATCGCGGTGTGCGCGCCGGGCATAAAAAAACAGGGCCGCCGGTAAGGGCGACCCTGTTTTTTCAGTCAGAGAAACCTGACGGTACGCTTAGCGTGCCGCGTGGTTTTTCTTGTCGGTAGCACAGCTCGAGCTGCAGGTGCTTTCGAAATCCGAAAGTTGCTTTTCAGCTTCGTCGCGTGCGATACCGTAAGCTTCTTCGATCTTGCCGACCAGCTTGAGACGGTCACCGTTGATGACGTCCAGTTGATCGTCGGTCAATTTGCCCCAGCGTTTTTGCACTTCACCGCGCAGCTGGGTCCATTTGCCTGAAAGAATGTCCTTGTTCATGGTATCCTCCTGTTTGTTGTGGTTTTAACGAGGCCCGCTTTCTTGTTGAGCGGGATTTCATGCCCCCGCGCATTTGGTCTTAACAAGTAAGAAAAGCGCGCGAGGGCCTGAAATTCATGTACCAGGTCGATCTTGTGATCGAAGTGGTTATTCTGTTAGTACCAACGGCGATTAGTTGCCGGTGGTTGCATCGTCGATTTCGTCTTTGACTTCTTCGACAGCTTCTTCAGCCTGGGTCTGGTCCTGGTCAACAGCGTTTTCGATGCTGTCAGCTGCTTTATCGGCAGATTCCTGAACCTGCTCGACAGCGGCGTCGACTTTATCGCCCAGGGTTTCTTCTTTGGGCTGCATCGCGTTGATGCCAACGATGATCAGGATCGCGAGAAGCAGCGCGACGATGATGGTGGTTGCTTTTTTATTCATTGTCTTCATTTCCTTTGAGGTTGCTTGTCGTGAGGTCTAACG